>NZ_JADYTF010000072.1 GCF_021530995.1 Bacteroides caecigallinarum
AGGATATATACTCCTTATAGATGTCCCTGTCACCGGCTTCCAGCTTTCGGATCAGCTTGCTTTTGGGTATCTTTCCGCTGCCCAAGAGCCGGAACGGTCCCACATTATAAGCTAATGTACCCAGGAGCAGTTATCCAAACCAAAATATTATCCCAACTTGACTCTTTACTATATTGAATATCAGTAAATTGTTATATTTTGGTAGCAGATAATAAAGAGTGATTGTTCCATTATTCAAGAACAGTCACTCATTTATTACTAAGTATTATCTCAATCCAAGAACTGTTGCTAATGAATCTTTATTTCTGATTTTCTTATATTTCTTTTCAACGCCTAAAGTCAGATTGTCTTCCATAGAGCATAAAGCTTGTATCATTTGTTCTGATGAAACTCCTACGTATTTCATTGTCGTTTCAATGCTCTCATGCCCCAATAGTTTTTGTATCTGCGCCAAGTTTACACCGTCTTCCAACCAATGGGTAGCCCGTGCATGCCGAAAACTATGGCAATGAAAATCTACAGGAATTTCAAGTAGCCCCTGAGACGCAATCCTAACATACATTTTCAACCGCTTGCTAATCGCTTCTGAAGTGATTTTTTTGTTTGCATGGCCATATATGGGGAAAAATACAAAATCAGAAGGTAACGGATTTGCCGGATGGAACAACTTCACATAATGTCTCAGTATTCTTACCATGCTGTTCAACAAATAAATGGTACGTTGTTTATTCCCTTTACCCAAAACAAGAATGTAACCTTTCGTTTCATCCAGGTGCAGTGCCGACAGCCTCAATGATAATATTTCATCTATTCTTGTTCCGGTACTATATAGAAGATTGAACAAGGCAAAATCCCTCTTACCTATCAATGTACGTGTATTGATGCTTGCAAAAATCCGTTTGATTGTATCTTTTGTGATTACTTCCACTTGTTTTTTAGGTTGCTGCATTCTTTTTATTTCAGCGGCATCACAATCATATTTTATGAATTGGATTTTCTTGTGCGCAAGGAAACGGAGGAAATTTTTCAATATGGAGAGGCGATGATTGCATGTTTGCGGGCTGCATTTTCTTACTTCTTTCAGCCACGCAATCCATTCTTCAATCCAGTCCTTACGGAAGCATTCCCCACAAAGTGTATTTGATGTGACTCCTTTTGAGGATTCAAGGAAGTCTATATAGATTCCCATTCCCTCTCCGTATGATTTTAAAGCGTTATGGCTCAGATTCCTTATACACGGAAGATAGACCGTATGCCACTCATGGATGGCATCGGCGATAATTGAATGTTCTGCTTTAGTCTTCATATTCAAAATAGTCGTTTAAATCAGGCAAAAGTTCTTCATACCCACATCCTGTCAGATTTTCCAACTGGTGTGCAAACAGCGGTACAAGCCTGTAATAATATAATGTGTTTTGAATGTAACGGTGTCCCATGGAACGGCTGAGATATAAGAGTTTGTCCATCCATTCAATGCCGCAGTGATCCCAACCGTTTATGTTCACGACCGCATAGTGACTGCGAAAATCATATGCTCTTGCGTGTGCCGTACTGACTTTCTTCCATACTTTCTTAAAACTTGCCGTTACCCATTCTCCGGAATATGGTTTGTCATACTCGTTAGGAAAGAATGTCTTTCTTCCGGGCATGAGATTTTCCATTTTGACATTATACATCTGCAATAGCGACCACATGGATTCGTGCAAGGCAACCCGATGTTCATCTATGCTCTTTGTGTATCTTATATTTATAACACCGGATTGCAAGTCTACGTCTTCTACTCTGAGCAGACGGGCTTCTGTTGTACGCATCCCTGTACTGTACAAAAGTCGGAAAAAGACCGGAACTTCCACTTTCATAAGCGCAGCCCTCATGTCACGGCAATTTATTGGAGGTTCGAGATTGTCCGCTTCATTAAAGAATCTTGCAAGCTCTTCTGGAGTAAACGGATGTGGTTCGAATGATGTGACATTGACTCTTGGAATGGTGGATGGAAGAGGAATATTTACAAAACCACGGCTATTCGCATATTTCAGAAATCCTCTGACACCTACAATTCTGTTATTGCATGACTTTGCGGATTCCGTTTTTTTCTTCTTGCAATAATCAAGGACAATTTCTTCTGTAAGAACTTCGGCTGACGGATAATTTTGAGCGCAGAAGTCATTGAAACGGCGAATCTTGTCCATTGTCCGCCTACTGAATTTCCCAGAAGCTCTTTTGTAAAGTTCATATTTCTTGACTATATGGGATATTGCGGAATAAGAGTATGGCTGTTCTGAAACAGGAATACGCTTTGGCTTAGGTGTGTATTTTATATCCGGAGGATATGATGGCAATTTGAACGGTGCCCCATATTTCGACCGGATATAACGGATGAAGCGCCTCAAAATAATGCATCTGTTACGGTTTGTATAATAGCTTTCCTTATCTGTCCTTGATGCCCATCCGGAGATAATATCATCCGACAGCACTCCGCCATGATTCATACAGTACTTGGCGAAAGAGTTCAGGTATATGCGGGTTATATAGTCACATTTTCCGATACCGGAGATGAAATTGACATATTCAGACATCAAATCTGCAAATTGGGGTAGATGTGAATCTGTTTTCATTCGAACAACTCCTTTCTTATTGGATAACATTCAATATTGATTCCGCATTCTCTCAGATGAGGGATGTCAGCATCTATATATGGGACTATAGATGAAGAACAGATATGTCCTAAAATATGGCTGATGACCCTAATCTCGGTACCTTTACCAAGTAATTTAGAGGCGAGGTTGTGCCGAAATACGCTGACTCCACGCCCGGATTCACCTTTTCTAAGGTTTAGTTTCTCAAAGACTGTATTGACAATGGTGCCGATACTTTTGTTCTCCAACCTTTCTGTCGTATTCTTCTTGTTGGGAAACAGATACACGGATCCGGCCTCATTGTCCCGTTCATTCCGTATGTAATCAAACAATGAGTTTCCAACATGGGGAAGAAGGGGCAACACTATCGGATTACCAGTCTTTTCCTGGACGAAGCTGACTCGTTCCTTCTTCCAATCTATGTCTGTCAATTTCAAGTTGGCAATGTCACATCCTCTTATGCCAGTATATAAAGCCAATGAAACTATAGCTTTTTCCCTGAAAGTCAAAATATTGTTAGAGTCTGACAAAGCATTTTTTATCACATTGATTTCATCATCCTTAAGATAGTTGAAGTTTTTCCTTTCATATTTCAAATCAGGGAAATAACCTAATACTTTTTTCATGTCGTATAAATCCCCCAACTCTTTAAGGGCTGACGCTATGTGACCGCAATATGTCCTTGAACGCTTTTGCTGTTCTTCTTTAAGGAAAAAGGACAAAACATGTTCTTCTTTGATTTCATCCAATGAAGAGACGTGGAACTTTTGCATCTCAAAAAGGAACATTGTAACGGCATCGGTTTCCATTTTTACTGTGGACTTCTTTTTATGTTCTGCGGCACGCTTCCGATAAATGTCTATAACTTTCCGAAAACTGGGGTTAAGCATATTATACCTGGAAGGATAGCATAACGGAACAAAGGACTTCTTGTCCGGGTAGTGCCCAAATTCATCATATGCTTGGATAGTACGTAAATGCATCATCCTAAGATCCAATGTCGCTTTTGTATATCCCCTTGTACGGATAAACTTTTCTGCAAACTGTTCATACGAATGAAAACATCCTTCATGTTCAAAAAGAAGTCTTAAAACAAATTTTACTCCTTTGATGTACTGAATGTCATAACCACGGGAAACGAGGTTGTCCAGTAACTTCTTCTGGCTTAATTTTAACTGTGCTATATTCATATTCTTCCTATTGGCTTTAGTGCCATTAGCAAAGATATAGGAATGTATTATCCAAACCTATTCATCCTATAACAGAATGATTTACAGAATAAAAAACTATATTTTTAGGATAATGCTGGGGTTTGGATAACTTTTGGTTGCATGTCTGGCATACCAGGTGGGACCATATAGGTTACTCGGTTATGGCAGGATGCCCAAAAGCACGTTGATAAGGAAACTGGAAGCCGGTAACCGAGACATTTATGCGGATTTCATACGATATTGTCACTATAAGGGAAAGAAAATTCCGTCAATAGAAAGGAGAAGAAAAGAAGAATACAGATTACTGTTTATGCCATAGAAAACAAAACAGCCGTGAATTTATCATGATTCACGGCTGTCTTGTTATAATATCCTGTCTAAAAAAAGTGACAGGGGATAAATGAACCGATTATACTGTTTCAGAGCATCCATATCCAGCTTCATGTTTTTGTAAGGATTTGAATCGTCTGTATAGAAATAGATGTCTGTTGTCTGGTTACCATTTTTTATAATTTTCCCGTTCAATGGTATCGCGTCCACATCCTCGAACTTTTCAAGGGGAAGGCCTTCAATAGAACCGGTTTCCTGTTTGCCGAGACTATTTGTATAGTGATTGAACAGTACAAATCCTTTTCGGGCATAATCAATGTGAATGCCGTATGGACGGTTGCGGTAAAAGTTTTCTCTGGCTTTTTCCTGATAATTTTCCATTATAATACCGGTTTGACAATTTCAATCTTCAATCCGAGTGCATCAATGATACGGCAGAACGTACTGATACCCGGATCTACAATACCTTTTTCTATTCTGGAGATATAGGACTTGTTGGTTCCGATTTTTTCAGCCAGTTCGGACTGGGTCATCTTTTCCTTCTTTCTGGCATCACATATAATCTGTCCCATGCAGTAGGCGTATGCCTCCTTACGGAACTCCTCACGTTCAGGTGTTCCCGGCTTGCCGAATTCCGCATCCATGATAGCATCGATGCTGGTCAGGTTTTCATTTCTTGCTTTCATAATACTCCTCCTTTATCTTTAATGCTTTTTCTATTTCAGAAGGCGGTGTCTTCTGTGTCTTTTTCTGAAATCCGTTGAACAGGATTACGATGTTCCCGTCATCAAATATGAAGAATACCCTGAAGATATTGCCTCCATATTCAGCACGGATTTCATAGAGCTCTTCACGCAGATACTTTACGAACTTGCTGCTTACCCTTTCCTGTACTTTCAGCATATCAAGAATGTAGTATATCTTACGGGCTTCCTCTTTTCTGAGAGATGAGATAAAGTCCATAAAATAATTCTTGTAGGCTGATATGGTCCGTTCCTGTTTCATGACGCAAATATATATAAAGTTTACATATCAGGCAACTTTTGGAAAATAAAAAAGATTTTATGTTTTATTTCTCAAGTCTGTGAAGTTGATACAACCCGTTACTATGAAATCCTCTTTTCCATAGTCAGCCAGTGATTTCAAATCAGAGAGGCTTTTACAGTAGAAAAATATTGTATTATCATATTCTTCAGGTATATCCGTGAGGGCGATGTTTACGTCTTCTGTGTTAAGACTGTCTTTCCATATAATTTCGCATTCTGCAAGTTCAGGTTTCCTCCCGTATGTTTCGACAAATTCCTTAAAACCGTTTTCCATATCTTTTTTTACAGCTTCTATGTCGCAGAGAATGGTATAATTGTCACATTTCTCACACCATCCATATAGGAATGACTCATCATCATAATTATAGAACTGTTTTGTATTCGGATTGATGAAGGCATTGCAGACTACATGATTTCCTCCACATTTGCAACATATAACATTCTCTTCCAGTCCTGTATTTTTTATCTGAAAGATGTTAGTCATGGCTTCCAGTATCTCGTTAAGCCACACCGGATTGGCCAAAGCCGCCTCATGGCGGCTTGTGACCTTGTAATTTTCTCCGGTTATCTTATCATGGACTTCAAGTGTGATTCCTTCTCCGACGGCAGTTACCTTGTGTACGGAGCATTCGCACGGATCACCGGTCTTGTCAAACCAGATTACGTAAACCGGATTGTCATTGTCTTTAAGTATTACTTCGGAAACCGAGTTTGCCTGCATCAGTGCAAGTATCCTGCCGATGATTTCATCGCACAGGTTTTCAATTCTTTTTTGGAAAATATTCATATTCAGATAAGATTTAGATGTTGGACTTCTTTTTTGTATTTCTCCAGTGAAGGCTTGTATCCCTGTTCATGGATAACGTCCTTCAGCTCTTTCAGGGTATAGGTCCGGGCTATGTCCAGTCCGTAGTCTTCCGCAAAGGCTTCTATTCCAATCAGACAATACCCCATATTGCGGTGTACCGTTTCTGCATTGATTTCCATAGAGTCATCTGTTCCTTTGGGGAGTACAGCCTGCTCCTTCAATTGACGGATCTTGTATTGCAGGCCGGAGGCGAGCCTTTCCATGTTCCTGTCATGGTAGGTCAGCCCGTCCTTGCGGATACAGTATTCCACTGTCTGCCCCATGAAAGAGTTGCGGAATATTTCGCAACCCAGTATAGTACGGATATGTTCCACCTCATAATACCGCATGGCTTGTACATCTTTCAAATCCTTTTGAATCTTCGGAATCCGGAATTGCGGGTCGTTGTCACATATTGTCTTTTCCAGCCATGTCCGGTGGAATGTAGTAATCTGTTTTCTGAACACTGTCTTGGCAGGCATATATCGGTTGGGATGGCGTGTCATGATAAGATAATATTCACTTTCATGCCATCCGCGTTTACATTTTTGTAAGGCGATGTAAGCGAGTCCTATACGGCAGTATCGGCGGCTGTCATCACGGTCCCTGATATGCTCGAAATCCGTTTCACATCCATAGAATTCGGCTGGAAGCCCTGTATATTTTTGGAATTCCATGACCCGTTCCTTGAAATACCGGATATTATCCTGGTCTTTTTGACATAACAACCTGGACATTTCAGGTGTGATGAATTCCATCCGCAGATAATGGAAGTATTGAGGCTTCTCCTTCAGAACCTTCTCGGCAAGTTTTCTGGTCTGTAGTTTCTTCGGCAGTTGAGGGAGCCAGCGCAGACTATGGCCGTATTCGGTGAAATATTCCACAAGTTCCCTGGTCCAGCGTTCCGATGGAATATCAGGGTAGAACGAATCCCTTCTGGCCAGTGCCATACAAACCTCTTTCGTCATCAGGTTCGGTTCAAGAATGAAGTTGTAACTGTTGATTTCTCTTTTTACTTCAAGTGTATGAATAAGTCTTTCCGGTGTCCGGAACCGTCTGGGAAGTTTGTTAAACAGGTTAGGTTCCAGCTCCATTGCTTTGTCAGCCATGGCATCATCCGCATGTTTGGAGAACCACTCGTAATGTCCGTATGAATCGAAAATGCCATGCAGGTTGCCTGTCTTGTGACAGATGGCCTTCCATACGGTGTCATAGTCAAGCCAGCGTGTATCCACTTCCTTGATACAGCGTATGGCCCATTCCTTGTAGTATGCTGCCTGTTTGAAACATTTAGGCATCATTTTGTCGATAGTCATGGTTGCGATACGTCCGTCATGGATCAGTTCTTTCCAAAGTCTGAAATCCTTGGCTTGTCGCGGAACGAAAGAAAGCATGACGCTTGTTTCATATAAGAACTGCTGTTCATACCTCTCTGAACAGTACCGGTAACCTCCGTTTTGCTGTACGTCACGGTAAAGGGAGTATATTGCATCACGGACTGTTCCGTTGTTCCATGAGGATGAAGGTATCAGATGCAGGTAGTACATGAAATTCCTGTGTGCGAACAGCGATTCAAGTATGTCACTGTTCCTGTATTTTTCCGGTATGTCAGGAAAATTACTCTTTTCGGCCTTTATTGCCCTTAGACAAATCTGGCGGTTACGTTTTTCTTCAGGTATCTTCGAAAGCTGCCAGGAACGCCATCCGTAATCATCTGTTTTGAAGATACTGTCAAGTATTTCAGAAGTAATATATTTCTCCGGCAGATAGTTGACCAGTTCCGGACGGTGTTCGGCTGCGGCCAGTTCAACCATTTCCATTGTGATGAATTTGTCCGGCATACATGATATAGCCTTTGTCATATTGATTTCTTTCATGATTCCAGTTTTTTAGGTTTGATGACTTTTATAAGTTGTGTTTTGCGGAATACATATACCGTTTTCCCTTTTTCACTGACTCTTTTGGGAAGGCTTTTCCAGGTATCCCATCCGTTGACAATTTCCGGAGTGAATTCCAGTTTTCCCGTTTCGCCGATTACGGCAAAGGAAAGTCCTTTGTCCAGAGGGGAAGGCGTATGGTCCTTGTCGGGAACAAAGACAGAAAATTCAGGATTGCTGATTTCATAGATTTTTCCTTCATAGCCCAGAAACCATCTGCCATTTTCATACAGGTAAGTCCAGTCACCGAGCAGGAAGAACTTTTCCTTGCCGGATATTTCCTTTGCTTCGTGAATGGGATTCCCATTATTCAAAGGCCAACAACTTGTCTTGTTTTCATTTGATGAGAGGCTGCCTCCCAGATGGAGCAGGTTTCCCAAAGCGAGCAGTTTTCTCACCCTGTCTTCCGTACGGTAGAATGTCCTGAGTATTCTTCCGCAGTTTTCAAAATCCCCTTTTTTAAAAACGGTGATGTACCGTATTCCTTCCGGCAGGGACATTCCGATGTAAGTGTTTTCATCATTTGTCATAGTCGTATATTTTTATATGATTGTTTATGAATGGGATTCTTTGTCATTCCAAGTCTCTTGCGCGGACTGGATTGTAGGGACAGGACTGTACCAGGTAATTGGTATTTCTGCCCTGAGTCTGACTGTGCTGTCTGAAACATTCGATGTCATCTTCCTCCAGTTTCAGTTTTCTTCTGTTCTTTTGCAGGAAGTCTGCTGCCTTTTCTATGGAAGAGAAGACCGCCTTTGGCTCGAATGAACTGTATTCGTGCCATGCGTTGCAGCTGAAAAGGATATACATTTCAGCCTTTATTCTGTTACTTGCTGCCATATCTTATCTGATTATTCGGGTTGATAAATGACAAAGCCCGATTCCGCTGGTGACGGAACCGGGCCTGTCGTATTCGGTTTCAGGTTTTAATTCTGGTTATATGAAAGCAGGAAATCGGCCATTGCTCCATTTTGTGGAATCATGGCAGGAAAATCAGTCTTTCCCGGTTTATAGATTTCTGTCGCTACATTGTAGACATCCCACGCTGTAATAAGTGGCTGTTCAAGTGAGAGTTTGAGCAGTTCTTCCGTAAACACGGAAATCTGTCCCTGGTTAAGCGGATAGGTGTCCACCTGTGATGCCAGTCTCTTGTCTGCGCTGTCATGGGATACACGCAGAGCTGTCAGCATACCTATGATCATGTACAACTCACCGGGTGTCAGTACCTTCTCCTTGAGCCTTTGGATTCGGCTTCTGTCCGCATCCATGTCACGCTCAAAATTCCGCATCCAGTCATCCACCTTCCCGAACAGTTCCTCGGTAGTCACCTTGTCCTTGCCGTAGTTGGCAACGCTTCGTTCGGGTGAAAGGATACACTGGTTGTGGCAGATACGTACACAGGGACCTATTGCCGCCTGGATACCGTCCTGATGGTAGGCTACCACGAGTGTGGTTGTCAGTTCGTCGGTATCTCCGTTCAGAATACGGATGGTGGTGAATATTCTGCGCAGTACATGTGCTTCTACCGCCTTCTCTCCATAGGTCTGTTCCACCTGCGGCAAGATGACCACTCCGGGCTGTGTCCGGTTCTTGTTCTGGGCGGCGAAGATTTCCTCCACCTCGTAGTTCAGGTTGTGACGGCGGCAGATGTCCGTCATGCGCTGGATGACCTGGTAGTGGTAGATTCCCCTTACCGGATTGCCGTAGATGTCGTTCTCCTTGTAGGTACGCTGTAGTGTTTCAAGGTCCATTACTTCGATTCCGTTGTTCTGGAAATCAAACTGTCTCTGATTGTTCAATGTTGCTAAAGCTCCCATAATTATATTTTTAAATGGTTGGTAATTATTTGTCCAATAGGTTGATGATACGGACTGCCTCTTTGAAGCGTCCGATATTTTCCGGAAGAGGATTCCTGTATTCCTCTTCCTTCATGCGTCTTATAGAAGGTATTCCCGTCAAGGGCAGAGCCTGGTTGACTTTCCATCCGTCGGTGAATGCCTTCGGCTGGAGACTGTCATGACAGATCACTTCCCCGACACATCCGTGGACGAGCATGTTGCATACGGTCATCATGCAGCAGGTCCGGCTGATGTCTTCTCCGACCAGATAGTTCCCCGGATTGTGCGCATGGTATGCCAGCAGGAGTCTTCCGCTGCCGCATGTGGGGTCTCCCATCCTCTGTCCGGTCTCTTTTTTACCTGCCGCGCACATGACCATGAGTTCACAGATATGTGACGGCGTGAAGAACTGTCCGTTTGCCTGCTGTCCCGGTTTTGAGCAGTAAGCCATGTGGAGTTCACCGAAAGCGTCGAACCAGCCCGACCTGCCGATTTGTTTCTGCATGATACGTGTCCATTCGGCTGTCATTTCCATGAACGAGGCGTTTTGCTGACGCTTGTATTTCCAGTTGCTTATTGGCGGTGCTCCAGGAGAGAAGCCGTGGATTATGAAACGCAGCAGGTCGTTGAATACGGTCTGTATTTCATAGCCGCATGATGAGGCAAAGCCTGTGATGAGCCTGTCGAGCGGCCTGATTTCGTTGGAGATTTCATATCGTGCCATATTCCTTAATTTTATAATTGGTTATATACTGTCGTTGATTCTGTATACTGTTACGGTATGGTTTTCATTGTCCGTGTGGATTCTGACGGGACCGTATCCCATGAATTTCATGCGGATTTGTCCGTGCTGTCCCATACCGTTCCACTGCTCACGTGATATTTCCTTAATATCCATGCGGTACCCCCAAAGTACAAGAGAGTCAGGCAGGATTCCCTTGTAGAGTCTGCCTTTCAGGATTGCGGCCAGCTCGTCCAGCTCGCTCCGGCTGTACAGCGTGAATGAATCGCTGCGGAAGGTGTATTCGCCTGTCCTTTCCCTGTCCCGGTGTTTCATGATATGATAGCGGAACCAGTTACGGGTGGTGTAACCGTCATACAACGGATTCGGTTCTCTGTATTCCCATTTCCTGACCGGAGCATCGAACCTGAGACTGCCCGTATTGCTGCGCTTCCCGAATCCCCATGTCCTGAATATGCGGATTTCAGTACCTGCGGGTTTCATGTTCCGGATATTTACCTGCGTCCAGGGACTTCCGGTGGTATCATAGGCGGCTTTTCCCATGTCATCGAAACAGAATACCGTTTCCGGTATCAGGCATATATCCGCATATTTTCCTGTTATCCGTTCTATATGAGCTTTTCCGAAATAGTCACCAGAACGTGAGACAAATTCCACGCAGTCTCCTTCTGTCGGGCACATCTGCCTGTTTCGGACATTCTCCATCAGTTCCAGCATACGGTTCACTTTCCGTACTTCCTTTTCTGTAATGGGATATCCGAAGTCACCGTTTGCCAGTTCAAGACTGTCAAGGTCATATCGTATCTTTGTATTCATCCTGTTCTCCTCCTGTTTTGTGTATAGCGTTCAACCTGTCGGGTGATCATATCACAGAATTTCTGGCCGTTTTCTTCCTCACCCCTGAAATAGGCGGCCATCATCAGCAGGTTCTTGTTGTAATAATGCACCCATTTGTCATGGAAATGTGCGCCGGGAACCTGTCCGAATGTTTCCTGAAACAGTTCCAGGGTCAGATCCTCGTCCTGTCTTCTGTTGTATTCCCATATTGCCAGAAGCAGTATGTCATTGTAATTCAGTCTCATATTGCGTTGGTATTTGAAATGGCCATTATGATGTTGCAGCAACCTGTCTTCCTGATATTCTCCTTCAGCTTTCCGTTGTTTACCAGTCTGTCGTATGCCTCATGCACGAACCTGTATGCCGGTGAATCATATCCGATACCGTGAAGATGTGATGTCGTCGCCACATTTATCCGTGATGCCATCATGGAAAGGATGTCTTCTTTCCCTGCCCGGCGGTTATTGAAGGCATCCAGTATATTCCTGTGGATGCACGTTCCGTATCTGGCACGGTAATATTCCATTTCTTCTTCATCGGTGAAGGAATACACCTCTTCCGCTATCGTATCCTTTACGAGACGGAATGTACGGCCTCCTTTTTTCAGTATGGCTGTAATCTGTGGAATATGCAGTGTTTCACAGTAGCCGCTTATTTCCATCGGATGCACGTACAGGCGTGTCTTTCCTTTTACAAGATACATGGCCTGTGATGTACAGCCTGTTCTGTCCGTGTCGAATCCCTCTCCATGAAATTTCTCTTTTATTTCCTTGTAGAATGCGTCCGTTTTCTCATGGGAAAGACCTTTTCCCCATTCATATCCGCTTTCCAGACTGAAAAGCAGATGGAAGAGGGTTGTCCGCCCGGTCTTGCTTTCCCAGTAGCCGTAAAGGTCGGCCGTGCCGGATTTCGGTCCGAACCTGTATCCGTCCGGAGTATAGCTTTCCATCACTTCCAGGAGTGAGTTCATGAAATTTTCCGATTCTTCCGAATTCCACCATTCTGACGTATCGTCATCCATGGTATAAGCCGGTATATGGTTCATAACCTGCAGGTATTCCGGAGTTTCTTTCAGAATGTCCAGCATCCTTGTGACGGCTTCCTTCCTTTGTCTGATGGAGAACAGTTCTGTTCCGGTATCCGCGTGAAGCCTGTTCTGTGTCTTCTGGTCTGTAATCATGACTTCTGATATTTATTGTTATACATTGTCTGCCTGTAAGGTACAGGCATTCTTATTTCTTGTTGTCCCTGTTGTCTGTTTGCCCGCATCCCTGCAAGGCTTGGCGGAAAAAAATACCGGAGCGAAGCGAGGATGATTTTTTTCCAGACAACCAGCCCGGCAGGGCCGCCTTGCGGGAGTTGCGCGGCAAACAGCTATTTTTGCAGCAAGAAATGAGGATGCTGTCATCATGTCTGCGGCATAAAAAAAGGGAACCCCATATTGCATGAGGCTCCCCAATACAGACTGTCGCATATATGTCAGGTATGTATGCTCCATCCGTGGAAACGTTCCATGGTGACGGCAAAGGACTCGTCCGGATTTCCATGATACAGCAGTCCTCCGACAATGCCTGTATTTCCGTCCGGATAACGTTCGCAGAATCCGAACGAATACGGCGCATGGTCGTAATAGAGTTCGATTTCGCATGGATGGTTCTCGTTCTTCTCCCATTGTTTTAGACGTTCAAGACAGTTTTCCAGTGTCTTGTCATTGATGGATTTTGCATACTGTACGACCTTGTCGTAATGCTCTTGTGAACAGCAGATTTTCATATCGTTTGAATTTATTGGTTGGTAAATGTTTTTTCAGTCAATCCAGAAAGTACCGCAATGAGGGCATCTGCATCCGGCAGGATATTCATTCGAATACCGCACGTCACGATGGCGTTTGTAGTTCATGTCACCGAAGGTGCATTTCCCGCTTCGGAATGTCTGCTCGTAAGCGGCTTCCTGTTTCTTGTATTCAGCCATCCGGCTTTTTCGGACAGATCCGGTAAAAGGTATCATGCCCGTTTCCCATTTTGTGGAATCGCACCAGTCATTGGTCATGCCGCAGACTTCATTGGCATAGGAATAGTGTACCTGTGAATCGACAAACAGGTTCTCCCTTCGGAAAGGAAATGTGATGTCCAGCGGAATCCGTACATGATGTCCGGAACCGTTCCGGCTGTCGGCAATGGCCACCACTACATTCCCGTGGAAACGGATGCTCTTGAAATCGTTCTCAGGATCTTTGCTGATGAGCCTGTCAAACATGGCGTTGAAGTAGATGCGCAGTTCTCCGCCGTATGTGGCATTCTCTACCAGTTCTTCAATCTTCTCGTCAAACTGCCCCTTTTTCAGATGCAGTGCGCGGCGTACCTTATGGCAGGCCATGGCGACTGATTCTCCCCGCAGTGAACAACCGGTCAGATATCCGCTGATTTCCACTCCGAGCGAATAGAAGAAATTAGTGACGGACGAGTTGCGTATCAGGTCCTTTACCGGGTCGGAATCGTTCCGGTCGTAGATAAGTTCCCTGATTTCATCTTCATGCTCTTCAAACTCTCCGGCTAAATTGTCCGCTTCCATGTTCTTTCTTGTCTCCTCCAGATAGTCGTGCATGTTTGAGCTTTCCTGTTCCTCATACCATTCGTATGCCTTTTCATAGAGTTTTTCCATATTGTTGGAACGGATGCATTCCTCCTGGATGTCTTCATGCTCATCAAGGTCATCCCGGTAGTCCACGTAGTAGAGGCTTACATACTGTGGAATATAGTCTGTAAGTTGCAATGTCTGGTTCATGATTCCTGATTTTAAGAGTTATACAAACGAAAAAGCCCTGCTTGTCGTGCAGGGCCTGATTCTTGTGGAACTGAAACCTTTGGAATGTCTGTTTGTATGGTATCTCCATGTCTCAAGCAGATAATCCTTGGTTCCCTTGATACTTCCGTGTACCATACATCCTTTTTCATCATACAGGTAGCAGGTGTTAAGTAGAACCGGTATGCCATCATGCACCTTGTACATGTGCAGCTCAATATCATTCTTTATGGCGGCAGACTTTTCCTTTTCCACTTTTCTGTGTATGGCTTTTCTGACCTCGCCGATATGGGGTGAGGTATAGCCGATTATTTCCGAATGGAATGCAAACTGATATTTTTCCATAACACTTTATCCGTATTAAAATTCTGATATAAGTTCATCTTCATATACCTCCAGTTCAAGACCGCTCTCGACAATCCTGACCAGCCAGCGGCATTCCAGTCTTTCCATCAGTTCGACGGCACGGTATCCCTTATAGGGACGTCTCAGAAATACAATGTCTCCGGTTTTCATATTTGTTCCTCCTTTTTATTGTGCGTAGATTGTTTCTATCAGTTCTGCATCCGTAAGATAGCGCAGTTCCTGTGTGGAGCAGAACAGGCAGATGCCATCCAGCAGTTCATATGCCGCAGCATCCAGGTTCCGTACTCCTTTGATCAGAGATTCTTCCAGTTCCTTGCTTGAAACAAGATATATTCCGTGAATGTCTTGAACAGTTCTCAAAGGGAAACGTCTTTCCTGATAGATGATGTCCTTTATCATGTCATCCTGTGGTGGCAGTTTGGCGCTGATTGTCTTGAACTGTTCGGGTGCGAGTTCCTTCAACCTGTCAGGATTGAAGCGGAACATTCTGAATCCCTGATATTCAAATCCGGCAGGCTCCGCTATTCTGTTACTGGTCAGGAAATCATGTACGTGTCTGTTGCAGTCCCGGCTGTCCACATAAGCATGGAACGGGGGAAGGGAATTGAGGTTGACGGTGATGTCCGTGTAGGATTCCCAGCATTCCGGATTCTCCTTAGACCGGGATTCAAGTCCTACATACAGATTGTCATTGTCGATATAACTGTTAAGGACGAGTCTGACCTCAATGCGCTCAGCCGGATCTGTGGCTGTTTTCCAGTATAGAGTGTTTGATTTGTTCATACTTGTATTGTTTTTATGAGGGAATACGGCAGTCATTCTACCGCATTCCCCCGAATGTTATGATTTGATATTTATTTGTCCCTGTGCCGATTCCTTTTTCACGGTCCTCAGTCTTTTAAGGAGATACAGGAAATATTCACGGTCATAGATCCGGAAAAGAAATTCCTCTGATGTCTCCTTGATGTGTCCGATGAAAGTTGCAGATTCCCTGCCGGGAGGATATTGAAAGAAATGTCCGTCGGAAACAAGGGTGAGCTTCTTTCCTGATACATGGTCTATCAGTTCGTCCGGAGTTTCGTAATGTCCTTTTCCTTTATAGAACTGATAATGGTTCCGGCGAAGACTTTTCAGGGTATTCGCCATGTCCGTCCTTGCTTGTCTGGAATCTGATTGGATGACAAGGTTGCAGATGAATACGGACTGTTTTCCGTCCAGTGAAAAATAATAGGGAATGAGTCTGGTTCCGCTGATTGTTTTGCTTGTTTCCTCTTTTGAGATCACGGCTTTCCGGTTGATGATTTCCATGTGACGGTCTATCTGATTGTCCAGTTCGGATTGCGGAGTAAGTACGGAGCGCAGGCCCTTAAAATATCTTCCTTGACGGGTAAAGCAGAAAGAGTACATATTTCCGTAATACGGTTCTCCCACAAAGAACGAGTTTTGTCTCATGCGCAAGGGTGGCAGTACATCCAGCAGCTCATAGTAGTCTTCTTCGGTGATTTCCTTGAACGGTTCGGACAGGGACTGATTGTATAGCCGCAGCTTCTTGTCTATATCAGAAGGTGTTACTGCTTTCAGATAGGGATTGTTTTCCCGTATGCGCAGTTCTTCGATTGTTTCCCCACCATAGTCATTATGGAATCCGTCACTCATACTTGTCAGGCATGTTCCGTCGAAGTAGCGGGAATCGATTACATATTTCAATCGGTCTTTCATGTCTTATAGGTTTTGAAGGTTCAACACTCTTTTGACTGCATATACGGCATTCTGTGTAAGTTGCCGTTGCCATGCCTGGTATCTCGGCGACCATTTGAAACCGTATGATTTCAGCTCCTTGCGCCTCTGGTCATCCGGAATACTGTCAAATAGGATTTGCAGGCGGTCTGCCTCATAGTTCCATACCAGCGTTCCGCCTTCAAATTTCAGTTCACGGTTTTCCCGTTCTCTGATTTCCTGAAGTTTCAGTCTGGCCTGGCGTGCCATTTCCGGCAGTTGGAAGAAACGGTTCCGCGGAGTGATAACCGGTTTTTTGCATTGCGCATTGAAGTCTGTAATGAAGTCCACCGCTTTCTGTACGATTTCCACTTCTCCTTTTCCTGCATAGGTGCTTACCTTATTAAGGATACTGCTGACAAACAAGGCACGGCTGTATCCTCTTGCTTTACCGGTATCAATATCATGAATGGTCTGTGCGCTGCTTGCAATGTCACGCTTCAGGCGGTTCCATGCCTCTTCCTGCTTCTGTTCTTCCGGTTTGGCAGCCTCTTTCATCCTTTCCATGGCAGCCTTGAAGCGGTTACGCCAGTCATGAAATTCATCAAATCTGTTCTGGTATGCGTCCAAGGCCTTGTTGTTGCGCTGACAGTTGAATTTGGCAGGCCCTGTCACCATCGGACTGGCACATCGTGAGAGACTGCCCAGCAAGGCAGAGAACTTGCTATGGTATGCACTGACATACTCGTTCTGCTTTTCTTCCGGAATCAGTTTCAGATCCTCTACAAGTTGTTTTTCATATTGCATGATGTCTGTTTCCGCCCTTGCTTCAGGTTCGAAGGAACTCCATCTGTATGCGTTGTATGCAGCATCAAGCAGGTCTTCCAGATAGCCGGGATACAGGAATTCCACAGCTTCCCATTTTTCAAATTCATTTGGATGCAGTTCTGTTTCCCCGTCTGCCGTTTCGATGGTGTGTACATAGGAGCCCATTCCCGTACAGCGTTTACGGAAATGAAAAAGGACGGCTTCGTCATCCGTCCCTTGTTCTCTGATTTTCTTCACTCGGTAAGCATTCTTTCTTGTCAACGTGATAACCGTCTGTTTTCCGGTCTTGTCCTTCATGAGGTCTGCTACTGTACCTTCACATACCTTCTTTCCAACTTCTTCAGTCATATTCTTTTATTTAAATTAGACATGACCGGCTCCGTGGAGCCAGTATTTCAATTTCTTACTGGCCCGGCTGTTCTTTGCCAATGACCGGTGCAAGGCTTGGCGGAAAAAAATACCGGAGCGAAGCGAGGATGATTTTTTTCCAGCCAACCAGCCCGACAGGGCCGCCTTGCACAGTCAGTGGCAAAGGGCGATATTTGCTGTAAGAAATGAAATAATGGTTGAAAATTATATTGCGAACTTGTTTTGCAGTACTTTCATTTCATTGGCAATGGTAGAATTCATTATTTTGGCATAAATACGAGTTGTACGAATGTCCGTATGTCCTAACATTTTGGCAATGGATTCCAAGGAAACCTTATTTGCAATAGCCAGTGATGCAAATGTATGTCTTGCAATATGTGTGGAAAGATTCTTCTGAATACCACATACATCAGCTATTTCTTTCAAATAACTGTTCATTCGTTGGTTGCTGGGAACAGGAAGTAATAATCCTTTTTCATTGCAGATTGGATTTGATTGATATTTCTCTAAAATAAGTCTTGGTATATCCAACAATGGAATGTCGCACATATTATCGGTCTTTTCCCTTGCTTTTCTTATCCACCATTCACCATTATCAGCCTGTACAAGGTGTTCCTTTTTCAGATTCTTTACGTCTGTGAAAGCCAAACCGGTGAAGCAACAGAAGATGAATATGTCCCTTACGGTTTGTAATCGTTGAATATCAAAATCTTTATTGATGATTTTGCGAAGTTCCATTTCGTTTAAGAATTCACGGTTACACTTGGTCTGTTTGAAGTGTATTTCTGCAAACGGATCATCAGTTATCCACTTCTTTATCAATGCAGTTTTGATGATTTTCTTTAAATTCTTCAGATATTTCACTGTCGCATTTTGCGCACAGTTTTTCTGTATTTTAATGAAATGTTCGAATTTGGTTATAAATTCATAGTTGATTGATTTTAATGGAATATCAGCCAGTTTATACTGTTCACTGATAAACTCCTTCAAATATCTTGCTGTACGTTCGTATCGAAGTACAGTACCTTCGGCATATTCCTTGTTCATTAATTCCCGATATTCCGAATTGTGTTCCTGGAATACTTCAAGCAGCATTTTGGGAGTAGAGTGTTCTCCATAATAGATATTTTTTATAATATCTGCTGTAATAGGTTTACCGTCCTGCTCAAGTTCACGGTGAATTTGAAGGATTTTAGTTCTTATCGTATCAAGATAGTGGTTTATTTCTTGATACTTCTTTTCCCTGCCAATCGCGCATTCTTTTTGCGTATTCCATTTTGTAACATCTATACTTCGCTTGATTTGTACCTCTGCACGTTTTCCGTTTATTGTGATACGCATACAGATTGGTGCTTCTCCATTTTTAAGCAGCTTTGATTTCTTCAGGAAAAACAATACCGTAAAATAGTTTCTTTGCATTGCCATACTCTTCTTTTTTTGATGGTGTAAAAATACATGTTTTGAAAAGAGTTTGTTTTATGCAAAACGCAGAGAATCAGTGAAATATAATCCAATTAGGTGGACTTGTTTTTATGTGGAAATTAAGTCCACCTATTTCACCTCCAGTAAGATGCGGTATTCTGCTTCAATTTGCAGTATGGATAAAAAGAAAAACCGCTGATAATGATTGATTATCAGCGGTTTTCATTGTTTTGCTTTTTGTTTGAGTGATCCGCTTGGGGCTCGAACCCAAGACCCCAACATTAAAAGTGTTGTGCTCTACCTGCTGAGCTAGCGAATCAATCCTGTTTTGCTATCGTTATTTCCCGATTGCGAGTGCAAAGGTATGACTTATTTTTATAATTGCAAAATATTTCTGAACTTTTTTATAATTATTTTTAGTGGCTAATGCGCAATATGTTGATACTCAGTGCTTATGATAAGGATGATTTTTTGCTCTTATTTCATTATAGGAATAGATAGTATAAGTATGTGAT
>NZ_JADYTF010000073.1 GCF_021530995.1 Bacteroides caecigallinarum
AAGAACGTATTGAGTTCTGAAATAATATGTGTATTTTTGTTCATAGCTTTTAGTATGAGTTCTTTGAAGGTGGTACTTAAAGATACTCATTTTCTGTGACATACAGAACTAAAAGCTATATTTTTTTTACTTGCGAAACTTAAATTTATTATCAATGTTTGTTTCTTTTGGCAGTTCTGGTCTTTTGTACCATTAGCCCGTTCCGTACATCATTCTGACCGCCATCAGGTTGTCCATGTCCTTTGAAATCTTCTTGTCAGTAACCTCCGCGTACCGCTGGGTAGTCCTTATACCTGAGTGACCCATCATCTTGGCAATGCTCTCGATGGGTACCCTCCGAAATCAGGAAAGTTCCGAACGAATGGCGGCTTTTATGGTAGGACAAGTTTTCTTTCCGTCCTATCGCCACGCCCAGCTCGTGTATCTCGAACCACATCTCGTCACGGCTTGGAAGCGGAAACACGGACTTCGTGTCGTCGGTCGTGTTGTAGAGGTCGAGTATCTGTTCCGCTATCGGGTGCAGGGGGATGAACGCCTCCACGTTGGTCTTCTTGCGGTTGATGCGGATGTAACGCCTGCCGTCCGCCGTCGTGCCGATATGGTGCGGATGGAGCAGCATGATGTCCACATACGCCAATCCCGTAAACGTTGAAAACAAAAATGCCCTGCGCCCAAGTTCCTGCAACGGGTCGAGCATGGGTGTTTCAAGGATGGCTTTCAGTTCCGCACGGCTGATGTGCCTGTGCCTCGGCGCGGGCTTCTTCTCGTATTCCATGTCCTCCAACGGGCTGGCACGGAGTATCTCGTAGTCCACGGCGAGGTACACCAGCTTGCTCAGCCAGCACAGGCACTTGTTGATTTGTTGTGCGCTGAAATTCTTGTTGCGCTTCATGAAAGCCTTGTAGGAACTGCCGAACTCCTCCGTGATGTCGGTAAAGTCGATGTCCTCCTTACCCGTTGATGTGAGGTAATCTTTCAGGTACTTCTGATAATACTTTGAGTTCCTGTATGTCGATGTGGAATTTATCTCCTTTGAGCTGGCAAGCAGCCGTTCAAGCTCCCTTTCGCCCATCTGCAACAGCCTGGTGGGGATGACGGCTTTCCTTGCCAACGTATTCTTCAGTATATCCGCACTCACCACGTTCTGTTTCTTTAACGAATCCTCATAAGCAAGTTAAACGGACTTCTTGAACTCCTGCAAGCGGTTGTTCTCGCGGACGGTGCGGATGGTTCCCTTGCTGCTGTTCCAGTCCTCCGGTCTGCAATAGATACCGGTGGTAATTGTGGAACTCTTGCCGTCTATGGTGATGCGGCAGAGGACGGCGGTCGTGCCGTCAGCCTTTACTTTGCTACGGTTGATGTACGGTAATATGGAAAATGTACTGCGCATAATGAAATTCTGATTTTAATTGGTTACAAAACAAGTTTCAAGTCTTTGGTCGCCTCAATGTATTTGTCCATGTCCTCAAACAGCTTTTTCGGAGTGACACGGGCATAGACTTGGGTCGTGGTTATATCGGAGTGACCAAGCATCCGGCTGATGGTTTCAATCGGCACTCCGGCTTCCAGCGTAATCAGCGAGGCGAAGGAGTGGCGTGCCTGATGGTAGCACAAGGTGCTGCTTACCCCTGCGAGGACGGCAAGGGATTTCATGTGCCGGCAGAGGTTCGGATGGTATACCATCGGGAACAGCGTCGGGCGGTTGTCATCATGGTACTTCTCAATCAGGGCGAGTGCTTCCGGCAGCAGTTTCACGCTTGCCCGGAGCTCGTTCTTCTTGCGGCGGTATTTAAGCCACAGGTTGCCCTCATCGTCCGTGTAGAGGTTATCACGGGTGACGCTCACCGCATCCGCATAGGCGGTTCCGGTATAGCAGGCAAACAGGAAAAGGTCACGTACAAGGATATGCGTGGTGCGCCATGCGGGTATCTCCACGTCACGGATTTTCTCGAAGTCCTCACGGCTCAACGCCCTCGGTGTACGCTCTGTCTTTTGCGGTAAGGTGAAATTTGCAAAGAAGCATCTTTCCGCATACCCCTCCTTGTAGGCGATGCGGCATACCTTTTTCAAGATAGCAAGATAGTGGCGCACGGTATCCACCGCCAAGCCTTTCACGTCCATGACATAATTCTGGTAATCGTGGATGAACTGTTCGGAAAGCTGCCCGAAAGCGATGTCCTTCGTCTTGAACTGCCACTCGATGAACTCGCCCAATGTCCTTCTCATGTAGTAATAGCCGGGGTAGGTTCCTTTGGCACGGTCGATGCCTATACGGGCTTTCAAGTCCTCGCAGATGCGGTCGGTCATCCTCAGCAGGGTCATCTGCGTATCCATACTGCCTTGGAACAAGTCCTTGACCGCCGTTGCGTCAAAGTCCTGCCTACGCTCCACCAACGTATCAAATGCCGCATTGACCGCAAGCAGCAGCTTGTCCAGTTTCGCATTGGTTTCCACCGCCTTGCGGCTCTTGCCGTCCAGACGGCTTTCCCTTGCGTTCCACAACTCCGGCTTGCACGACAGCTTGCATCCGAACTGCGCCATCGTACGGTTCACCGTTATCCTTCCCATTATCGGGGCTTTGCCCGACTTGTCCGTTCCGCTCTTTTTCAGGTAGAGCAGCACCTTGAATTTTTCAACTTTCATACGCTTACTGTTTTTGTCGCAAAATTAACTTATGAGTAAGCGTCCATTGATTTGCAGAACGGTGCGTATCGGCGCAATCGGCACGGGCTTGCAACAATTTCATTTTCCGTGCGTTACCTGTCCTTGCTTCGGTAACTGACGGCTAACGGCTTGGTAACTGAAATGGCTCAATATTCCTCACTCCGTTGCGTTTCCGGCATTTGGCAGAATAATGAAAAACCGCTCATTTCAAACGGGTTACGTTTTGTTGTTACCTGTTTGCTGACGGCTGCTTTGTGGGTTCTGTTCCATTGCGCCCGTCACTCATTCGCCGTGAATATCCTCAACAATGGGGCGAACATCAAGACGGTTGCCAGCCTGCTCGGGCATAGCGGACTGAAACATACGGAGAAATACACCCGTGCGGTGGATAAATTGAAAGAGGAGGCGATAAACAGCCTGCCGGAATTAAAGTTTTAACCATAAAAGACTTACCTTTGCAATTATGGACTTTGAAGCATTAGTAAAACATATCAGCACGATGCAAAGCACGTTGCAGGCGCAAGCCGCACACGCTGTAAACCTCGCCCTGACTGCCCGCAATTGGCTCATGGACTGCTATATCGTGGAGTTTGAGCAAAACGGTGAAGACCGTGCCGCATACGGCGAACAACTGTTGAAGAAACTGGAACAGCGGTTGAATGTCAAAGGACTGAACGAGCGCAGCGGATTGTCGAAAAACAAAGAAGCCTTATCTGCTTTGGTGCAACGGCAAGCCATGCCGCTGCAGCCCAAAGACATTATTAACACGCCCGTTACGTTGGAGTTCTTGGGATTGAACGACCGTGCTTTGGTAACGGAAAACGACTTGGAGCAATCCATTCTCGACAACCTGCAGCACTTTCTGTTGGAAATGGGGCATGGGTTCTGCTTCGAAGCACGCCAAAAGAGAATCCTGATAGACGGGGATTATTTCTTTGCCGACCTCGTGTTTTACCACCGCATTTTGAAATGCCATGTCATCGTGGAATTGAAGATAGACAAGTTCCGCCACGAATACGCTTCGCAACTGAACCTATATCTTAACTACTTCAAGGCGGAAGTGATGCAACCCGACGACAATCCGCCTGTCGGCATCCTGCTTTGCACCGAGAAGGGCGACACGTTGGTAAAATACGCCACTGCCGGATTAGACCCGAACATCTTCGTGCAAAAGTATATGATAGAACTTCCCACAGAAGAGGAAATTAAGAAGTTCATTTCAACTGCAAACTATTAGCAATAAAAAACACTACTGGCGAAAAGAAGGAAAGCCATTCTTTCTCTTTTCGCCAGCACGTTTATTACTGCCAACAAGAATAGGTTTAGGTTAGTTTGGATGTATATACAAAAGACAGAACTAAACCGTAAATGCAGACGATAATTATAGCAAGTCACTTATGATACATTCTGTTCTTCCAAGACTATATTAGCATCATTATCGCATTTTTCAGGCTTAATCCGCTCTATACGACGAATATGTTTTGCCCTATTAGCTATAATTAACGGTACACGCTCGACAACAACAACCGATGTGTCAAGCCCCAACGCACTCGGTTCTCCAATGCCTATCTTTCTAATTAAGGCATAAAGGCTCATCAGCAAATTTTGTCGGCGGTTACGGGAATCTTCAGGATAATATATCCGGTGGATAATAATAAAGCGAAAATCACCCGGTATGCCATTCTTATGCAATGAAGGATAAGAGCTTGTTAGTTCTACTTCACCATCCGCAACAAGGTCATCAACTACTTGTCGTAAATAAAGGCTCACTCGCGGTTCTATACGAAAACCTATACGCATGGTTATACTAAACAATGTCCCTTTTATTAATGTGGAACAATTATATTCAAGTGTGTCTGGTGTATCCACAAATTCAAGGTTAATAAGCCAATAATGATCTGCCCGTTTAGGCTGCTTATTAATTATGGAATACAACAATTTATCGTCCACACAACCTTCTTTGTCTGCATGATTCACATAGACAAGATTAGAAGCATATTTGGATATGCTTTCGTCCGCCTTAATATCAGAAATAATGTTGTAGTATTCACTTAACCGTTTGGAAGACATATGTTTTCGACGAATTTTGTTGGCACTTACCCATACAAACATGATAAAACATAATAATCCACCTATTAACAGCGTAAACCAACCTCCGACCATAAATTTGGACAGGTTTGCAGCAAGGAAAATACCTTCAATAACACAATATCCGCCGACAAACAGTATTGATAGAATGCGTGGAATGTTATGCATATGCAAATAGAATCCCAACAACAATGTTGTCATCAACATTGTAATAGTTATGGCAAGTCCATAAGCGGCTTCCATGTGGGTGGAATCTCGAAACAACAATATAGTAAATATTACTCCAATATACATTACAAGGTTTACCATTGGAATAAATGACTGACCTTTTACGTTGGTAGGGTGCTTAATACGCATACGAGGCCAGAAATTCAAGTTCATAGCTTCACTCAATATGGAAAATGAACCGCTTATTAGAGCTTGGCTCGCAACAATAGCTGCCCCGGTAGCCATTGCTATGGAAAACAACAGTATTTCTTGTGGCATGATTGAATAAAATGGGTTCACTGTACCTTCTGCACTTTCCGGATGATGCAATACCCACGCTCCTTGCCCCAAATAATTTAGAATAAGCATCACCTTTACAAATATCCAACTGACCGTAATATTTCGTCTGCCACAGTGCCCTAAATCAGAGTATAAGGCTTCTGCACCAGTGGTACACAAGAAAACGGCACCCAATATCAGAAACCAGTGGGGGGATTCCACTAATAACCGTATGGCATAGTAAGGATTGAATGCCTTGAATACTTGAGGATAGGAAGTCAGACTGATAGCTCCGGCGATTCCAAGAAGCAGGAACCAAAGTAGCATAAATATGCCAAATGACCGTCCTATATTTTCTGTACCAAAACGCTGAACGAAAAATATAATGGTAATAATGGTCAGTGTAATAGGAATCACAGGCAGATGCGGACTGATACTTTCAAGTCCTTCTATGGCAGTTGTGACCGTAATGGCTGGAGTGATAATACCATCAGCAAGCAAAGTGCTCGCACCGATAATGGCAATGATGTAAATCCACCTTCTTCTGTGGCGGCGTAAAAGGGCATAAAGCGCAAGTATGCCACCCTCCCCGTTATTGTCGGCACGGAGAGCCACCAGCACATATTTCACCGTAGTCTGAAGAGTAAGCGTCCATATGATACAAGACAATGCGCCTAAAACATAATTTTCATCAAGAGCTTCTCCAGTATGAATGATGGCTTTCATAACATAGAGTGGCGATGTTCCAATGTCACCAAAAACAATACCCAATGTGATGAGTAACCCGGCAAATCCAAGTTTATGTTGAATATTGCCTTCTTTTGATAAGTTTGCCATAAAAAGTAGTTTTTTGTTCTACATATATTTGTTTTCCTTTTAAGCGGCGCAAATATAAAATAAAATCTTAACAATAAGATTTCACTTTTCTTTTTTCGTGAAAAATATCATATAAACCTTGACGATGGTCAAGGCTTGTCTAAAAAAAATAGTCTGTTTGAATTACGTATAACTATTAAACTCAAAAGCCGAAGTTATGGGATTTATCCTTCACCTCGGCTTTTTGCTATTTACTGATTTCCTAACCTATCAGCTTCCTTTTTCAACTGCTCAGCCTGCTCATTAAGCAGCTTTGCCCGTTCCAAGGCTTCCGCCTGCCTGCGGCAACGTTCCTCAAAATCTAGTACCGAATCCGTCAGGTTGCGGATAAAACGCTCGTCCCGCTGCCACTTGAACTTATTCTCCAGTCTTTCAAGGGTATTGCCGTCCGCTTGTCCCTGCATCAGCAGATAACGGTATTTCATGTCGTTGTCCTGCAACTGCCCCATCCGTTCAGCCAGACGGACATTCAGGAACAGGGACGTGGCACAGACAATCAGACCTGCCGAAAAGAGGAATAGCTTCGGGCGTACCAAAGAAGTTACTTTGTTGTAAATCCGCCGATGAAACGGTACGGGTTTGGCTTCTTCTTTTTCTGCCATGCGCTCATCATGGTACCGCTTCATTGTTTCCAGCATTTCCTTGAGACAGCCGAAAGTGGCTACTACATAATTCTTGACCTCCCCGAAAGATTGCCGTTGTTCCGGGACTTGCACCCGTTAGCTAATACTCATGCTGAGCGTACAAGAAAAAACCCTTGATAATCAGTTGATTACCAAGGGTTTGAAGTACCCAGACCCGGGGTCGAACCGGGATGGATGTTACTCCACTGGTGTTTGAGACCAGCGCGTCTACCGATTCCGCCATCTGGGCTTATTTTTATTTTGCGTTGCAAAGGTAAGCATATTTTTTATATCTGCAATATTTTTCTCAAAAAAATCCAATATTTTTTTATGTCTAACACTATTTAGAAACTATTAAACTCCTCAATTATAAAATAATGAGTATCTTAGCATAGTTAAATACACTAACAATTATTACCATGAACAATAACTACTATTGCATAATAATGGCAGGAGGTATGGGGAGAAGATTCTGGCCATACAGCAGAAAGGAATTACCTAAACAGTTTCTTGATTTCTTCGGTACCGGAGAAACTTTGTTGCGTATTACGTTTGACAGGTGTAAGGGACTAATAAATCCTGAGAACATCTATGTTACTACATATATCAACTATAAGGATATTGTAAAAAATATACTTCCAGAGATAGATGACAAGCAAATAATAATTGAAGAAGAAAGAAGGAACACAGCACCTTCACTGGCATACGCTTCACATCTGATACAGAAAATAAATCCAGATGCCACTATTGTAGTCATGCCATCCGACCAGATTATTCTTAATATTGACAATTTCCGTTCTGCAATAACCAAAGGATTGAACTTTGCTTCAACCTCTGGTAAACTTATAAATGTAGGTATAAAACCTACTAGACCTGAAACCGGATACGGATATATTCAGATTGAAGAAGAAGATAAAGAAGGTGATTTTTGCAGAGTAAAAACATTTATAGAAAAACCTGCATTGGAATTTGCAAAAGTATTCGTAGAAGGCAATGAATTCTATTGGAATTCCGGAATCTTTATATGGCATGTAACAACAATCATGAATGCTTTCCATGAAAACATGACAGAAGTTTGCCCACGTCTTGAATGTGAAACTCCTGATTTCTCTGCATGTCCCAACATTTCAATAGACTATAGCATAATGGAAAAAGCAGATAATGTTTACGTTCAGATGTGCGATTTCGGATGGGCAGACGTAGGTACATGGCAGTCATTGTATGACGCATCTCCTAAAGACATCAACCATAACGTAATTTTAAACAGCAATTCACTTTTGTATGATTGCAAAGAGAACATTGTTCTGATGCCAAAAGGAAAGCTGGTAGTAGCCGAAGGTCTGGAAGGATATCTGATTGCAGAACATGACAATGTTCTTTTGATATGCAAGAAAGACGACCAGAACTCAATACGCAAATTTGTAAATGATGTGGAAATGAAATTTGGAGATGAATATGTATAACGCTATATACTATTAAAAACAATAAAAGCCGGAATTAAAATCCGGCTTTTATTGTTTACAATCATAATACGAATTAGGTTTTGTAGGAACAGGAGCCTGAGTTTCATCTATCCAATCAAATATTTTTCCCTTCAAGTCCGATACCACATCCGGATTTACAGAAGACACATCATGTTCCTCCTTTATATCTTCTTCAAGATTGAAAAGTTCCACATTCTTATCCTCGTAATAATATATCAGCTTCCATTTGCCGGAACGTATGGATGTGTATGGTCTGGCTCTGAAACCTTTTCCACCATCCATATAAGATTCGAGATATGCCGGAAAGTGCCAAAAAATCTCTGTCAACTGAAGTTGTCTGTTACAGGTTCCGAACCACCATTATCTGAATTGAATACTATTATGGTATTGTCACTTATACCTAATGAATCTATTATGTCACATATCCTTCCTACACTGTTGTCCAATGTTTCAACCATTGCAGCATACACAGGATTTTTGTGGTATTTTCCCACTGGCTTGTTCTTATATTTATCCACTATTTTCTTAGGAGCCGTTATAGGCGTATGGACTGCATGGTGGGCCATATACAGGAAAAATGGTTTCTCACCATTAGCCGACTCTCTGATAAACTTGACAGCCTCATCTGTAAGTCTGTCTGTAAGATACTCGCCGGGAGTACCTTTCTCCAGTCCTATATGGCATTGGTTCTTACTGTTACAGTAAGGATAATAGTAAGAGTATGGCGTTCCAGCCCTACCTCCGGCTATATTCACATCAAATCCTCTGGACAATGGTCCTGTAGCATCCGCATCATCCCCCAGATGCCATTTACCTACATGTCCGCATCTGTATCCGTTCCTTTGAAACAACTCTCCAAGGGTAGTTATATCCCTACGTAAGTCTTCTATGTTGGGGACTGATATCAGCTTTCGTTTAGTCTTGTCCCCCTATCGGGAGGACTTACTGTAAATATGCCATGTCTTGGAGTATACATTCCACTCATAAAGCACGCTCTGCTTGGCGCGGAATTAGCAGCCGACGAATATGCTGTGGTAAACACCATTCCATCATTAGAGAGTTTATCTATATTGGGAGTCTCATAAAAATCACTCCCAGTATATCCGGTATCATTAAGTCCCAAGTCATCTGCTATTATAAACACAACATTAAACCTGCTCTCCTGCGAGCAGAGATAATAAGGCAGTAACATGGGACCCAATGTCATTATAAGTTCTTTCTTCATAACGGCAATGTTATTTTAAAGAATTCACTGTCTCTATGTTCCTTTCTGATTATATCAACCATCTTTTTAACTATGTCAGGATGATTTGCAGAAATATCATTATCCTCATGAATATCAGTTGATAAATCATATAGATGAGGTTTGCCTTTCTTTACAACCAGCTTCCAGTCGCCCATACGTACAGCTATCTGGTTCGTTTCATGAAACTCCCAATACAGATACTCATGTTTCTTCTGCATTTCATCATTCCCAATTAAGGTAGGAGCAAACGATATACCGTCGAAACAGTCACCTTCAAGTTTCTTGTTCAGATACTTTTTAGGAAATTTCTTATCACCAGCCAATTCGCAGAAAGTAGGCATAATATCATAAAAAGCCAACTGATGATCGTTCACCGTTCCAGCCTCAACCTTGCCCGGCCAACGGACAATAAAAGGAACTCTGATTCCACCTTCATAACACTGACGTTTCAAGCCGCGCAATTTTCCATCACGACCGAAAAATTCGGGGTCTGCTCCACCCTCTTCGTGAGGACCGTTGTCGCTGCTGAATATAACTATAGTATTTTCATCAAAACCTTTCTCTTTCAGCTTCGCCAATATTTCCCCAACGTATGCATCCAGACGGGTTATCATTCCAGCAAACTCGGCATGAGTATGCACTGCAGGATTGTATCTGCTGCCTTCCGATCCACCCCAAGTCTTGTCGTGGAAGAACTTTTTCTTATATGACTTCAAAATGGAATCATTCGGCTGAGCCAGTTCGGCATGTGGCAGCGTGTATGTAAAGAATCCATAGAAAGGGGTACTACCGTCCTGCGAATCTATCCACTTAAGAGCCTCACGGTGAATCATGTCGGCAGAATATTGCGGACGTTTCTTATAATCATCGCCATACATCGGATATTTAATGTTTTCATCCATAGTGACACGTACAGTCGCCGTATCGCCCTTCGATTTACTATAGCGGTTAAGGAAATTAGGATAATAGAGATGAGCCTGGAACTGACAGATAAAACCATAATACTCATCTATACCACGTTTGTCGGGAGTAGAAGAAGAGCCCTCATAACCTCCAGCCCACTTACCGAACATACCCGTAGTATATCCGTTCTTTTTCATTATCTCCGGAAGGATTATATGATTAGGATCGTACGGTTCCTGACCTACGACTGTATATTCATCATTGTCGCCATACTTCATGGTAGGAACATTCCTCCAATATTCCTTGTTTCCACGCACATGTGTATGTCCTGAATGTTGCCCTGTCATTATCGTAGCACGCGACGGTGCACTCACCGGACTACCGGCGTATGCTTGTGTAAAGCGCATTCCCTCCTGCGCCATACGATCCAGATTGGGAGTGTTAATATATTTCTGACCATAACATCCCAAGTCACCATATCCCATATCGTCGCATAAGATAAAAATAATATTAGGTTTCTTTGTCGCTTTAGCGGCATGAACTTGGCATATTCCAGTTGCCAATATTCCTGTAGAAATCATCAAATTCTTAATCATAATATTTTGAATTTTGAGGTTAAATCTTTAAAATTAAGTTAGATTAATCAGTTACGCCTAGTTTAACCAATCATTTTTTTGCATACGAATATAAGGATATTTTTCGGGATAAAATATTTCAGGACAAAACAAATTGAAAATTTAATATTTAAGAGCTTTTTAAACTTGAAATACAAAAGAATGTTTCTAAATATCAGGATACATACAAAAGTTCTATGCCCTAAATCTGTTCTTAGGACATAGAACTTTACCTATAGATTTATTTATTAATACGAGAATCTCTTACATCTCATTTAATCTACTTCATCAGGCCATGGAACAAGCTTACCTGTAGCCTTTAAAGACGGACGTTGAGCACCTACTTTTCTCAGATATTGACCTAAGTTTTCAGACAGTTCTTTTACTAGAGCAGGATATTCAGAAACTAGGTTATTATTCTCTCCTATGTCGTTTGGGATATTATAAAGTTCCTTTCTCCCTGTTTCATAGAAATATATAAGTTTCCAGTCACCTTTCCTCACAGTACAGGTAGGTCCTATTCCCGGACCGTTTTCCCCCCACAAGTTAGGACAATTCCAATAAAGGCTTCTACCCTCTGACGTCTTTCCATTTTTCTTAAGGAGTGGAACAAAACTTACACCGTCAATAACCTGTGGAGCCTTATATTCTGTAACACCCGCCATTTCAAGTATTGTAGGATAATAATCCTCTGCTATAACATAGTCGTCACACCGGCTTCCCGGTTCTGTAACTCCAGGCCAGCTGACAATCATCGGTTCACGAATACCACCTTCATAAGCTGAACCCTTGCCACATTTAAGAGGTGCATTCTGTGTAAACAAAGGCTCATCACGCCACTCGCTTCCTGTTGCATATCCTCCATTGTCACCCATAAAAAGAATAATAGTATTATCTGCCTCACCGTTCTTTTCAAGCCAGTCCATAATATCTCCAAGACTCTTGTCCATACCTTCTATTAATGAAGCATACGCAGCCTCTTTATCGGACATACCTTTTTTCTTGTATTTGTCAAAAAAGCGCATATCCTTATCTATTGGAATATGAATGGCATAATGAGACATATATAAATAGAAAGGCTGATTATATTGTTTAGCTTTATCCAATGCCTTTATAGCTTCCAATGTCAATGCTTCTGTAACGAATGTTCCGGTCTTCCAATATTTTTCCAATCCGGGAACAGACATAAGCGATGTAGGATTACCTTGATCATCATGACCATAACTCAACTCACTCAGATAAGTAGCCAATCCACCTGCCGCATGCCCGGAGATATTGGTTTCAAACCCGAAATGTGTAGGATTCTCTCCCGGAGTATCTATAGCTCCCCAATGAGCCTTTCCACAATGAATAGTATGGTATCCACTATCCTTCAGATACTGAACAAATGAAGTTCCAACAAATGTATTGTTTGTCCCTGACACCTGTGCTATACCATTATAGTTCCAGTCCGGCATCATAAGAACATCACTAGCACGGTCTGTTGATTTATTCTTCTGAAGTGTCCAGTTTGTAACTCTATGGCGTGAAGCATTGGCACCGGTCATGATACTACATCTTGTAGGAGAACTAATGCTGGAAGCATATGCCTGTGTAAACAACATTCCTTGTCTGGCAAGACGTTCCATATTAGGAGTCTCATAAAGCCTATTAAAGTCAGTTTTCTGAGTCCAAAAAGGAACTGACGTATCCTGCCACCCCATATCATCTACCAGGAAAAAGATAATATTAGGCCGACTATTCTCTTTTTGAGCAAAAATATGCTGCGAAGGCATAGCCGAAAGTAAAGAGAAGGCAACCCATGAGCCGGATATTGTATAAAATGATTTTTTCATAACGTTAAAAGATTTATTCAGAACAATAATATACACTGAAATTAGTAACTACCGGTGTATCCAGACACCCTTTTATATCAAGGCGAACAGCATCTGTTTCTACTGTTTCGAATGATTCAATTCGCTTATTTCCAACAGACGAACCTTCACAGACTGTTTTCCATTTACCATCTACCTTAACCTTTACCTGATAACTACGAATGCGCTCACCAAACTGAATATCCTCCTGAATCATATAATAATTTACAGGTTGTTTTTTATCAAGCCTGATTGTAAATGACTTCTTTTCACCGGCAACTTTGGACAACGGTGTTTGGAAACGTCTGTTTATCTCCGTTCCCCACTCTTGCAGGCGTTTTACATCACCATCAGGAATAAGACCGTCAGGATTTGGTGTCAGTCCAATCATCAATGTAGCATTACGACCTACAGATTTTTCATACATATCCATAAGATTTTCCAAAGGATATACAGCCTTATCATCATCACCAGGCTCCCAAAACCACTCATGTCTTCCATTATAGCCACGCAGAGGAGCATCAGCCATTGCCGGTACCCAATATTTACCGTCAGGATCTCCATGAACCAACAGACGAGTGTGTTCATTCTTATCTTCAGTTGCATTGCTATGACTGAACGGATAAGGGAAAGTACTCCAGCACGGATAACCCACTGTTCCGCTTTCAGAGCCACCCCATCTTAAGTCGGCACGATTGACATTATGATAGAATAAACAATTTGGCTGGTATTTGTTTACAATAGGTTCCACATCCGGTCCAAGGCCTTTAGGGTCATCAGCTCCACCATCAAACCAAATCATAAACAGCTCTCCATATCTTGTGCAGATTTCGGTTACCATTTTTTCGCACAGACGTTTGTACCACTCCTGTCTGTTTTTGGCAAATTCTCCTTCTCCTTCAGCTTTAAAATTATGAATACCAAACAGTGAATTCCATCTTATTCCTATATAAATACCCGGCTGTATGCCATATTTGCGGCATGAATTAACAAAGTCTCTGACAATATCGCCCTTTCCGTCCCTCCATTTGACAGCTTTCAGACAGTATGGATTAACATCGCTCTGCCATAATCCAAATCCGGTTTCATGTGTTGCTGTCAGAATCGCAAATTTGGCTCCTGCAGCCTTGGCAGAAAGTATCCACTGGTCTGTATCAAGTTGGGTAGGATTGAATATGTTATAGTCTTCTACCGGGGTAATACGATTATTACCTTGTCCGTAAATCTGTCCGTCGAAAACATGTAAGTCGTAGTGAAAAACTACTCCCATTTCAGATTCACTCCATTTAATCTGATGAGGAGCAGGTACAACTATCGGTTTTTCTTCTTTGGCTTTTAATGTTGCACTGTCTGTCAGATTTAAGCAGTTAAAGCATGTAATGGCACAAAAAATTGATAAAAATCTTCTCATAAACAGATTGTAATTGTTATAAATGTATTTTATTTAAAAAGTGTACCAAAGCATTTTTTATAACCTTGGTACACTAAAAGGCTCATTTATAATATCTAATACCTATGATTATTATTATTTAATGGCAAAACCTCCGGCTTCTACTGGCCATCCAGGATTCTGGTAGACAACAGATGTAGATACATCACCACCTTCTTCCGGAGTCGACAATCTAAATACATCGTATGAAAGTGGAGACAGATAGTTTGCGACTTCAAAATTATATCCTCCAAATTCATTTACCGCTGCATTGTTCCAATAAGGACGCAAATATGTGCTTTGTTCTTTTGGAACAGGATTGAATGTATTGTCTACCTTCTCGTAAGCACTTGCCATTTCCGCCCAGTAATTCATACCCTCAACATGATAATTTTTCATCATATCGAGTGCACGCCATCTGTACAAGTCATCTTTACGTAATCCTTCTGCAATAAACTCGCATCTTCTTTCACGGCGGATATTATACATAAGAGCACTTACAGTTTCAGTACCGGAATATTTCGCAAGGTCTATTTCCTTACTAAGGTCCGTTGCATTTACTGTCTTCATATAGTCAGTGTCAACACCGGCACGCTTACGTAAAGCTTTCCAATATACATCACTGTTAGGATCAAGATTACCGTCAAGCATACAGTCGGCTTCAATGTAGTTAAGATAAGCTTCGGCTGCGCGGAAAATAGGTAATCCTAAAGGGAATGGAGAATTTATTGCAACATCATTATCTATCCATCCTTTTCTTGGGATATAACCAGTAGTTGTAAGATATATAGAACCTGTAGAAGTAAATGCAGGATACTGGAACATTACATCACCATTACCATCTGTCACTATTTTATCACCTGGGGATATCATAGAAGTGACAAGACGTTTGTCTCTGTCGGCCACTACTTTATCAAGCGAAGTGTCGCCCTGATATAATTCTGATGCATACCAAGGTAATCCGTCTGTCATTATAAAACTTTCAACCAAAGAGCGTGTATAACCAGTGTTGCTACCATGAGATCTTACAGCCATATTACCTTCTGAGTCTGTAGAGATATTGTAACCATGAGTCGCACCAACAACCTGATTTTGAACCTTTGCATCAGCACTATACATTCTCCACAATAAAATTTCATTTTGGCTTGAGTAGTCTGTTTTATTGAACAACCCTGCATAATCGGATTCCAAATCAACGGCATCCGCAACAGTTTTTGCAGCTTCCATTGCTTCTGTAAGGAAGAAATTAATTTCAGTCTCAAGATTACCTGAGAATGTACCTCCGGGCCATCCCGGTCCGCCAGGAACCCGCGCTGTGCCGCTGTGGTATTTTTCCCATGAAGCTTCATAGAGAGCAACTCTTGACTTGAACAAGAGTGCTGTTTCTCTGTTTATTCTATGGTTGGTGATATTGTTTGATTTTGGCTGTAGCTTTTCAATAGCCATATCAAGGTCATCAAGAATAAATCTTGCTACTTCGTTACGTGGCTTACGCTTATTGGCTTCCACATTGGCCACATAATCACCGTCTGTAAGAACTTCTGTAATAATAGGAAAATCACCGTACGACTTCAGGAAGTTGAAATAAATATAAGCACGGAAGAAATACATTTCACCAATATACTGCTGTACATTAGTTGAGTTTGTCAATGTTCCATTTTCCAGATTCTGTGCAGTCTGTGTAAGAAATCTGTTGCAGTCTCTTATGGCCGAGAAGTTTCCATAGCTTCCACTTGCAGGAACCTGTATTCTTTGAGGAATAAAGTTATCGTTCGGAGTTACGTTTGCCTGGTTATCACTATTGTTGTCGGTAAGGAAATATCCAAATGTACCGGTACCTGTTCCATGGTCAGGTAAAAAATCATATTTGGCATTACAGTATGGCTCCAATTGATTTTCCGCTGTAAAGAATCCTTCATCTACATTATCGGAAAGAGGTTTCTTGTCTAGAAAGTCAGAGCAGGCAGTTGTCATCATTGCCAAACCCGACAAAATATATATATGTCTTAGTCTCATAATTAAAGATTTTAAAATTATTACTTATTTACTGCCAATAATAAATTTTATAAAGTAATGTTAACACCACAAGATATAGTATAGCTTAATGGATATGTCATACCATTCTGATAAAGAGCTTCAGGGTCAAAGTTCTTGTTGATGGATGTACCAGTCCAAAGATTATCGCCAGAGAAGAATATTCTTACCCTTTCAAGATTTGCTTTTGTAACCCATTTTTTAGGTAATGTATATCCAAGTTGCAGGTTCTTCAGACGTATGTATGCTGCATTCTGCAAGTATCTTGTCTGACAGTAGTGGTTCTGGTTATTATTGTATATAGGTCTTGGGAAATAAGCATCTGTATTTGCTCCAAGCTCATCGCCTTCAGGACGGAAGAAATCCCAATGCTCTTCATAACCGGTAGAACTCCATTCATTTCCGTTCATACCCCAGAAAATCATACCGTCAAGCCAGTAGTCGCGTTTTGCCACACCCTGGAACATTATACTGAAGTCGAATCCTTTATATTGCGCTCCGATGTTCAGACCGAAACGGTATCTTGCAGTATTGTTACCTATAATGGTACGGTCGCCTGGATTGTCAAGTGTATTTTCTCCTGTAGTAATTTTACCGTCACCGTCAAGGTCTTTATACATTATATCACCGGCCTTCCATTGTCTTGTGCCTTGTGCCAAGGCACTCTGGTCAACTTTTTCAAGATGTGCCTGCATTTCCCCATCCGTCTTAGCCATACCTTCTGTTACATATCCCCAGATACTACCCAATTCCATGCCTTCATAATAGTTTCCTAAATTCTTGCTTGCATTAGGGTATTCGGTTACAAATGTTCTGGAATCTGACAGGTTGAAAGCGATATTATAGCTGAAATCGTTAATTCTGTCCTGCCAGTTGAGCTGTAATTCCCAACCTTTTGTGCGCAGTGAAGTATTGTTTCTGCTTGGTGCGCTTGTTCCTACTACCGGTGATATTTCCTGTGCAGGTCCCACCATATCTTTGGTGTCGCGTATAAAGTAATTGAAGTAACCGGTCAGTCGGTTGTTCAATGCACCGAAGTCTACACCATAGTTATAATTGTAAATACGTTCCCATGTAAGGAGCGAACTTACAATAGCAGGAGAATATGCTACATTCGACTTGTTGGCTGTATCGGTTAGCCATCTTCCTCCTGTATCAGGACTACCTACAGTAATATTCTGTATGGCATATGTAGGATACCAGCTGTCGGTATTCTGGTTACCCAGACTACCGTATGAGAATCTTGGTTTAAACAGATTGATAGCTTCTGAAAGAGGTTCCCAGAAGTTCTCTTTTGCAACATTCCATCCTAAAGAGAAAGAAGGGAAGGTTGCCCATCTGTTATCGTCTCTGAATCTTGAAGAACCGTCGCGTCTGATGTTGAATTCTACAAGATACTTGCCGTCCCAGTCATAATTGAAACGTCCGAAATATCCTAAAGAAGCCCATTCTCCCATTGAACCGCCGTTACTGCTTACTCCGTTTGATGTATTGATGCTTGGAACATTATCATCTATCACATCAGAACGCTTTGCCCAAACTGTATTATACCTGTAACTTTCGCTGTTGAAACCAACGAGGAACTTGAAGTTATGGTTGTCCCAAAGTGTTACACCATAGTCTGCAAATGCAGAAGCTGTAATCAGTGTATTACGCGACTGCTCACTGTAAGCCCATGTCTTACCGGCTGCAAGATCGGCATCACCACCCAACCATTGTTCGGGAACTGGATTATTATCCTTATCATACAAATACACTTTGGCAACATTATACAAATGTTCATAACTTCCGGTTCTTACAGAGAGGTCACCGTTTATGGTAAGTCCTTTTATTGGAGTTATAATCAGTCGGCCTTGAGTAAAATATGTATCATCCTGTGTATTTGAGCGTCCTCCCGAAGTAAGCTGCATAAGTTTCGGGTTACGTGTATAATGTCCATTGTTGTCGTACAATGGCATATTAGGATGAAGTTTAGTAGTTTCCTGGAAGAAACGGTCGCCATAAAGTTTCAGGAAAGTAGGCATACCTATATCTTCACGTATAAATCTGGTGTTTACTTCAACTCTTAACCAGTCCGTAATTTTTGCGCTTACTTTAGCGCTTGTATTATAACGTCTTTTCTGGTCGTCAGCATAATTCATCTGTCCTTCCTGTGAGAGGAATGCTCCCGAAAGATAATATTGTATTCTTTCGTTACCACCAGAGACACTCAGATTATGTTCCTGTCCGAATGCAGTCTTGTCGATAAAGTTTCTTGGCCAGTTCTGGTTATCATTAGAGTTGATATTGAAAGCAAAACAGTTTCCGTTCTGCGAGAGTGACGGGTCGGCAGTAGTTGTTATTTCACCGTTCATATACTGTTTAATTCTTTCCATTGTAATATCAGAGAATATAGGATTCATACCTGTACCTGAGTTTTCTGCCGCACGGTTGAAATACTGTGCAAAGGTATATGAATCGAGCATATCAGGTATATTGGTAGGTCTCGACCATCTCATATTGTTTGAGTACTGAATTTTTGCCTTGCCTTCTGTACCGTTCTTTGTTGTTACAAGGATAACACCAAAAGGCGCACGTGAACCATAAATAGAAGCGGAAGCCGCATCCATCAATACAGATATATTGTCGATATCCTGAGGATTAAGAGAATTGATATCGCCTTCTACACCATCAATAAGAACAAGAGGGGAAGCACTTGAGCCGGTACCGAGGTTACCCACACCACGTATATTAAGCGACGGACTTGCGTCAAGTTTACCACCGGCATTTGGAACGCTCACATTAAGTCCCGGTACAACACCCTGAAGAGCCTGACCCACAGATGTAACAGGACGGGATTCAAGGACTTTATTGTCGACCGAAGCAACAGCACCGGTAAGATTTACTTTCTTCTGTGTTCCAAAACCTACAACTACAACTTCATCAAGTGGCAGTATCTGATACACATCATTGTGAGAAAGTTGATCGGGATTTCCGTTATTGGGTGAAGTCCAGTGTTGTAGTTTTTGTGATACCATATCATAAAGGAATATACCTTCTTCTAA
>NZ_JADYTF010000074.1 GCF_021530995.1 Bacteroides caecigallinarum
AGCTATCATTGTTTAATATATATATATATATTTGCAAAATAAAGAGTTGTTTTAACCTTTATGGTACTTTGTTAACTTGTATGTCAGATTTTAAACATCTGAAAAATTATACTATGAATAGTTCTTTGTACCTATTAATATTGAGTTATATAATTAACTTACTTTTATCTATATTAATAGTCCGTTAAAAATTCACCATATCGGCTAAGCGGCTTCTGCCACTATGCCAAATAGTTCTTTGATAAGTTTAGTATTAAAAGTTCTGTTCGGTTTCAGACCGGACTTGCTAAAAATTCTTTTGAGCATGTAAATATTACTCAGATAGGCCTTTAGCAGTCCGATGGAAAGCGAGGGATAGTATCGTTGGCGCATGACCTTTGCGGCGTTTACCGAGGCCTGTGAAGCATTGAAAGCGAAGTCGAGTTTCCTCAAGTCCCTTGCCTGACAATCGTTGAGTCCGGTGAACTGCTTGGAATCCCGAAAGCAAAACTCGATCTGGAATCGTGTACGGTAGTATTCGATGATGTCTTTGGCCGCCATGTCAAGGTCGGTGGAGAAATAGATTTTATGTCCTCCCGATTCGGGATAATGAACCACGACTTTGATGTTGCGTTTCATCGCCTTTGAATAGGCCTTGACTGAGTAAGCCCTTCCTCCTTCAATGTCGAGAATCTCGCAACGCTGAAGGTCGAGTTTCTCAAAATCAATCTTCTCGCCTTTGATACGCGGTCGTCCCCGCTTGCCTGTGCGTACGCCGTCATGTGCATACCACAAGGCGGCATCATCACGCAGGCGGCTGATGACATGGAATCCCAGCAGGCAGGCTTCACCCACGAACTTTGCCTTTGAAAACCAGGCATCTGCAACGACATAACGTGTTATGCGGAGCAACTTGTCCTTGTGTTTGCGGAGCACGTCAAGATACCAGTCCACAAGATTGTAATCTTCGCCTTGCTTTTCCAGATACGTCTTGTCCGGGGTCTGTTCCGCACGCAGCATCATGCTGTCCCGACTGTCAATGTCGATAATGCCGATGCCGAGAATTTCCAGTCCCCGTTTCACCTGAGAAGCGCATCCCGACCAGAACTTGCCGATATAAGGAGTCTTCTTTCCCGACTTTGAAATGTAGCTCGCATCTATGGCAATGGCTTTTCTAACGTTTTCTCCAAACCGCTGCCGCATAAGGAAGAGATTGAACTGCATCCAGTCAAACTCACGTTCGAACAACTGCCGGAAGCGTTGTTCCGAGCTGTCCGAGTAACGGCCCATTTGGGTGAAATTAATCTTTCTTGGCAGTACCATATACAAAATCATGAGTTGGATGAATGCCGTTTTAAAACTTTTGCGTAACTTTACCGAACAACTTTTCAAAGCATCGGTTACGATTTCCTCATATTGGTCAAGTGCTGTTCTGTTCATTGCTTTAATGTGTGGTGAGATACCATTAAAGATAATGAAAATCAGCTACTTGACCTATTTTATTCTGCTAAACTTTATTAATTAACTTATTTGTTATCAACGGATTAGATATTAATTTAACGAAGTATTACTTATTATGAAAAAAATATTTTTATCCTTAGGTTGCCTTGTTTTTCTTACTTACGCTTGTACAGAAAAATACAATAGCTATACCGATGACCTTACATCGTTTGTAAATCCTTTTATTGGTACTGATTTTACCGGAAATACTTATCCGGGAGCTCAGGTACCATTTGGTATGGTACAATTAAGTCCTGATAACGGTCTCCCGGGATGGGATCGTATTGCAGGATATTTTTATCCCGACAGTACTATTGCCGGTTTTAGCCATACCCACCTTTCAGGGACCGGTGCGGGCGATTTGTATGATATTTCGTTTATGCCGGTAACATTGCCATATAAGGAAGCAGAGGCTCCTTTGGGCATATACTCTAAATTCTCTCATAGCGACGAGAGTGCCACTGCAGGATATTATCAGGTGAGGCTGAATGATTATGATATAAATGTAGAGCTGACTGCTACAGAACGTTGTGGAATTCAGCGGTATACATTCCCTCAGTCTGAGTCGGCAATAATTCTTAATCTTAAAAAGGCTATGAACTGGGATTTTACCCAGGATTCTAAAATAGAGATTGTGGATTCTGTAACCATTCAGGGGTACAGGTTTTCTGACGGATGGGCACGTAATCAGAAGATTTATTTCAGAACGAGATTCTCTACTCCTTTCGATAGCTTTAAACTTGACACAACAGCTATTATCAGTAAAGACAAATATTATGGTACGGCTTATATTGCACAGTTTAATTTCAATACACAGAAAGATGAGCAGATAATTGTATCCACTGCCATTTCGGGAGTAAGTATTGAAGGTGCTTCCCGTAACCTTGATTCTGAAGTTCCGACTGATGATTTCGATAAATACCGTGCCGAGGCCAAATCTAAATGGAATAAGGAGCTTTCTAAGATTGTAGTTGAGGCTGACAATATTGACGATAAGACCAACTTCTATACTGCAATGTATCACAGCATGCTGGCTCCGACTATATTTTGCGATGTAGACGGAAGTTATTACGGACCGGACAGACAGATACATAAGGCCAATGGCTGGACCAACTACAGTACATTCTCCTTATGGGATACATTCAGGGCTTCTCATCCTCTGTTCACTTATACCCAGCCGGAGCGTACAAACGATATGATAAAATCGTTTATCGCATTCTATGAACAAAATGGGCGTCTTCCGGTATGGAACTTCTATGGCGGTGAAACGGATATGATGATAGGTTATCATGCTGTGCCTGTTATTGCTGATGCGTATCTTAAGGGTATTGGTGATTTCGATGCGGAAAAGGCTCTTGAAGCTTGCGTGGCTACTGCCAATATAGATGAATACAGAGGTATAGGTTTCTATAAGGAGAAAGGATATATACCTTATAATGTGACAGATAAGTATAATTCTGAAAACTGGTCGCTTTCCAGAACTCTGGAATATGCTTTCGATGATTTCTGTATAGCTGAAATGGCAGCTAAGATGGGAAAGAAAGATATCGCTGATGAGTTTTATGCACGGTCTCAGAATTATAGGAATGTGTATAATCCGGAAAGTACGTTTATGCAGCCTAAGGATGACAAAGGTATGTTTATAGAGAATTTCAAGCCTGATGAATATACGCCGCATATCTGTGAAAGTAATGCATGGCAATATTTCTGGTCGGTACAGCACGATATAGACGGTTTGATAGAGCTTACTGGAGGAAAGGACAGATTTGCCGAGAAACTCGACAGTATGTTTACATTCAATCCTTCTGCAGATGATGAGCTTCCTATATTCAGCACAGGAATGATAGGACAGTATGCTCATGGCAATGAGCCGAGCCATCATGTGGCCTATTTGTTCAATAAAGTGGGTATGCCGTGGAAAACTCAGAAGTATGTGTCGCAGATAATGAATGAACTGTATCTGAATACTCCAGCCGGATTGTGTGGAAATGAAGACTGTGGACAGATGTCGGCATGGTATATTTTCAGTGCAATGGGATTTTATCCTGTTAATCCTGTTTCGGGTGTTTATGAGATAGGTTCACCGCTTTTCTCTAAAACAGAAATGAAACTGGAAAACGGTAAGATATTTACTGTTGTAGCTAATAATCTGAGTAAAGAGAATATATATATACAGTCGGTAAAACTTAACGGCAAATCATACCGCCAGAGTTATATTACACACGGACAAATAATGTCTGGGGCTACTCTGGAACTTGAAATGGGCAATGAGCCTGGTAAAATATGGTATTGATATACACAGATAGAATAACCTATAATCAAAATAACTAATATTTTATTTTAATCATGAGAAAACTTTCATTGTTATTTATGTTGATGTACATAACCTGTATGGTTAAAGCACATAACTATGCTGATTATGTAAATCCTCTTGTTGGAACTCAGTCCACATTCGAGCTTTCTACAGGTAATACTTATCCGGCTATAGCACGTCCGTGGGGTATGAACTTCTGGACACCCCAAACCGGTAAGATGGGAGACGGATGGCAGTATACTTATACTTCAACCAAAATAAGAGGCTTTAAACAGACTCACCAGCCAAGTCCGTGGATAAATGATTACGGTCAGTTTTCTATCATGCCTGTTGTAGGCAAGCCGTTATTCGACGAAAACGAACGTTCGAGCTGGTTCTCTCATAAGGGTGAGGTAGCCAAGGCTTACTATTATAAGGTATATCTTGCCGAACATGATGTGGTAACAGAACTTACTCCTACAGAAAGAGCTGCACTTTTCCGCTTTACATTTCCGGAGAATAAGAATTCATACGTGGTTATCGATGCTTTCGATAAAGGTTCATATGTGAAGATTGAACCTGAAAAGAATAGAATTGTTGGATATTCTACAAAGAACAGTGGGGGAGTGCCTGCCAACTTCAAGAATTATTTCGTAATAGAATTTGACAAGCCTTTTACTTATAAGGCAACTGTGGCAGACAAGGTCATAAATGAAGGAAAAACAGAACAGACAGCCGATCATGCCGCTGCCATTATAGGATTCTCTACAAAGAAAGGCGAAATTGTTCATGCTAGGGTAGCTTCTTCTTTTATCAGTCTTGAACAGGCACAGGAAAATCTTAAGGAACTGGGAAACGATAGTTTTGATACACTTGTTGAAAAAGGTAGAAAAGCATGGAACGATGTTCTTGGCAAGATAGAAGTTGACGGTGGAAATCTTGACCAGTACCGTACTTTCTATTCTTGTCTTTACCGTTCACTTCTATTCCCTAGAAAGTTTTATGAAATCGACAAGGATGGCAAGATAGTTCATTACAGTCCGTATAATGGTGAGGTTTTGCCGGGATATATGTATACCGATACAGGATTCTGGGATACATTCCGCTGCCTTTTCCCTCTTCTTAATCTTGTTTATCCTTCTGTAAATAAGGAAATACAGGAAGGACTTATCAATACATATAAGGAAAGTGGTTTCTTCCCAGAATGGGCAAGTCCGGGGCACAGAGGATGTATGATAGGAAACAATTCTGCATCTGTACTTGTAGATGCCTATATGAAAGGTGTGAGAGTGGACGATCTTGAAACTCTTTATGAAGGACTTATTCACGGAACAGAAAATGTTCATCCTGAAGTTTCGTCGACAGGCCGTCTGGGATATGAATATTACAATAAGCTTGGTTATGTTCCTTATGATGTGAAGATTAATGAGAATGCGGCGCGTACACTTGAGTATGCATACAACGACTGGTGTATATACAAGCTTGCAAAAGAACTGAAGCGTCCTAAGAAGGAAATAAAGCGTTTTGCCGAGCGTTCCATGAACTATAAGAACCTTTTTGATAATGAAACAAAACTTATGAGAGGCAAGAAGGAAAATGGAGAATTTGTTGTTCCTTTCTCACCGTTGAAATGGGGTGATGCCTTTACCGAAGGAAACAGCTGGCATTATACATGGTCTGTATTCCACGATCCTCAGGGACTTATCAATCTTATGGGAGGTGATGAAGAATTTGTTTCTATGCTGGATTCTGTATTCTCTGTCCCACCTGTTTTTGATGAAAGTTATTATGGTCAGGTTATACATGAGATACGTGAGATGACTGTTATGAATATGGGTAATTATGCTCATGGTAACCAGCCTATACAGCACATGATATACTTGTATAATTATGCAAAACAACCATGGAAAGCACAATACTGGTTGCGTGAGGTAATGAATAGAATGTATACCCCTACTCCTGACGGCTATTGCGGAGACGAAGATAACGGGCAGACTTCTGCTTGGTATGTGTTTACAGCCCTCGGATTCTATCCAGTTTGTCCGGGAAGCAATGAGTATGTTATTGGAGCTCCTTTGTTTAAGGAAGCAAAGATTCATCTAGAAAATGGTAAGGATATAACTATATCGGCACCGGATAATAGCGACAGGAATATTTATATCAAGGATATGAAGCTTAACGGCGAGACGTATACACATAATTATCTTAAGCATGAGACTCTTATGAATGGAGCTGTTATTTCAATAGATATGAGTGACGTTCCAAACAAGACAAGAGGTATTGCCGCTGATGATGCTCCATATTCGTTTTCAAACAATGAGTAATCTATTTAAATAAAGGAATTATGAAGAATTTATTAATAGTAATGTTTTCTGCTCTTGTGGCTTCTTGCGGAGGTAATTCTGTAAACCAGGCCAATGATGAGATTGATTATACAGCATTTGTAGACCCACGTATAGGAACAGGTGGTCACGGACATGTATTCTACGGGGCAAATGTCCCTTATGGATTTGTACAGTTGGGACCTACCAGTATACCTCAGGAATGGGATTGGGTATCGGGATATCACGTATCCGATTCAACTGTGATAGGTTTTCCGCATACCCATCTCAGCGGTACAGGTATAGGCGATTTGCATGATATAAATGTTATGCCTGTAGTGGGAGATGTGAAATATGCAAGAGGAAATTCGTCATCGTATGATACAGGCTTATGGTCGTATTCAGACAGATCGAAAGAATTAGTTGTACCCGGATATTATAGAACCCATCTTATGAGATACGACATCGATGTGGAACTTACTGCCACAAAGCGTGTAGGTTTCCATAAATATACATTCCATACATCGCAAAAACCGGCTGTGGTTTTCGATATGGTGAATGGTGGATGTTGGGACAAACCGACAAAAGCACTTGTGAGAGTTGTAAATGACTCAACAATAAGCGGGTACAGATTTTCTAAGGGATGGGCAAATGACCAAAGAGTTTTCTTTAGGGCTGAGTTCTCAAGAAAGATAGATAATGTAGAGTTTATAGTAAACGATTCTGTGAAGGATGGTAATATGGCAAGCGGTGAAAGACTTTTTGCCAGAGTAAACTTTGCACAGGGGAATAATGAGCCGCTATATATGAAGGTAGCTTTGTCGCCTGTATCGGAAGATGGTGCAGCTTTAAATATGAAGGCAGAATTAAGCGGATGGGACTTTGAAAAGACTGTTGCCGATGCCCGAAATGCATGGAATGAAGAGTTGCGCAAAATTCAGATATATACTGACGATAATGTAGCCAAAAAGATATTCTATACAAGCCTTTATCATACTATGTTTGCTCCTTCGGAATTCTGCGATGTAAATGGAGATTATTATGGAGCTGACAAAGAAATGCATAAGAATGATGGCTTTAAGAACTATACTACATTCTCTTTGTGGGATACATATCGTGCAGCACAGCCATTGATGACTATCATTCATCCAGAAAAGATGAAAGATATAATTCAGACAATGCTTACTATATACAAGCAGCAGGGTAAATTGCCTGTATGGCATCTTATGGGATGCGAAACAGACTGTATGGTTGGCAATCCTGGAGTTCCAGTTGTAGCCGATGCCATAATGAAAGATATTAGTGGATTTGATAGGGAACTTGCATACGAAGCTCTTAAAGAGTCATCTATGCTTCCACAAAGGGGTATGGAATTCAGAATAAAACATGGATTTATACCGGCCGATCTGATGAAAGAAGCAATAGCATATGATATGGAATATGCCATAGCCGACTGGAGTGTAGCTCAGGCTGCATTGAAGTTGGGTAAGCAGGATGACTATGAGTATTTCCTTGAAAGAAGCAAGTCGTACAGAAATTACTTTGACCCTACAACAGGATTCATGCGCGGTAAAATGCTTGACGGTTCTTTAAGAACACCTTTCAGTCCGTATTCTTCATCACACAGAGATGATGACTATTGTGAAGGTAATGCCTGGCAATATACATGGCTTGTTCCTCACGATGTAGAAGGTCTTATTGATTGTTTCGGCAGCAAGGAAGCTTTCTTGAACAAACTCGATTCTCTGTTTATAGTAAGTGGAAATATGGGAGATGCTTCTTCGCCTGATATAACCGGACTTATAGGACAGTATGCTCATGGCAATGAGCCGAGTCATCATACTATTTATTTGTACACATTAGCAGGCCAGCCGTGGAAAGCTGCTTCGCGAATTAAAGAGGTATTGAATACTATGTATACCGATAAAGTAGACGGACTGTCGGGAAATGAGGACGTGGGCCAGATGTCGGCATGGTATGTCTTGTCATCTTTAGGTTTTTATCAGGTAGAGCCTGCAGGTGGTAAATTTGTTTTTGGATATCCAAACTTTGATAAAGCTGTGATTTCTGTTCCGGGCGGAAGTTTTACTATAAAGAAAGAAAATAGCGGCAAGACGAATTCATATATTCAGAAGATTATGCTCAACGGTATGGAATACACTAAACCTTGGATTGAATATGCTGATATTATGAAAGGCGGAGAACTCAATATTGTTATGGGCGACGAACCTGTAGTGTGGTACTAAGAACGGAATCTAATAAAGTGGCATTACATGATTTTATTGACAGAATCATCAGTGGGTATAAGACATTTTCCGGATTATCATTTCTTGTCAGATAGAATTATGTGAGGAAAAAACAAGAAAATATGAAAAAATGACATATGGAGTGATTGCAATATATCATCTCTATATGTCATTTTATTTTTAAGGACATTTACTGAGAATTACTAAATATATATTTCACAAAGATTGTCTTTATAAAATATGTTCTCAAGTGATGCCTGAATTATTTGTACTATGCATGTTCTGATCAGTTCTTATGTTGCCTGGCAATATAATGACTGACACAGACTCCGTCACGCATTTCTGTTTCCATCACTGTCCCTTTATGTATTACAGGAGATTTCACACCTTCTCCCAATACTTTTGCAGAGTGTTCAACAAATATCTCATCCCACAATTCTGTATCTATGAATGACTGGAGCAGGGTAGTGCCCCCCTCTACAAGCAGAGACTGTATCTTCCTTTCGTAAAGTACGGTAAGGATTTGTGGTAATATGTCCTTAGAGAAATCCAATGTTATGTATTCCAGGTTTTCCTCTACGGCTTTTTCCTTTTCGGTGAATACAAGCGTCGGTGTAGTGTGGTCGAACAGTTTGAGATTGGAAGGCAGAGAGAGGGTACGGTCTATGACTAATCTTAATGGATTGGCTCCATACCAATTGCGTGTGGTCAGTGAAGGATTGTCAAGAAGAGCCGTTTTTCTGCCTACGAGTATAGCCTTGTGTTCTGCCCTTTGCTTGTGTACGTACATTGATGTGATGGGGGTTGACAATACAACAGGTGAGCCGTTTTTACGGTTTATGTCGATAAACTCGTCTGCCGATTCAGCCCATTTCAGCGTAATATACGGACGCTTCTGTGTGTTGAATGTAACGAACCGTCTGATAAGGTTCTTGCATTCGTCTTCCAGCACTCCTACGGTAACATCAATACCGGCATCGCCCAGTTTCTTTATTCCTCTGCCAGATACTTGCGAGAAAGGGTCGATGCAGCCTACCACTACGCGGGGAATACCCTTGCTGATGATAAGGTCGGCACATGGAGGTGTCTTCCCATAGTGCGAGCATGGTTCCAGGCTTACGTATATGGTGGATTCCTTGAGCAGGCTTTCATCTTTTACTGAACGTATGGCATTGACTTCGGCATGACCTTCTCCGCATCTGGCATGATAGCCTTCGCCGATAATCTTCCCGTTGTGTACTATCACTGCTCCTACCATCGGATTGGGAGCTGCATTGCAGAGTCCGTTTGATGCAAGTTCTATACATCTGCGGATATATTTCTCATCTGTAGTCATATTATTGAGCTTTTTTCTTACTTTTGCATATTATGCATCCAATATATACTTATATACGACAAGAACTTTCCGGCTTCTATCCGGATGCCGAGGCTGCCGCCATGGCAAAATATATACTGACAGAGAAATTCCAACTGTCGGCTCTTGACTTATATGCAGGCAAAGATATGAATTTTTCGTCAGAAAAACTTTCGGAGGTAAATGATATTCTGGCACGTCTGAAGTTATACGAACCATTGCAATATATAATCGGTGAAACATGGTTTTGCGGCTACCGCTTTAAGGTGACGCCTGCAGTTCTTATTCCACGACCTGAGACTGCTGAATTGATGGACTGGATAGTGACAGACAACAAACGTGACGGCGCGCATGTCCTTGATGTCGGTACCGGAAGCGGATGTATCCCTGTATCATTGGCTTTGATGATGGATTCGCCTGTTGTGTCGGCATGGGATATTTCGGAAGAGGCATTGGCTGTAGCTTCTGAAAATGCACGTATTAATAATGCGGATGTGGCTTTCAGTCGTGTAGATGTGCTTGGAACTGATATTCCCGATATAAAGGTTGACGTTCTTGTAAGCAATCCTCCTTATATTACGGAAAGCGAGAAGAAGGATATGGAGAGAAATGTTCTGGAATGGGAACCGGATCTGGCACTTTTTGTTCCTGACGACAATCCGTTGCGTTTCTACAGACGTATAGCAGAGTTGGGGCTGGATATATTGAATGACGGAGGGTTGATATATTTTGAGATAAACAGGGCATACGGCAGTGAGACAGTAGATATGTTGGTTTTGATGGGGTATAAGGACATTGAATTGAGGAAAGACTTGTCCGGCAATGACAGGATGATTAAGGCTTTGAGACCATGAAAGAATATACGGAAAAAGAAATATTGAACAAGGCTGAGGCTTATTGCTCGGCTGTGGAGAGATGCCCGTCGGATGTTGAGGCAAAGCTTAAAGGCTGGGGAGCGAGTCCGGAAACGGTGGCTGCGGTTATGGCTTATCTGTTCAAGGAAAAGTATCTCGACACAATCAGGTTTTGCAGTGCATACGTGCGCGACAAATATCGTTTCAACCAGTGGGGCAGGGTAAAGATAGCCCAGGCGCTGCGTATGAAGGGGTTGACATCGGAAGAGATAAACGCAGGTATGGAAGATATTGACGAAGATGAGTATAACTCCATTCTTCAAAGTCTTCTGAAACAGAAACTTAAAAGTATAAAGGCGGAGACTGATTATGAGCGTAATGCCAAACTTATCCGTTTTGCTGCTGGCAGGGGATTTACCATGCAGGAGATAATGAAATTTGTTAAAGCCGATTTTGATTGATGAACATTCTTGGTGACATACGTGATTTCTTTTTTCCGCGTACCTGTGTATGCTGTGGAAAACTTCTTTCATCACAGGAAGAGGGTCTGTGCATTTCATGTATGGCTTCGTTGCCAGGAACCGGAATACTGAATACCCCCGGGAACGAGATGGAACGGTATTTCTGGGGAATATTCCCTATAGAACGTGCCACGGCATTGTATTATTACGCCAAAGGAGGCAGTGTCGCAAATATACTTCATGGAATGAAGTATCATGGAAGAAAGAGGTTATGCCGACAGATGGGGCATGTTATGGGGACTGAATTGCTGAATTCCGGATTTTTTGAGGGAATAGATTTTATTGTACCTGTCCCGTTGCATAAAAGCCGACTGAGGACCAGAGGATATAACCAGTCGGAATTGTTGGCAAAAGGTATTTCTGATATTACTTCTATTCCTTTGATTACGGATGTTTTGAAAAGGACACACAATAATGCCACACAAACCCATAAATCAGCATTTGAAAGATGGGACAATGCCGAAGGATTGTTTGACGTTACCGGAAAGGCTTGTTCATTGACCGGCAGGCATATACTCCTGATAGACGATGTGCTTACCACCGGTGCTACTATCTCAGCTTGTCTTGATGCGCTGAAAAAGGTGGATTCAGTAAAAATCAGTGTCGTAACATTGGCGTGGACAAAATCTTGATATATGATGCTTTATGTCAGTTTTTAGCAAAATTAATACATATAAATTTTCAAATACCGATGTATTTCTCTACTTTTGCACAAATGTTTATCAGATATTAGTAAAATTATGAAAGCTTTGGAAAAATTATTCGCAGAGAAATTGCTGAAAGTAAAAGCTGTTAAAATTCAGCCGGCTAACCCATTCACTTGGGCTTCAGGTTGGAAATCTCCTATTTATTGCGACAACCGTAAGACTTTGTCTTATCCTGCACTTCGTAACTTCGTGAAGTTGGAACTTTGTCGTGTGATTCTTGAAAAATTCGGTCAGGTTGATGCTATTGCCGGTGTGGCTACAGGAGCTATCGCTCAGGGTGCATTGGTTGCAGAAGAACTCAACTTGCCATTCGTATATGTTCGCTCAAGCCCAAAAGACCATGGATTGGAAAACCTTATCGAAGGTGAATTGCGTCCGGGTATGAAGGTAGTTGTAGTAGAAGACTTGATTTCTACAGGTGGTAGCAGCCTGAAGGCTGTTGAGGCTATCCGTCGTGACGGTTGCGAGGTTATCGGTATGGTAGCTTCATTCACTTACGGTTTCGATGTGTCTGTAAAGGCATTCCTCAATGCAAAAGTAGAACTTGTTACTTTGACAAATTACAATGCTGTGCTTGATGCTGCATTAAAGACTAACTACATTGACGAAGATGATATTCCTGTACTTCAGGCATGGAGAGAAGATCCGGCTCACTGGACAGGAAAATAATGAATATTAATTTATAATTGAAGACACGGATTCTACTGGTCTCACGGTTCCTGATAGCGAATCGTGTCATTCGGTAAAATCCGTGTCTTTTGTTATCGTAATAATATATGGCAACATTACAATACGAAAGTACTGTGAAATATGTTCCTTACAGTCAGGAACGAGTTTATAACAAACTGTCGGACTTGAATAATCTGGAGTCTGTACGCCAGCGCCTTGATGCTGTAAAAGATAAACTTGAAGGCAAACTGGAGGATATGACTTTCGACCAGGATTCAATCACTCTGAAGGTGCAGGGTATAAGTCTGACACTTAGAATAATCGAACGTGAACCGATGAAGTGTATCAAGTTTGAAGGTGACAAATCACCTGTACCTATGAACTTGTGGATACAGATGCTTCCGGTGTCTGACAATCAGTCAAAAATGAAGGTTACAATACGTGCCGAAGTAAACATGTTTATGAAGGCTATGGTTTCCAAACCGCTTCAGGAAGGAGTGGAGAAACTGGCTGACATGCTTTCGGCTATACCTTATTAATCTCTTTTTATTTTAGAACTAAAAATCATACAGGAATATGGCTCAGAAACTTTGGGAAAAAAATGTTCAGGTAAACGAGGAGATAGACCGTTTTACTGTGGGACGAGACCGTGAGATGGACCTCTACCTTGCAAAGCATGATGTACTGGGTTCAATGGCTCATATAACTATGCTCGAGAGTATCGGACTTTTGAAGTCTGACGAACTGAAAGTGTTGCTTGAAGAACTTAAAAACATATATGCTTCTGCTGAGAAAGGTGACTTCGTGATAGAAGATGGCATTGAGGATGTACATTCTCAGGTTGAACTTATGCTGACAAGGAAACTTGGAGATGTCGGTAAGAAAATTCACAGCGGACGTTCAAGAAATGATCAGGTGCTTGTCGATTTGAAATTATTTACACGCGCACAAATAAAAGATATTGCTGAGTCTGTAGAAGATTTGTTCAAAGTTCTTATTTCCCAAAGTAATAAGTATAAGGATGTATTGATGCCTGGATATACACATTTGCAGATAGCCATGCCGTCGTCGTTCGGTCTCTGGTTTGGAGCATACGCCGAAAGTCTTGTTGACGACATGATGTTCCTTCAGGCAGCGTACAAGATGTGTAATCGCAATCCGTTAGGCTCTGCTGCCGGTTATGGCTCTTCTTTCCCTCTGAACAGAGAGATGACTACACGTCTGTTAGGATTCGACTCAATGAACTATAACGTTGTTTACGCACAGATGGGACGTGGAAAAATGGAACGTAACGTAGCTTTTGCTCTTGCGTCTATAGCCGGAACATTATCTAAGATGGCTTTCGATGCTTGTATGTTCAGCAGTCAGAATTTCGGTTTCGTGAAACTTCCGGATGAATGTACCACAGGCTCAAGTATCATGCCGCATAAGAAGAATCCTGATGTGTTCGAACTTACTCGTGCAAAATGCAATAAGATACAGGCGCTCCCTCAGCAGATAATGATGATAATGAATAATCTGCCTTCGGGATATTTCCGCGACTTGCAGATAATAAAGGAAGTGTTCCTGCCTGCTTTCTCCGAACTTAAGGACTGTCTGCAGATGGCTACATACATTATGGACAAGATTTATGTGAACGAACATATTCTTGACGATGACAAGTATCTGTACATCTTCAGTGTAGAGGAAGTGAATCGCCTGGCAACAGAAGGAATGCCATTCCGCGATGCATACAAGAAGGTGGGACTTGATATTGAAGCCGGTAAGTTTACTCATAATAAGCAGGTTCATCACACTCATGAGGGAAGTATCGGCAATCTGTGTAACGACCGCATAACAGAACTGATGGATAAAGTTGTTTCAGGTTTTGATTTCGCTGTGGTTGAAAATGCCGAAAAAGCTCTTCTTGGAAGATAACGTTGAAACTTGCAAATGCTTTGCAAAGACTTTTAAAATGCTTTGCAAATATGTCTGAAGCTATGCCAAAAGGCTTTTGGATATATTAAAACGGATATTTTTTTAATAAAAACGGGCGAAATGTTTGGAAGTTATACAAAAACTCCATACATTTGCACCCGTTAATGCGGAAATAGCTCAGTTGGTAGAGCATAACCTTGCCAAGGTTAGGGTCGCGAGTTCGAGTCTCGTTTTCCGCTCTCTCTTTGAAAGGATGCTCGAATGGTGGAATCGGTAGACACGAGGGACTTAAAATCCCTTGGCTATTGCAGCTGTGCGGGTTCAAGTCCCGCTTCGAGTACGACAAAGTACAGATAATCCCTTGTAGGTCAATGACTTATGAGGGATTTCTTTTTTTTGTATACATAGTATTGCATAGACAAACTCAATATATGCTATTTTACTATATGATAAGTGGAATCATTTTTAGCTGGTACACCTAAAAAGACGTCTATTGGAAAAAGTGTATATTTGCATAGCTTATTTTTATGGAAAAGTGTATATTTGTAAGGCATAAATGTTTAGAAAAGTGTATATCGTATGCTGTACAGGAAGATTAGGTCATATATAGAGGAGTACCTTAAATCTGATGAGGATAAGATTCTTCTTATTGAAGGAGCAAGACAGATTGGTAAATCTTACATCATCAGAGATGTAGGAACAGGGCTTTATGGTAATTATGTTGAGATAAACTTTGTTGTAGATGATGAAGGCGAAAAGATTTTCAAAAATGTCCATACTACAGAAGAGTTTTATTTAAAATTAAGTATGGTTGCTGGAACTAGGTTGGATCAGTACAAGAATACATTGGTCTTTATCGATGAAATTCAGCATTATCCACAATTCCTGACTATGCTCAAATTTTTGAGAGAAGAACACAAATATAGGTTTATCAGTAGCGGAAGCCTTTTGGGTATTACTTTGAAAGGAACAGTTTCCGTGCCTGTCGGAAGTGTAATCCTTAAGAAAATGTATCAGCTTGATTTTGAGGAATTCTTGATTGCAAATGATTTTGGTAAGGATGCGATTGATTATTTAAGAAAGTCTTTTGAGAATAAACAGTCATTGTCACAAGAAGTTCATGACAAGGTGCTTGGACTTTTTAAGAGATATCTTCTTGTGGGCGGTATGCCTGATGCTGTAAATGAATATCTGGCTACTCATAATATAGTAAAAGTAAGAGAAACTCAGGAGGCTATTAGGGTACTGTATGGTATTGATGCTTCTCGTTACGAAGAAGGGGCAGCTAAGAAGCTGCATATTCGTCGAATTTATGATATGATTCCGTCTAAAATGGAGAACAAGAAGAAGCGAATTGTAGCAAAAGACATACAAAATAGGAAAGGGGATAGGTTCAGTAATTATATAGAGGAGTTTGAATATTTGATAAATTCGGGAATTTCTATAGCATCTAATGCAATCAGTAATCCGAAATATCCATTGGCTGAATCGCAACAGAAGAATCTATTGAAGCTATATATGAATGATGTCGGTATGCTAAGTTCCCAATTGTACCAGTACAATGTCCAGCCAATCTTGAATGATATCCCTAGTGTAAATCTCGGTTCTGTATATGAAAGTGCTGTGGCACAAGAGTTGAAGGCCCATTATAATAAGCTATTTTACTATGACAATAAGCAGAAGGGTGAGGTTGACTTCATCGTTGATGATAGTAGAACTATGAGTGTTCTGCCTATTGAGGTTAAGTCCGGAAGGGATTATACGGTACATAGTGCTTTGGACAATTTGATGGCGGTTCCAGACTATAATATTGTTTCATCGATTGTATTGTCAAATGAAAGAGAAATCAAGTCAAAGGGAAATATTAATTATTATCCGATTTACTATGTAATGTTTATGGAGAATAAAATCCCGGAGAAAAAAGAGGATTTATACTTTTAAATCAAAGGTGTAGGGTTTTGTGGACTGATACAACGGAAAACATGGGCAAGTTGATTGAAGAACTTGCCCATGTTTTTAGAATGAAATTTGCACCACTTCAGGATTATGATCTGATAAGAATTTTCCTTTCTGTCTCGCTTCTTCTGGTATATAGCTATTGCTTACCTTTATATTGGGAGTGATAAAAATAAAATCAATTTTTTCGCATGATGAAGGCTCTATTCTGCCAAAGTTATGAAATGTATAGTCTACTCCTTCTTTGGTTAGTGCTTCCTTATGTGCATCTTTGAGTACGAAACTGTTTGTCGTTAATGTATTGTACGCTTCTGACGAATCATTAACGTTGAAATCGCCTGTTAGTACAGCTGGTTGGTCACCTACAATTTCTTTAATTTTTTCAATAATCAATAAAGCGCCTTTACGACGTGCTTCCGTACCAACATGATCAAAATGAGTATTTATCGCCATGAAAATTTTTCCATTTTGTTTGTCCTTCATTTTTGCCCATGTAGCGATACGTGTGCATGCTCCGTCCCAACCGATGAATCCTATACTATCGGGATATTGTGAAAGCCAGAATGTATTATTGTCTAAAACTTCAAATCTGTCTTTCTTAAAGAAAATAGGTGCATATTCTCCTTTCGTCTTACCGTCTTCTCGTCCAACTCCTATTTCTGCATATTCAGGTAGGCGAGTTTTCAGGTCTACCAATTGGTTATGTAGTACTTCCTGCATACCAACAATGTCCAAATCCTGATTACGGATAAAGCTTGCGACACTGTCTTTGCGATATTCCCAATTGTTCAGACTGTCGTATGGAGTGTCTAATCTGATATTGAATGTTGCCCATTTGATTTCTGAAGTTTGCTCCTTAACTGATGAGCATGATGTTCCTGCCAGTGTGATGGCTATAGCCAAAGTCAATGATTTTAGAATGTGTTTTTTCATTGTTTTAGTATTGTTTTAAGTAAACTTCCAATTTTAGGGTGTCCCCTTTTAGACGGACGCCAGCAAGCGCCCGTCTAAAAAAGAGTCCACAAATTTAACGATTATTATTTGCATATTGTCATGGGAAGAAGGTTTTCGTAATCCGTTCTTCCCTTTTTTAATTCTCTGAGCAGCCTGCAGAAGTAATCCCTGAAGGAGACTCCTGCCTGTTTGCATGTTTCTATAAAGGTATTATAGATTGCGGAGTTCTGTATTCCTTTCACACTTCCGAAGAACAGGCTGTTCTTTCGTTGGACAGTGATTGGTCTTATCGCTCTTTCCGCCGCCATATTGTCTATGGAGTATTCTCCGTCATTTCTGTAGGAGAAGATCTGATTCCAGAAGTTTTTCAGATAGTTAAGGGCCTTGCCCATAAGCTCGCTTCGACTCTCATCCGGATTTGCCAGCAAATCATAAAGTTCCGTCCTTATCTTATCGATGATTTCTGTCGTTTCCTTACAGTTCCTTCTGCGGTAAATCTCGTCTGCTGTGAGTTTTTCCCGGCGATAAGTTTCTTCCATTCCGTATAATTTTGCTATCAGCTCAAGGAAGATTCTTGCCTGCAGGCTTCCCTGGTCATAGGCATACTTGAACTTAGCCCTTGCGTGGGCCAGACAACACAAATGCTCAACATCGATAAGTTCATTGTCAAGATACATATATACGTTGTAGCCGTCGCTCTGCAGTGATTTGATTTTTGCATCACCAAGGAACTCCTTCAACACGTTTCTGTTCCTGCCTCCATGTTTCTGTACACCTTCATCATCCGTTGTGTCCTCATAAAAGAAGATGACTATACGGGCTTTCCGGTTTACCAGACACCACATATACGTCTTACGTTTCTTATTGTAAGCGTGGTAACGAAGCCATGTCTCGTCCACATTCACGTTGGCACCGTCCTGAAGGGCAATCTTCTTGAGGGCAGGTATCAGCTTGTTCAGCTGCATGGCACCTTTGTCGGCCCAGTTCAGAAGGTTCTGCACAGAAGTGTTCCAGTCCATATCCGACAGACGGTTCTTTGCCTCCCTGTATGCTGGTGTTGACATCTGGAAGCGGTTAAACATCAGATACGAGAGCATGTTTGCCGTAATGCTTGTACCCGGTACTATCTCGTCATAAAGGCTTGCCCGGACGTCATCCTTCATTGGAAGGAACATGCTTTCAATCCTGCCGTCGGCATGCTTCACCTTGAGCACCTCAAAATGATGTTCCTCAATATAGCTGACGATGTTTCTAATCTTGCGGTAGCTTGATGATATCACTACAGAACCCTTAGGAAGCATTGTATAATCGGACTTGTGTATTATCGGAGTGCCTACACAATCCTTGTTGTATCTCATTCCTTTTCTATACGGTCTTTCCTTGGGAAGAGGAGTGGCCGGAGTATCCTGCGTGTCGCATGATGCGGCAGAGTCTGACTGTGGAACTTCAGCTGCCGGAGCAGTGTGAGTACCGTCAAAATCGTCCTTATCATCATGCTTTCCTTTCACGGTCTTTTTACGGTCAATGCCTTTGAGGCTTTTGGATGAAGCGTATGTCTGGGTGTTCATAAGTGAAAGACGCTCGACAAGGGCATTATGCTTCTTCTCAAGCTTTTTGTATTCCTTCAGCTGCATCTTGTATTCAAGGGCGACCTTCTCGGCATTGCTGTTTGCCTTTAGCAAGGCTTTCAAAAGAGAGGCATTCTCACGTTTGACTTCCTTCAGGTCTTTTCCTATTTCATCAAGTCTTGCTATCATTTCATCAAGCTGCTTGCTCTTGTTCTGATTCTCCTCAAACAGGAACAGGGCGAACCTCTTTATCTGCTCATTATCCATTCCTTCAAGGGGCGTATGCTCCTTTTCGGGTCTGTTCATCATCTCTTGAAGATGCTTCTGTCTGAGTATGTGTTCTATGAGTTCCTCTGTTTCCATGTTCTCTAGTTATGTAGGTCGGCGGCATTGCTGCCGCTTTCCCCATTAAGAACTGTACGTGCGACTTTCACCGCATACAGCTCCGATAATTCTAAATTTAATTCTCATAAAATTAAATCGGCTCGTAATCATCTT
>NZ_JADYTF010000075.1 GCF_021530995.1 Bacteroides caecigallinarum
ATATCAAGTCGTTTCTGAGAAAATTCTCAAATTTTCTATACTTATTGATCAATGAATAATAGAAAGGTGTCAACAGGATTCTTCTCTTTATTTTTCCTTTAGATGTTCCACGATGAAAACCTCCTACACTATAATATGCTTTTTGCCTGACTGTACGTAAGTTTATAATCTCACAGTTAAGTCCTATATCTGTAATTACACGCTGTAAGGCATAAGCCTGCAACATGGAGCCATAATTATGTGAGGCATGAAAAGTTATGATACCTACAGATTTTGTCATTATAAAGTCTTGCTAAGTTTAGAATTTATAATTGATTTCGCATATAATCTTTCAGCTTCCGTCAGCCCTACCGAACAAACAGCAAGAAAAATTGACAAGCTACTTACAAATAAAACAATAATAAATCGAAGTACATTATTATCCAACAGCACAGTACATACAAAAGGCAAAATCAATGATAATGATGTTACCATCAATACTGGTCTTAATACTGAATTCAAGTACCTTGTTACAGAAAATCCTATGAGAGATTTACAAAAATGTAGCCGTAATACAAAAGAAATTCCTGATATTACAATTGAAACAACAAAAGGCGTATAAACAGGTACCCCTGTTCTGTATAATAAATAAGATATTGGTACGTTAATAAGCATAACACTACCTACAACAATCTGATACCATTTGATTTTCCCTGTAGAAAGAAGACTGGTTATAATCGGTGCAGACAAAGCGGATAGTAAAGCTTCTACAAATATAAGTTTCGTGAAAAGTTCGGTATAATCAGGAACATTTACCAACCAGATATTCAAGATAAATCCTATCTCAAGCATTACGGGAAGCCCAATAAACCATAGTAGATAATAAGATATTTTTGAACTTGATATTAATAGTCTTTCCATTTTTTCAGTATCACCAGAAGCATAATTTTTCGTGAGTTGAGGATTTACTGCAGTTCCAAAACCACTTACAAGATTCTGAACAGCATTGGCTACCTGATACGATACGCCACGTGCAGCATTTATAAGTGGTCCACCAAAAATATTCATTAAAAGATTAATTCCCTGATCTTTCATCATCCATGCTAATGTGCCAAACAGATTCCATCCTGTAAAACCAAGTAATGATTTGAATAATGCTTTATCCCATACTACTGAGAATCTGCACTCCGAGTATCTTGTGATACAGTAAATCCTATATATAAGAGCAGAAAAGAGCTGAATGACTAACATAAGAATAGCATATAATATTAGTTTATCTCCTGATAATTTAAGAAGTAAAAGCACAAATGCCAGACGCAGAACTGTCTCTCCCATCCCAACATACGCATATACATTCATTTGTTCATGTGCAGTCAAAGAGGCCACATAAGGTGTCTGAATAATACCCAATGCTACAGACAGTACAGCTGTATGATAAACCCAGTTTGCCGCATCAATACGTTCAACAGGAATGTTGAGCTTATTATTCACAAACCATAGGCCTAGGGTTTCAGCAACTATCAGTATTAAAAAAGACAAAGTTATATGAATCTGACAAGACATACAGAAAACCTGATTGTATGCCTTCAAATTATTATTACCTAATTCTATAGTTAAGAATCTTTGTGTCGCAACAGCCATTGAACCATTGAGAAAAGTAAGAGCCGCTATTACACTTCCAACGACATTATAAATACCATAGTCCTCTACTCCTAATATTTCCAACACCTTGCGTGATATATACAAGGACAGCATTTGTGTAAAAAGAGTTCTTACATAAAGTAAAAATGTATTACGGGCTATTTTTTTATTTACATCCGAAACCATATTATAAGATTCTCAAGCAACGCTTAACTAAAGCCATAGCTTTTTGATCAATAACTGAAAGAAAAACCGCCATATCAAAAGAAAAAAAACAAGAATATAGGAAGCTGAACAAACGATTTCTAAAGTTTCGTTTATAAGGATGCCTAAGCTGCGTATTACCTTCTACAGCCTCTTTTACACTACGCTCATAAATATAAAAATCATCTACAACACTACTTAAAAGTTTTGACCCTCTTTCTGTGTTTGGCAATAAGACAGAAATTCCATTCTGTGGTTTTACAAGCATATCATCTTTACTTTTCAAGCCCCAAAAATCTCCTATTGTCAGATCACCACATCTTTGTATGGAAGCAAACTTACAATTATAACAACTCTCACGGAAAGTAATGCCATAAAAAAAGCCACGATAGTACAAGTCTTTAACGTAGGGTTTTACATATACCTCTTCATTCGTCTGTAATTTTAACTGATATTTTTCTCCATTTCTGAAACTGACATATTTCACCGTTTTATCTTTAAATATATGACGAATGTGGTCGTCAAACATCTTTTGAGAAGGAACTCCATGACAAATCAAGTCTATTAGGTAGAGATGTTCAGGAATACTTCCGATAAAGTTTTTTAATCCTGATATCTGACAAGGAGTACCAATAAATAATACTGGTATTCCTTTTTTAAGGTCATCTTTTACTTGTACATAAAGTCCACAAACATTGCTTTGCACATATTTTGAGCCATTTAATCTTCCAAGTTCTGAGAGACGATCTATACGAATATGTTTTACTTGTGTACCTTCCGCTGTACATCCATAAACGACTCCATTATGATTTAATATATAGGTAGAAAAAATATAAGCGGCTCCTCCCGATGAGCTTGTTTTATATACTTCTGTTTCCCTACACCAGGCAGCATAAGCCGTAACAGGTTCATTGTTTTTTATATTATCGTTCTGTAACGGACAAACTTTTTTACACAATCCACAATTGATACAGATATCAACACTTATTCTGGGATATAAAAAGCCTTTTAAATCAGGCTCCATCTTTATACAACCTTTTGGACATATCTCAGCACAAGCATTACATCCTGAACATTCTTTCTTATTTATTCTTGCTACATTCATCTTAAGATATTTATCTTAAGGTATACGTATGATAAACTTCTAATTCTTCAAGTATACCTGGAGTTATTTTACACCAATATATATAAGACTATATCTTTAGAGTATTTTTCAGATAAATCTGCTCATAAGTGAACTATTTCACCTATAGTCAGATTATCACAATCACTTTTTCCATCCAAACATCCTCTTCCAAAAAGATGGCTTATCCTCAACATAATCCTGATACCTTTCCCTATAGTATCGGCGGCTGCTTAACTTATTGGTAATCATCTCATAAATAGCTCCCCAATCGGGAAGATAACCCAAATTACGGTCGTCAATAAACAAATCGGCACGCAACTTACGACACGGACATGAAGGATTTTCATTAGGTTGCTCATCCGGATGGTTGGCATTGACAGCATAGAATTCAAGGCCACGGCCACGACAATATTCTACAGCATCTTCAAGCAACTTTCCTTCACGAACTGTCCAAAGTATCAATATATGATGTTCTGCCTGAAGACGTTTCAAGGTAGTTATCGCAAAAGGTATTTCTTTTCCTATTTCAGGATATTTATGTTCTACAATTGTCCCATCAAAATCAACTGCGATTATCATATTTGTGATGTTATGTTTCTTTTTTTATATTGTTTGCCGAACTCAACAATCCGGTTATACCTGAATTTGCATCTACGTTTTCAAAATTTTCCTTATAGACTCCTCCAATGGCTATAGTAAGTCCCCCCATTGTAGTTATAAGACATTTGTTACGGGAAATACGGATCTGATAACCTTCAAGTCCATCAAGCACACCGGAAGTTATCTTGACCAATGGATGCCCTACGGAATAATATTCCAATGGATGTGGCATAAATCTAATGCGGAACGGAGATATTTGGGACAAACGGATAAAAGTCTGCATATATTTATCCTGTATAACGGCAGGACGACCTGTACTCTTATCTTTTGCAAGATAAATCCCAAAACAGCGTTCTTTTAAAATTGATTGAATTTCAGCCATATTACCTTGTACAAATACAAGGCCTGAAATTGTAGGAATATCTTCTTTTACGACATGTTTCTTTACACGTTTATATTTTGTTGTTTTATGAACAAAAACATTAAATCTTTGTTTTAATATATCTAGAACATGCTCCTGCATGTTACTTTTCACATATATGTAATACCAAGGTAACATCTTTATTTTCTTAGACTTAAGTATAATTTCTCTCTTCCGTACCAGTTATTCTGATTCGTTACATAATCGCCATTTCCCAGCTACAGAAAGAGATTCTGAACTATACAGTGACATCGAAACTCTGTCCATTTTTATGTTATTACGAAGTAGAATATCTGATTCATACATCCTATGTAAAATGATAAAAATATTGTAAGTTTAACATTTTAAATACAATATACACATTCCACTTCCTAGCATTACTAACCATCTCTTTATAAGAGAAATACATACTTATTTACATACTTCTCAAAGCATATCCATGCTTTGATTTTGCATAATATATGTTTAATATTTTTTTGCATATAAGTAAAATCATTCAAACGCTTTTATTGTTATACATATCTTTTTCCTTTAATCGCATAACTAAAAACGCAAACCTGAAATATGTGATATTTCACCTAGACTGTGATAATATTCAAATTTTAATAGAAAAAATACTTGAAATTTGAATAATATACTTACCTTTGCAATGTAAAAAAATACTTCTCTTATAAAGAGAAGTATTTATAATATGAACAAAAAACAGCTGCAAAAGCATCATATTATCACAAATAAATAGCTATACTTAGTCTAGTTTATATTTACAATGATTTTAATATTATTTCATTTGCTTTGTCAATAACAGACATATCCAAAGATGCCAAATATATTCGTGTTGTGTTTTCTGAATCGTGACCCATTGCCTCACTGATAACTGATAATGAAATGTTTTTACTATGAGCCACACTAGCCCACGTATGACGAGCTACATAAGAAGTAAGAACCACCGGCAATCCAAGGGCAACACCTATCTTCTTTAGCTTTGCATTAACCAAGTGTGAAGCATTATGATATTGACGACGGGCATCAGAATTGACATCTTTTATTATTGGGAGCAAATAAGGTGTCTGGGAAGTATCATATTTATCAATAATTTCCTGCATTGGTTTTTCCCATTTGATAAACAACTGCTGATTGGTTTTCTGACGCCGATATGACAAGACTCCATGCTGAAGATCTTTCTTTTTTAAATAAGCCATATCAACAAATGACATTCCACGGGTATAAAAACTGAACATAAATATATCGCGGGCATAATCCATTGAAGGAGACTTCCGTAAATCCAAATCACGGATTTTTCTGATCATACTTACAGACAAGGCACGCTTTACTGTTTTATCAACACCGGTATAGACGTATCTGAATGGATTGCGCTGTACTGTAATACCTTTCTCTACAGCACGATTGTAAACCGCACGCAAATTACGCATGTAGAATGATATTGTATTAGGAATAAGTCCGTTGGATTTTAAATAATCCTCATATTCCATCATGAGAGTCGCATCTATATCATTAAAATCAACATCACCACGCAAACTGCAAAATCTGGAAAAGCTGTTTAAAGCTGTAGAATATGTTTCTGCAGTACGCAAACGACCAACCAACTTCAGTTGCTGTATGGTATCATGGATAAAGGATATAAAATTGCCGTTGTTTTCTTTCCTTGTGTATGACGATATTATATCATCTGCCGTATAGCTCTGTCCGGACGATTCCAACACAGATATTATACTCTTGAATTTTGCCAAATCATCATTTATATGCTTTTTCAATGAAAAAAGATTGCTACTGCATTTTTCTTCATTTTCCGAAAGTGATATATCTTTTTCCAATATATTCCACTCTGCCTTTGATAACCTGTAGCCTGTAGTAACTTGTATAACTACTCTATCATGTATTACACGATAGAATATTGTCCCTTCGTCATTACGAGCAGATGAAGGACGAAATTTCACTTTTATCGTTGCCATAATTAATAATTTGTTTTTTTAATAGAATTAAAACAATCAATTTATTTCAAATATAGCATAAATTAGTTCGTCTAAGTCTTTTTACTTATCCTTATTTGATAAGTTTATAAACATAAAAAAGTGGCAACGCCTTTTTGTTTAGCGTAATAAGAGTTTTTAGGAATTATTTTAGTAATACTATATTTATACATACAGATATAATTACAGTTACACGTACGTGTAACGCGCGAAACACAAACGTGAAACGCAAGAAACACATTCGTGTCACACGCGTAACACGACCGTGTAACGCCAACTGTTTACCGAAGTTTTATCTTATGTTTTTTGAGTCTTTCCTCCATCATATAGTCCGGAATAATGGATTTCAATGTTTCCAGTACGGCATTTACCGCACGTTCCCTTATGAAATCGTCCTTAATGAGGATGGATATACAACGCTGTGCGGGAGGATTGACGTTCAGATGTACTACATTATCTTTCTGATTCTCAGACAGAAAAGGGATGTGAAGTTCCGGAATAATGGTATAACCGCCGTTGCGGTCAACTATCCTGACCAGTGTTTCTATACTGCCGGCCTCGTAGATATGGTTCCCTATATCCTTGTTCTTGCAGAAGTTCATCGAGCCGTTCGGCACGCAATGGCCTTCCTTCAGTATCCACATATGTTCGGCAGGAAGGCTTCCGCTTGCTATTATCTTCTGGGCATGACTGCACTCCGAAGAGAAGTACGCCACAAACTTTTCTATATATACCGGTATTTCGAGTATCCCTTCCCTATCCTCCGGCAGTGTGGAGATGGCTATGTCGATATTGCCGAAACGGAGTTCGCGCACAAGGGAGGCGTTTTCTTTCTCGTCGATAGAAAGATTTACATGGGGGTGTGCGCCACGGAAATGGTGAATGAAGTCAGGTACCGGGTACGGGGCTATTGTAGGAAGTATTCCTATCCTCAGACTACCGGTCATCGTACCTGTCTCGTCCGATACAAGTTCCTTTATCCTCTGCGATTCGTTCAGCGCTATCTGTGCCTGACGTATTATCTATGAAAGCAAAACATTTGACTAAAGAAGAATTCCTGAATAAAGTAGCCAACTATGAAGCTAACCCTAACGAATGGAAGTTCCTGGGTGAGCGTCCTGCTCTGATAGACTTCTATGCCACATGGTGCGGACCTTGCAAGATGCTTGCTCCGGTACTGGACGAACTGGCTGAAGAATACGACGGAAAGATTGACATCTACAAGATAGATGTTGACCAGGAAGAGGAACTGGCAGGACTGTTCGCTATACGCAGCGTACCTACACTGCTCTTCGTACCTATGACGGGTGCCCCACAGATGGCTCAGGGAGCTATGCCGAAACCTGCATTGAAGGATGCTATACAGAAAGTTCTCTTGGGATAATACATTTTAACACAAAACGAAATGTGATTTACCAAAACGAAATGTGATTTACCAAAACGAAATGTGCCGGAAACAGCTAATGGGAAAAGCTGCTTTCCGGCACATTCTGTTATACGTTTATATGAATCAAACATCAATATGCATGATCGTCATTCTTTATCTCGTCCGCAGTAATAGACTTGCGGTCGATTGCTCGCCAGGCGTAGAATATATATGCCAGTACGAAAGGTACAAGAATTGACACATATGCCATGGTCTTGAGAGTGAACAGGCTGGAACAGCTGTTGGATATCGTGAGCGAGCTCTGCAAATCAGCCAATGACGGATAATATGCCGTATTGTTATACCCTGCAACAAGCAATAAAGCCAGAACTGTCAATACTGTTCCTATGCCGGAAAACCATATACCTTTCTTATATGTTGAAACCAATATGCTCTTTACCAGACCGTACAACACGCATACCACTCCTGCCAGGAACAAGACAAGAAGATATGGCATATCAACGAAATTGTTGAAATATTTGTACGGTTCCATCACTATCGCCTGAGTTTCCGGATTTACGGCAAATCCGTCTTTCAGCAATGTTCGTATCACGTATGCCAGGAAGAACAGAAGGAAAGGCACAGCATCGGAAATCAGCTGTCGGCGGCAACGGGTATTTATCTGTTCATTATCTATATTGTTGATGAAATACATTCCCCCTAGAAGTCGTGCCAGGAAGAACACTGCCATACCTAGTACCAAGTTCCAAGGTTCGGCAAAAGCGTCAAGCCCGTGCCATCCGTTTGACCATGAGCTGATGACAGGCATACCCAGTTCGGTAAGATTATCCTTTGTCACCTCGAAGTTTGAGCCATAGAAGAATGTCGATACAGCCATACCGAGAAGCAGAGGTCCCATCACACCGTTCAGCATAAGGAAGTATCTGTATGTACGCTGTCCAAGCAGATTGCCCAGCTTGGACTGAAACTCATACGACACTGCCTGAAGCACAAAAGTGAAAAGTATTATCATCCACAGCCAGTATGCTCCGCCGAAACTTGTGCTGTAGAACAACGGGAAGGAAGCAAAGAATGCTCCGCCGAAGGTTACAAGAGTGGTAAACGTGAATTCCCACTTTCTGCCTGTTGAGTTTACAAGCATCTTTCTCTCTTCTTCGGTCTGCCCTATGCGGTAAATCAAAGAATTTCCTCCCTGCACGAACAGCAGGAACACCAGTATTGCACCCAGCAGTGAAACAATGAACCACCAGTAGTGCTGTAAGAATATATATGTAGATTCCATATCAGATGTAAATAATATTTATCAAAACAATATTGTGTTATCTCTCCTCCGGACCATGTTTGATTGCCTTTAGCATTATTCCTATCTCTGCAATCAGAAGTACGGTGAACATGATGAGGAATATAAAGAATGTAGTCTGTACAGAGCCGGTTTCAAGCCTTGATATTGCCGCATCTACAGGCAGCATATCCTGAATGGTCCATGGCTGACGTCCCACTTCGGCAACTATCCATCCTGCCTGGCTGGCGATGTATGCCAGAGGAATACTCCACACTCCCAGCCACAGCAGCCAGTTGTGATAATCCACATTGCATGTCTTCTTCCATGTGAGGAACATCATGACAGCAAACAGAACGATGAAGTACATTCCCAGACCTACCATCACACGGAATGACCAGAACATAAGATTGACGTCTGGCACCAGTGTGGATGTATCCTTGATATATCCGTAACCGAAATATGGCATATTATCGTTAAGTATGTTCAGCGATGTTTCCATCTCCTCGGAATTGCCTTCTTTTTTAGCCTTTCTATAATCTGCCAATGCCTTGATTGCCATCTTTCCACGTTCAATCTTTTCATCTACAGAAAGTGCCTTTGTACCATCGGAAAGTTTATATCCGCCTTTCATGATATCGTTTATACCGGGAACAAAACCGTCTGCACTATGTGTGGCTAGTACGGAAAGCATTTCGGGTATTTCTACCGGACCTACCACAGTGAGAGGAGCATGAGAGCTTCCATCATAAAGTGCTTCCATTGACGCAAGTTTCATAGGTTGTACCTGCGCCACCTGATATGCTGACTGGTCGCCTGTTGCTGCCGTAACAATAGACGCAAACAGACCTACGGCAGAAGCTACCTTTATGCTTGCCTTGGCAAATTCTTTTTCACGTTTCTTTATCAGATACCAGCAGCTCACTCCCACTACAAACACAGCTCCTAAAATCCAACTGCTTATAACTGTATGGAAGAATTTCACTACTGCCACAGGCGAGAATGCTACGGACATAAAATCTACCATCTCATTACGCATGGTATCCGGATTGAACTCCATGCCTACGGGATATTGCATCCATGAGTTGGCAACCAATATCCACCATGCCGAAATCGTCGCTCCAAGTCCGGTGAGCCATGTAGATGCGAGGTGGAAGCGGCGGCTCACCTTCTCCCAACCGAAAAACATTACGGCTATGAATGTAGCCTCCATAAAAAATGCCAGTATTCCCTCAATAGCCAACGGAGCACCGAATATGTCGCCCACAAACCACGAATAATTACTCCAGTTGGTTCCGAACTGGAACTCAAGAATAAGTCCTGTGGCAACACCGACGGCAAAGTTTATTCCGAACAGTTTCATCCAGAATTTGGCTGTACGTTTCCAGAACTCATTACCCGTACGGTAATAAACGGTTTCCATTGTTCCCATTATCACAGCCAGACCGAGTGTGAGAGGAACAAACAGCCAGTGATACATGGCCGTAAGGGCAAACTGTGCCCTCGACCAATCAATCAAAGAAGTGTCAATAGCTTCAATCATAAAATAAAGTTTTATTAAGTTAGTTTGATTAATTATTTCGCATAAAAGTCTGACGATCGCATAATCAATTCATTGCCCACATAGTTCTGTTTTTCCTCCGTTGATTTGTCTTTAAGGAAAGAAGGGAAAAAGAAAAGTTTGATTATAAAGAACATCACAAACAGTTTCACCAGGATTATAATCCATAGTATACGACCTGTAGTCATCGACCTGAAACCATCCGCATAAAATCTATAAATTCCTATTATATTCATAATTAACAAGCGTATATTATTATAATGATTACAAAGTAAATGATTTATCGTGAAAAACCAAGGTTTTGTCCATATAATTCTTTGCCAAATCTATCTTTTTTGTCTTAGTATTTTATAAGGAATAATTTTGCATCAGAAAAGAAATAGAGATAACAGTAAACAATATGAGACAAAGAGATTTATTCATTATCGCAGTTTTAGGCTCAAGCACAGGACTTTACGCACAGGATAACAAGACCTGGAGCCTGCAGGACTGCATTGACTATGCTCTGGAGAAAAACATTCAGCTACAGCAGGACAAGCTCTCGCTGGAGGAAGCTGATGTAGACGTGAAATCGGCTAAGGCATCGCTGTTTCCAAGTCTGTCTTTCTCTACGGGACATAATCTGGTGAACCGTCCGTATCAGGAGAACAGCGCAACCGTAAGCGGTACGGAAATTATCACAAGTAACAGCAATACCACTTACAACGGAAGCTACAACCTGAATGCACAATGGACTTTGTGGAACGGAGGACAGCGACTGAACAACATCAAGCAGCAGAAGACAAACAAAGAAATAGCCGGGCTGTCTGTTGCCGAAACTGAAAACATGCTGCAGGAGGAGATTACGAAACTGTTCGTACAGATCCTGTATGCCAACGAATCGGTGGCGATAAACAAAAACACTCTGGAAGTGAGCGAGGCTACATACAAACGTGCGGTAGAACTTTTCAACGAGGGAAGTCTGTCAAAGGCTGATGTGGCACAACTTGAAGCTCAGGCAAGCAACGACAAATATCAACTTGTTACCGCTGAAAGTTCTCTGAGAAACTATAAGCTCCAGCTGAAACAGCTGCTTGAACTGGACGGCACTACGGAAATGGTTCTCGACCTTCCGGAACTGAACGACGAGGATGTGATGGCAGCTCTGCCAAACCAGATAGATGTCTACAACACAGCCCTGACTTCAAGACCGGAAATCCAGAGCAGCAAGTTGAGCATAGACAATGCAAAACTGGGTATAAAGACTGCAAAGGCAGGGTATTTGCCTACAATCAGTCTCTCGGCCTCAACATCGAGTATGACAAACAATGCCAGCACAAACAACTGGGCTGAACAGATGAAATACGGATGGAACAATATGATAGGTGTAAACCTGAGCATTCCTATCTTCAACAACAGACAGACAAAAAGTGCGGTGCAGAAAGCGCAGATCACTTACAGTTCGTCACAACTGGATCTGATAAACAAACAGAAGGAGCTGTATTCAACAATAGAAACTCTCTGGCTGGACGCTCTGAACGCACAGCAACAGTATGAGGCGGCAAACAGCAAACTGGAAAGCTGTCAGACCAGCTTCGACATGGTGAACGAACAGTTCAACCTGGGCATAAAGAACACTGTGGAACTGCTGACAGAGAAAAACAACCTGCTGAGCGCACAGCAACAGCGTGTACAGGCCAAGTATATGGCTATCCTCGACAGGGCATTACTTGATTTCTATGCGGGAAATGAAATTAAACTTTAAAAAGGGAAAACAAGTGTATTTATAAAGAACAAACGGTAAAATAACTAGATATGAACAAGAAGAAAGTTTTCATCAGCGCAGCTGCGATAATAGTACTTGCAGGAGCAGGACTGTGGATATTCGGTGGAAAAAAATCAAACCAGGAAATAAGTTTCGCCACTTCGGCAGTACATAAAGGGACAATAAGCAATTCAATCACGGCTACAGGTACTATAGAACCGGTGACCGAAGTAGAAGTAGGTACACAGGTATCAGGTATCATCGACAAGATTTATGTTGACTATAACTCAGTGGTTAAAGCGGGTGAGGTAATAGCCGAAATGGACCGCGTAACACTTATAAGCGACCTCCAGTCAGCGCAAGCTACATACGATGGCGCAGAAGCAGAATACATATACCAGGAGAAACTTTACGAGAGAAACAAGACTCTGCACGAAAAACAACTAATCAGCGACACTGAGTACGAACAGTACGAATACAACTACCGCCGCGCTAAAAGTGCATACGACCAGAGCAAGGCGGCACTGGCAAAAGCACAGAGAAACCTGTCATATACTACCATCACATCGCCTATCGACGGTGTAGTGACAAGCCGCGAAGTGGAAGCCGGACAGACTGTGGCTTCTGGTTTCGAAACTCCGACTCTTTTCACCATCGCAGCCGACCTGACAAAGATGCAGGTAGTGGCAGATGTGGATGAAGCTGACATAGCAGGAGTAAAGGACAGCGCAAGAGTTACGTTCACGGTAGATGCCTATCCGAACGACGTGTTCGAAGGAAGAGTGAAACAGATCCGTCTGGGAAGCACAAACAGCACAAGCTCATCAACCAGCACTACATCAGAAACCGTTGTGACATACGAAGTTGTAATCACTGCCGACAATCCTGACCTGAAACTTAAACCAAGACTGACAGCCAACGTGACAATCTTTACAGATACACGCGAGGATGTACTTGTAGTTCCTAACAAGGCTCTCCGATTTACACCGGACAAGAAACTGGCTGGCGGAAAGACAATAAACGACTGCAACTCACCTAAGAAGGTATGGACTATGGACGCTACATCGCTGACCGCGCATCCTGTCAAGACCGGTATGAGCGACGGTTCAAACACTGAAATAGTTTCAGGCATCAGCGAAGGAACCGAAATCATAACAGAAACAATAGTAAAAGGTGAAATGGAGGAAATGAGCGAAGAAGGAGGCGAGCAAAATCCGTTCATGCCGGGTCCTCCTAACAGAAACAAGAAAAAATAATCTCAAGTAAAAAGATTAATCACCATGAGCAAGACAGTAATCGAATTACAGAATATAAAACGTAACTTCCGTGTGGGAGACGAAACAGTGCATGCGCTCAGGGGAGTATCATTCAGCATAAACGAGGGCGAGTTTGTCACCATCATGGGTACATCAGGCTCGGGTAAATCTACTTTGCTGAACACACTTGGATGTCTGGACACACCTACAAGCGGCGAATACCTTCTGGATGGAGTATCTGTAAGGACAATGAGCAAACCGCAGAGGGCTGTACTGAGAAACAGAAAAATCGGTTTCGTATTCCAGAATTACAATCTTCTGCCTAAAACCACTGCGGTGGAAAACGTAGAATTACCACTGATGTACAACCCGTCGGTATCTGCCGCTGAAAGACGCAGAAGAGCCATAGAGGCACTTATAGCTGTGGGTCTGGGCGACAGACTGGAACACAAATCGAACCAGATGTCAGGAGGACAGATGCAGCGTGTGGCAATAGCCAGGGCACTGGTGAACAATCCGGCCGTAATCCTGGCGGACGAGGCTACAGGTAACCTCGACACACGTACATCTTTTGAGATACTTGTACTCTTCCAGAAACTGCATGCCGAAGGAAGAACCATAATATTCGTCACCCACAATCCGGAACTGGCGATGTATAGCAGCCGCAACATTCGCCTGCGCGACGGACATGTGATTGAAGATACCGTAAACAACAATATCCTCTCGGCGGCAGAGGCGCTTGCAGCACTGCCTAAGAACGATGAGGACTGATGCGGAACAATAAAACATTTTTACAATGAACGGAACAAATCTTTTTAAAATAGCTATCAGAGCACTGTCCAACAATAAACTGAGGGCATTCCTTACGATGCTTGGAATCATAATAGGTGTGGCATCGGTGATAGCCATGCTGGCAATAGGACAAGGCTCGAAACGAAGCATTCAGAAACAAATCTCGGAGATGGGTTCGAACATGATAATGATCCATCCGGGAGGTGAAATGCGAGGAGGAGTAAGACAGGACCCGTCGTCTATGCAGACTCTGAAACTTGAAAACTACGAGACACTGAGAGATGAATGTGTGTATATTGCGGATATAAGCCCGAACGTATCTGCCAGCGGACAGCTCATATCAGGAGCCAACAACTACCCGTCATCGGTGAGCGGAGTAAGTATAGGCTATCTCAACATCAGACAGCTGAAAATAGAACAGGGCGAGATGTTTACGGAAGAAGACATCCGTACCGCAGCAAAAGTGTGCGTGATCGGTTCTACAATAGTTGATAACCTCTTTCCAGACGGCACTGACCCGATAGGCAAAGTAATACGCTGCAATCAGGTTCCACTCAGGGTTATAGGTGTACTTGAATCGAAAGGCTACAACTCAATGGGTATGGACCAGGATGATGTAGTGCTGTCACCCTACTCTACTGTAATGAAACGTCTTCTTGCGCAGACATATCTGAGCGGTGTTTTTGCATCGGCACTTACAGAGGACATGACAGACGAAGCCGTTTACGAAATAACAAATATACTGCGTCGCGAACACAAGCTGAAAGAAACCGATGATGATGATTTCACAATAAGAACACAACAGGAATTAAGCTCAATGCTTAATACTACTACAGACCTGATGACGACACTCCTTGCCTGCATAGCGGGAATATCACTTGTAGTGGGCGGTATCGGTATTATGAACATCATGTATGTATCGGTGACTGAACGTACCAGAGAAATCGGTCTGAGAATGTCTGTAGGAGCCAGAGGGATAGACATTCTGTCGCAGTTCCTCATAGAATCGGTTCTTATAAGTATCACCGGAGGACTGATTGGCGTAATACTGGGATGCGGCGCATCATATATAATCAAGACAGTTGCCCACTGGCCCGTATATGTCCAGCCATGGAGCGTACTCCTGTCATTTGCGGTGTGTACCTTCACCGGAGTGTTCTTCGGATGGTATCCGGCAAAAAAGGCAGCCTGCCTTGACCCTATAGAAGCGTTGAGATATGAATAAATCAGATACAACTTCATTCTATAAATAAGGAACTTCTTTGTTCTTCATAACTTTGGTTTCCTTTTCAGCAGTGCTGTCTGTACCTCCATAGGAGGTACTGCAGCACTGCTTTGATTTATAGAAAGTTTGCAAGACTTATAACATTCCACTATATTTGTAAGTACACAATAAAAATCATAAAACCTATGAATCATACAAACCGCAACAACAGATTGTTGGAAATATCAATACATGCATTCTGCTGGATATTGTTTTTCGGTTTTCCGATAATAATGACGCAAGGTGATAACGGAAGCATAGACTGGAAAGCTTTTATGCGGTTCATCATCGTGCCGGCATCGCTGTTCGCAATATTTTATGTAAATTATTTTCTATTGATTCCTAAGTTGCTATTCAACGAGCATAAGAAGAAATTCCTGGCTGTGAATGCCGTTCTGACCGTACTGCTGTCGCTTGCCATCAGATGGTGGAACGACATGCATGTTCCTGCTCCACCACCTGATATGTTCAGACACACTCCGCCATCACAGATAGTTTTCATGATAAGGGATGCCGCAAGTATGATCTTCTCTGCCGGACTAAGTGTGGCAATCAGGCTGAGCATAAGATGGAACGAAACCGAGCTGGCAAGGCGTGAGGCCGTGAAAAGCATGACAGAAGCCGAGCTTAAAAATCTGAGAAACCAGCTGAACCCACATTTCCTGCTTAACACACTGAACAACATTTACGCTCTGGTGGCGATAGATACAGACAAAGCACAACAGGCAATACAGGAACTTAGCAGGCTGTTGAGGTATGTGCTATATGACAACCAGTCGATGTATGTTCCGCTGAAAAAGGAAACGGACTTCATCAGAAACTATATAGAGCTGATGAGAATACGTGTTTCGGAAGACGTAAACATAGAAACCGATTTCAGGATAAAGGACAACAGCCAGACTCCTGTCGCTCCGCTTATCTTCATTTCACTGATAGAAAACGCGTTCAAACACGGGATTTCACCTACCGGACAAAGTTTCATAAAAATAACAATAGAGGAAAACGAGGAATATATCATCTGCACAATACAGAACAGCAACCATCCTAAACCGGCAACCGACAAGAGCGGCTCAGGTATAGGACTGGAACAGGTCAGCAAAAGACTCGAGTTATTGTATCACGACCGGCATGAGTGGAAATGCTGGCTTAGCGACAATGACAAAGTTTACAACTCATGCATCAAACTAAAAATATAATCCGAACTTATATATTCTCAACTTATAATACTATACGACTATGACTATAAAATGCGCGATTATAGACGACGAGCCTCTGGCTCTGGGACTGATAGCAAGCTACGTAAAGAAAACACCGTCGCTTGAACTGTGCGGGACTTATTCAAGCGCTGTACAGGCAATGAACGAACTGCCCAACAATCCGGTAGATCTTTTGTTTCTGGATATACAAATGCCGGACCTGAACGGACTGGAATTCTCAAAGATGGTACCCGAAAGAACAAGGATAGTATTCACTACCGCTTTCGAACAGTATGCCATCGACGGATACAGGGCAAATGCACTCGACTATCTGCTGAAACCAATCAGTTATGCCGATTTCAGTGAGGCTGTAGGGAAAGCTATGGAATGGTTCAACCTGAAACTAAAAGCCGAAAGCGAAAAATCAAGTTTCCAGCCTGAAAATCCAGAATATATATACGTAAAAAGTGATTACAAATTAATACAAATAGAGCTGGATAAAATTCTGTATATCGAAGGCCTTAAAGATTATGTGAAGATATATACAGAAGACAATACACGTCCCATATTGTCGCTTATAAGCATGAAAGCACTTGAGGAGAGACTGCCTGCCGAGCGTTTTTTACGTATTCACCGCTCATTTATTGTACAAAAATCCAAAATTAAAATAATAGATAAAGGACGGATTGTTTTCGGTAAAGAATACATTCCAATATCCGAAACCTACAAAACAATGTTGCAGGATTATGTTAATAAACATATTATATAATAAATAAGTTTCATTTTCAACTTTTTTATTTATAATGGAGGAAAAAAGCTATTATTTTTTTTGTTTTTTTCAATAAAAAACATACATTTGCAAGTGAATAAAGAACAGAAGTTGTGAAACTTCTCATTTAAATAGTTTAGTTAAGTCTAGTTTAGTTTTTGTGTTGTGATACTCTTATCAATAGCGATTGATAAGAGTATCTTTTTTATTGCTGATTATCAAACACTTATAAACCTACCCGAATTTTTCTGTTTCTCGTTAGTAACTAAAAAAAGAAAGAAAAAACGTCACTTTTGACGCTATTTACTTTCCCTGAACTTTCCCTCACTTTCCAAGAAAACAGAAAAATGGCAAACTTTACTTTAGTATTAGTACCGGCAAAAATCATGAAAAATGGTTGCCACAATATAAGAATAGCAGTTACACACAATTCTGAAACAAGATATATAGTAACAGGAATACTTGTAGATACAGTAAATGAATTTAAAAACGGAAAGGTTGTTAAACGCCCAGACAAAGATGCCCTAAACCTAAAATTGAAGAAAATTCTGAACATGTACGAAGAAAGAGCGGAACAAATACAATACATTGACGTCCTCTCCTGTTCTCAACTGGTTCATATACTCAAAGGTCCGGCAATAGGAGAAAAACATAGAACATTCTCTGACATTGCAGACGAATACCTATCACAAATTGATGAGGACGAAAGAGTAAAATCATACAAGCTGTACAGACTTGCTATTAACAAATATCTGTCTTATGCTGGAGATAACTCACTCATGGAACAGGTAACACCTTTGCGCATCAACAACTACATCATGTCACTCCAAAAAAGTAAACTGTCCCCTACTACTATTAATATATATATAACACTCCTGAAGGTAATAATCAACTATGCAAAGAAAATGAGATACGTGAACTTTGAGGTTGATCCGTTCATCACAGCGAAAGTTCCGTCAGCAAAGAAACGTGATACGTCAATCACAATAGAGCAATTGAAACGAATACGTGATGCCAAACTTGACAGCCATAACATGCTTGTCATTCGTGACATCTTTATGCTTACATATTACCTTGCCGGAATGAATCTGGTAGATATGTTAGACTATAACTTCAAAAATACTGTAGAAGTCAAATATGTGCGTAAAAAGACCAGGAATACGAAAGAAGGTGATGCAGTCGTGAACTTTACCATTCCTGATGAGGCTAAGCCTATCATCGCACGCTACATGGATAAAAAGTCCGGAAAACTGGTGTTCGGAAGATACTCAAGTTATGAAAGCTGCTACAATGTATTGGCGCGAAAAATAAAAAGGCTGGCTGAGGTCGGAAGTATAGAACATTACTTCACACTGTACTCCGCACGCAAGTCATTCGTTCAGCACGGCTTCAATCTCGGCATTCCGCTTTCTACCCTGGAATATTGCATCGGGCAATCCATGAAAGAGGATAGACCGATTTTCAATTATGTATCAATAATGAAGGAACACGCCGACAAAGCAATCAGAAAAATTCTTGATAATCTGCTGTAAATAATCACCAAAATATTTTGATAATATGCAAATGCTTATTATCTTTGTAATGTCAAACAAAGAGTTATTCACTTAATTAAAACAACATGAAAAATGAAGAAAGAAAAAAGTTAGAAAAAGAGTACGAAAATTTAAAATTACTCATTGAATTTCACTCCACATACGGAGTAATCGAGAACAAATCAGAATACGAACAAATGATTAACGACATTCTCGACAGGATGAACGAAATCCGAAAGATTTTAGAAAAAGAGTAACAAACAGCCCTCCCAGTCGGGAGGGCATTAAAAATAGTTCCTATGTTTAAAATCGGAAGTGACGGATAACATAAAATAGCACTAAAAAAGCTATACCATTATAGTTAACTTTGTATATAAGAGAAAAACAATATTAACCAATAACGATATAGCTTATGAAGTGTGTACAAAGTAACAAATTAGATTTTAGTGGACAAAATATTTACGTAGGAATTGATGTCCACTTGAAAAGTTGGTCGGTTGCAATT
>NZ_JADYTF010000076.1 GCF_021530995.1 Bacteroides caecigallinarum
GAAGGAATCAACAACAAGATAAAGGTCTTGAAGAGAGCGGCATACGGATTTAGGGATGAACGATACTTTGAGCTAAGGTTATATGCACTCCATGATTGCCGCATCACGCGAAATGTCGGATGAACCTCAACGAACTGTTACCGTTTGCTCCGGCACCTGTTGCAAACATAAGCGGAAGCATACCGAAAATCATTGTCAACACGGTCATCAGGATAGGACGCAGACGTGCCTGAGCTGCGGAATATGCAGACTCGATAATTCCCATACCTCTACGACGACGTTCAACGGCAAACTCTGTAATCAGAATGGCTGTCTTGGCAAGCAAACCAATCAACATGATAACACCTGTCTGAAGATAGATATTGTTTTCCAGTCCGAAGAGTTTCGCAAACAGGAAGCTACCCATCAATCCGAACGGAACTGAAAGAATAACAGCCAACGGAATAAGGAAGCTTTCATACAGACATGAAAGAATCAGATAGATAAGTACGACACATATTATATATATAAATATAGTCTGCGATCCACCACTCTGTGATTCCTCACGGGCGATACCACCATACTCATATCCGTAACCTGTAGGAAGAGTCTGAGCGGCAACTTCCTTAATGGCATTCTGAACTTCACCAGATGAATATCCCATCTGGGCATTTACGTTTACATTGATTGAACTGTAAAGATTGAATCGTTTTGCGACTTCAGCACCCAATACACTCTTCAATGTAACGAACTGTCCCAACGGAGCCATTTCCGAACCATTACGCACATACATGTTATTAAGCGACTGTTCGTCAAGACGGTATTTAGGCGATGCCTGAAGCATTACACGATATACCTTACCGAACTCGTTATAGTTTGATACGTATGCACCACCACAGTAGCTACCCAAAGCAGAAAGTACATCCGATGGAGAAATTCCGGCACGTTTACATTTAGCCGCATCCACATCGACTGCTATCTGAGGGAAGTTCATTGCGTATGAAGTATATGCCATAGCTACCTCAGGACGCTGGTTCAAAGCTCCAAGGAAATTCATGACATGTCCGAAGAATACAGACATATCACCACCTGTCTTATCCTGCATGTTAAGCTCGATAGAGTTACCCATACCGTAACCAGGAATCATACCTGTCTGGAAACAGAATATCTGTGCTTCCTTTATCTGTGCGAACTGTGCGTTCAGTCGTCCTAGAACAGCTTCCGCTGTATGCTCTGCTCCTTTTCGTTCATCCCACTGTTTAAGGTCAATGATACATGAAGCATACGAAGTGCCTTGACCGGAGATAAGTCCGTAACCGGAAGTCGCACTGTAATTCTCTATCTCAGGAGTGTTCTTCAGAATTTCCTTTACCTTATCCATAACTTTGGTAGTCTCAACAAGTGTACTACCCGGAGCTGTACTTACGTTAACCATCAATGTACCCTGGTCTTCCTGTGGCACCAGACCTGTCTTTGTAGTCTTCATAAAGAATACAAGGAGAATAACAGAGATAATAAGTGAAGCCCAAACCATCCATCTGTGATGTATGGCAAACATTACACCTTTCTTATATTTATTCATGGTAGCGTTGAAAGAGGCATTATAAGCAGCTCTTACACGACCATTGAAGCTTTTCGGACTCTTGTTTCCGTCGGACGGTTTCATCATGATGGCACAAAGTGCAGGACAAAGTACAAGGGCACAAATCATTGACAAACCTACTGATGTAGCCATAGTGATACCGAACTGAGTATAGAAGATACCTGAAGTACCACCCATGAATGTTACAGGGATAAACACAGCCATGAACACACATGTACATGAGATAACGGCCATGGTTACATCGCTCAACGCATCTTTTGTAGCAAGATATGGTGATGTATAACCGGAGTCAAACTTTTCCTGAACCGCTTCCACCACAACGATGGCATCGTCCACCACAGTACCGATGGCAAGCACGAGGGCAAACAGAGTAAGGATGTTTATACTGAAACCTGCTGCCACAAGACATGCGAATGTACCTACCAGTGATACGATAATCGCAATAGACGGAATAAGTGTACTCTTGAAATCCTGCAAGAAGAAGTAAACCACAAGGATAACCAGGATGATAGCCACGATAAGGGTTTCTACCACATTATATATAGATGCATAAAGGAAGTCGTTCGAACTCATCATCTGCACAAATTCCACACCCGGAGGAAGAAGTTCCGACATCTCTTCAAGACGTTTTGTTATAGCTTCGTTCACCTCTGTAGCATTGGCTCCTGCAACCTGGAATGTAAGGAAAGTCACATCTGGACGGTCGTTTACCTCACCGTGGAAACCGTATGACAGACGTCCCAACTCTACTTTTGCGATATCCTTAAGTCTCAATACAGAACCATCGGCATTTGAACGGATAACGATATTATCGAATTCATTCACATCTTTCAGACGTCCTCTGTATTTCATTGCATACTGGAATACGTTTGGCGAGTTTTCACCAAGTGTACCTGCAGGAGCTTCAATATTCTGTTCGCCAAGGGCTGCGGTAACATCTGCCGGTACAAGACCATACTGTGCCATCAGTTCCGGATTCAACCATATACGCATACTGTATGTATCACCAAGCAATGTAGCGTCACCCACACCAGGAATACGCTTGATTTCAGGGATTACGTTTATATCCAAATAGTTGGCAAGAAATGTCTCGTCATATTTTCCGTCTGTACTTACCAATGTGTTAATCTGAAGGAACTGGTCTGTCGTTTTGCTGTAGAGACACCGATTTTTGTTACTTCCGAAGGCAAAAGGCCCTGAGCCTTTGATACACGGTTCTGCACATTGACAGCCGCCATATCCGGGTCTGTTCCCTGATTAAAGAACACCTGAATCTGTGCAGTACCGGAGTTTGTTGCTGTAGAGGTGATGTACATCATGTTTTCCACACCGTTTATACTCTCTTCAAGAGGCATGATAACACTGTTCATCACAGCATCGGCACTGGCACCTGTATATGTAGCTTCTACCACCACTGTAGGAGGCGCTATGTCAGGATACTGTTCTACCGGCAACGATATAAGTGAGATAAATCCCACCAGCAGGATTACGATGGAGATGGAAATAGCCATCACCGGTCGTTTGATAAATATATTTCCTTTCATTGTTGTTCTATCTTTATTAAAGTCACTCTAAATCAACTTTGTCGTCTTTAATTATTTCACCTGAGTACCTTCGCGAAGAAGTCCTGCACCCTTGGCTACTATTTCGTCGCCTACGTTAAGACCTTCGAGCACGATATATTCGCGTCCGTCGTTGTAAGCGGCAACCTTAATAAGAGTTGTCACAGCCTTGCCGTCAACTACCTTAAATACAGAAATCTTATCCTGCTGTTTTACTGTAGCTTCCTGTGGAACAATGATATAGTCATTATATGTACTTGGGATAGAAACCTTACCTGAAGCACCGCTCAGAAGAAGACCATTCTCGTTAGGGAATACGGCACGTACACCTACAGGACCTGTCTGGGTGTCAATCACACCGCTGATAGACTCTATCTTTCCTTTTTCTGCGTATGTAGTTCCGTCATTAAGTACAAGTGAGATTTCAGGCATTTTAGTTAGAGCATCGTCTATAGAACCGTACTCGCAAACCATACCAAGAACCTGATTTTCTGTCATTGAGAAATAGACGTACATCTCAGAGTTGTCAGAAACTGTAGTAAGAGGCTCAACCATAGAAGGACTAACCAAGGTACCCACACGATAAGGCAACATACCTACAACACCGTTGCTTGGGCTCTTCACCTCAGTATAAGAAAGATTGTTTCTTGCATTTACTTCCTGAGCCTCCGCCTGTGCCAACTGTGCTTTTGCAGTGAGATACTGGTTTTCAGATGTTCTTAATGTAAACTCAGATACAACCTTCTTTGCAAAAAGCTCCTTATTACTATTATAAGTAAGTTCAGCAGTAGCTAAAGCAGCCTGAGCCGACTTTACATTTGCAACAGCTGTATTGAGTGCAGCCTTGTAAGGAACCTGATCAATAATGAAAAGTACCTGGTCTTTTCTTACCTTTTCACCTTCTGTTACACATAATTTCTGTATTGTACCTGATACCTGTGGCATGATATTAATATCCTGGCGTCCGCGGATTGTAGCCGAATAATCTGTTTCTACCACCTTATCGGCTTTTGCCACAACCATTGTTTCATAACCACCGGTCTGCATCTCTCCCTTTGGTGCTTGTCCGCACGAAGCGAACCACATTGCGCAACCAATTACTCCCATCAGTTGCAACCATTTTTTGTTTACTGTTACCATATAAATCTTTTTACTTTAAAATTCGTGGCAAAATTAAGTTAATTGCCAGGAACGTTAATTTTCTTTTTTACAGCACAATTGTTCAAAAACGGAACTCACTATCTGGTTTATAAATTATTAAGACCTTAAATATTTTTTATTTAACGAAGAATAAATAATAAAAAAACAATCCAATATATTACAGAATTGCAATTTTAGATACTATTTTTACTATGTATTTTTATTGATATAAATTGCTATTAACAAAATTGAAACTATATGCATATACTTCAACTGCCAGATGGTGAAATTTTCAAAGTAGGAACAGACAAGAATGAATGGTTACCACAAGGTAAAACCATAAAAGTGGATGTGGATACAATTATCTTTTGCAGGAAAGGTACGGCAAACATAGAAATAGACCTTATCCCATACGAAATAGTAGCTAATACACAGCTAATAATAATAGCAGGAAGCATAGTCCACAATATCAGCAATAGTGATGATTTCAAAATTTCATATATAACATTCAAACACGAAGTTTACGATGAAGCAACTGCACAACTGGAACCTTCGTTCACTTTTTTCCTGAAAGAATATCCCTGCGTACAACTAGGAGAAAAAAGAATAAACAAGATGAATTATCTGGTAGAAGCTATGGAAGATTTCTATTATGAAAAAACGAACTGTTTCAGAATAAAAATCTTCAAAAATAATATCCAAAGCTTCCTGCTGGATGTATATGACAAGACAAGGACACTTTTCAAAATAGACAAATCGGAAGAAGTGGGAAGAAGAGAGGAATTGTTTATCAAATTCATTCATCTGATACACAAATATTGTCCCCAACAAAGAGAAGTTGGATTTTACGCAGGGAAATTATATATTACATCACGTTACCTATCGTCAATAACACAAAATGTTGCAGATAAATCCGCCAAATATATTATCGACAAACATGCAATACAGAGAATAAAGATAATGCTTAAATACTCTAATATGTCGATACAAGACATTTCGTATGAATTAAACTTCCCTGATCAATCATTTTTCTCACGATATTTTAAAAAACATACAGGCATGAGCCCATTAGAGTACAGAACAAAACCTTAATAAGTGTATAACATACAGGAATAATACTAAATAGTGTTATAAAGCATAAGTTTTCGCACACAAAACTTGCAGATAACAGAAAAATCCGTACCTTTGTACTGTGTTTTTCATAGTATTAGATTTTAAGGTTAACAAAGGTTGGAGTACAGCGGTACTCCTTTTTTTATGCCCTTACGTCAAGCTATCATTTTCAAGGAGACAGAATTATGAAAGAAAACAATAAAGTATTATTAGGAATGAGTGGAGGTACAGACAGTTCTGTAGCCGCTATGTTGCTTTTGGACGCAGGATACGAAGTTACAGGAACAACATTCCGTTTCTTTGAGAAAGGTGGCAATACCGAATATCTGGACGACGCACGAGAGCTTTGCTCAAGACTCGGCATTCCACACATCACATACGACCTTAGAGACAAATTCAAGGAATACATCATAGACTATTTCATAAAGGAATATATGACAGGGAGAACCCCTGTTCCATGTACGCTGTGCAACAACTATCTGAAATGGCCTATACTTAAAGAAATAGCCGATAGGGAAGGAATATACCATATTGCCACAGGACATTACGTACAAAAGACATTTAACGATGGTTTTTGGCATATCATTAACGGTACCGATACGGATAAAGACCAGTCTTTTTTCCTTTGGGGACTACCACAGGAAATACTTCAGCGCATGATATTACCTCTTGGAGAAATGACCAAAACAAGAATAAGAGAGATTGCGACAGAAAAAGGTTTCATGAAAGCAGCTACAAAGAAAGACAGCCTTGGGGTCTGTTTCTGCCCTATGGACTACAGAACCTTCCTAAAGAATAATGTAACTCCAGAAAAAATAAGACCCGGTATTTTCTGCGACGAGACAGGTAACCGTATAGGCATGCATGAAGGATATCCGTTCTACACCATTGGACAACGCAGAGGGTTAGGCATACATATGAATAAAGCCATTTTCGTAAAAGAGATTATACCGGATGAAAATAAGGTTATAATAAGCGACAATATAAAGAATCTGGAACAAAAAGAAATGTGGCTTACAGACTGGAACATCATCAATCCTGATATCCTCCTAGGTATGGATGATGTGATAATAAAAATAAGATATCGCAAGCAAGCCAACAGATGCAGGGTAGAGAAAACAAAAGACGGACTGCTGCATGTCATTCTTCATGAGCCGCTGGCATCAATAGCACCGGGACAGGCTGCAGCGTTTTATCGTGAGAACATGGTACTTGGTGGAGGGATAATAAAATAAGAGCCGAATCCAACCGGACCCGACTCTTGATTATATCAGAACTTAAATCTATAGCTTGCTCCTGCCCTTACCCAAATTCCGGGCTGAGGGATATTGCCATGATCATAGTATGTCTTGTTCAGAAGGTTGTTTCCCTCTACATATATCTTATACTGCGGCGCATTCCATGTAAACCGTACGTCAACAAGAGAATAAGGTTCGTATGGCACCATCGAATTGCCTTTCTGGTAATTACCCATACGGTCCTGCCAACGGTATGACACGTTCATCTCCAGCAGTTTCCATATTCTGAAGTTTGCCTGTGCCACGAACTTATGCCTTAGATACTCCAATGCATATTTCGACTGCAGATTTGGCGTAGTCTCCTTATCCTGGTCAATATAACTGTACGACAAATTGACCGAACGCACAAAAGCATCACGCTGCATCAGTTCGCATATATCAACAAGAACAGAGACCTCAGCACCCATCGTATTGATTACAGCATGATTTACCGACTGCCATGGAGCATCATCGCCTTGCGATATATCCTTTATCCAGTCTATCATGTCCGTTCCGTGATATCGGTACAGGCTCAAAGTAGCACGTATTCCCGGACGAAGAAACTTCACTCCTATCTCCACAGCCTGCATTTCTTCAGGTTTCAGATATTTGTCAGCTTTATGACCCCCAACGGAATAATACAGTTCTGTGAAAGTAGGCATACGCAATGAAGTGTTATAAGAGGCATAGACCTTCCAGTCGCGTGCAAACTGATAGCTGGCGTCAACACCCGGATAGAAACGGAATTTCATTTCATTTCCGGTGTTCTTTACGGCTATCACCCCCGCAGAAAGAGTGAAACGCCTCAACACGATATTATGTTCCAAATGAAAACTCAGATTGATCCTGTTAAGTCCGAGAGTAAAATCGGCATCAGCACCGGGAACCTTCACCGGAGAATTGAGCGGTTCTCCAAGCGATGTACTTCTTACACCTTCATTCCTGAACTCTGCACCAAATGCTGTTTTTCCAAGGAATGTCTGGATGTAGTTGTTAAGATTCACACCATAGACATCTGTCTGATGATAATTGAAAGGAGATTTTTCCGGCATCCCGCGATAGAATTCAAATCTGTCGTCCGAACGGTTCCAATACACAGACGGTTTGAAATGATAGACATCACCCTTAGTCTCTGCCTGAACTGCAGTGTAGTACTTCCTTACGTGTTCAAACTGCTCGTCGGAAAGAGTGCTATAGAAAGTGTTCGCGCCATAATCCTTGTTTGTAAAACCTGCATGCCAGCGTATATCCACCTGGTCATTCTCATATCGTCCCTGATAGAAGAGCCTTGCATACTTGAAATCGGCATTAAGATTTCCTGCCTTACTACGGCTGAATCCGTCGCTGCGGCTGTAGCTGCCCGAGATCTGGTTGCTCAAACCGTTCTTCACATGGCTTACTATAGCCCCACCTTTGAAATAGCCGTAAGAACCGCCGTCGGCAAACACCTCTGCCCCGCTGTCCTTTGCTGTACGCGTAACTATATTGATAGCTCCCACCAGCGATGATGTGCCATACACACGTCCTGCAGGTCCTTCCAAGACCTCGATACGTTCTATTTCACTTAATTCAACAGGAAAATCGGCCGCGTTATGGCCTGTTTGTGGGTCGCAGATGTTTATTCCGTTCAGAAGGATAGTAATTTGGTCGAACGTTCCCCCACGAATACTTATGTCCGTTTGCACTCCCATGTCACCGCGCTGTCGGACATCAACGCCGGCGGCATACTTTAACAAGTCGTTAATACTCTGCACAGGGGCGGCGGCAATAGCCTCGCGGTCGAGTACAGTCACGATTCGTGCTGCCTGGCTCACTGTGAGCGGCACACGGCTACCGGTTACCTCCACTTCCTCCAGCTCATACAGTTTCTCACCTGCATTGTTATTCTCGGCAGTCTGGGCTGATACACCAGTAACAGGTGCAGATGCCAGCATAGCTACTGTCATCACCCCGATACTTACCGGAGATTTCAATGTGGAGAACACTGCATACGAGCGATTGGAATAGCGTCTGAAACGCATAGTCCGGCTGCTTTTCTGAATGTTTTCTTTCATTGGTTAATAATTAAATTGATTAAAAATGTGGGGCAAAGATACGAAAGATATTATATAAACCAATAATGTGTCAACCGCATGATAAAAACTGTGTCAGCAAAAATGATCTACTATCATTCCTACTGACACAGTTAAGTTTGGCTATTTATTATTTAATCACTCTACTTTAATAGAGTCAACATATTTATTCCCAAATCTATCTGTTACAACAATCTCAACCTTTTTTGCTCCCTTTGAAGGTTTAACAGAAAAGAAACAATAATCATTTGCCTGAGGAACTGTTCCTTTAGCTTTCAACGTTCCATTAGCATGGTTTCTGCTAATATACATTGTATAATCAGGGTCTATAGAAGAGAATGATTTCATTTCGCCTTTATATTTTCCATCCTCTCTCCATTCCACTTTCCATCCTTCGTCCCAGTTCCATACTTTTACGCAAAGTTCATCAACATGACCAGGGAAAGTACCAATTGGATAAACTTTCATTTGATAATCTCTCGGCATACCCAATACTTTATAATGCCACTGCAATCCAATAGGAGTTGATTCAAACACTTGATACCCCATTGGTGTACCGTCATAGGCATATTTACATTCACCAAGCCACCATGCACCACCAATTGAAGCAACCATATGCTCCCTTACATTAGGACGCAACAAAATATTCGAGTGAATATGTGTATGCCCGGTAAGAATAGATACTTCATAATCCTTAAGTATCTCCATCAATTCTTCTGCACCTTCCAAAGTTCTGTCAAAATAATATATATAGGCTGGAGCATGCATAGCAACAAACACATGTGAACCTTTCGGTATATATTCAACATACTTTCTAACCCATTGAAGCTGGTCGGTTGTTATTCTTTCATCATACTTACGATTACCTTTATAGTCTATATTGTCAAGTACAATATAATAATCACGGCCCATATTGAAGGCATAGTAATTAGGACCAAAAAACTCTTTATAAACAAGTTCACTCTTTTTGTTGTCACTGAAATACTCTTCATGATCGTGATTTCCAATTACAGGATAAACTGGATACCCTAAGCTTTTCAAGTTATTCTTGAACCTGCCATAAGTTTCCTGATTGTCCCATACCATATCACCAAGCAATATAGCAGCTACAGGAATACTTCTGTCCATAAATTCCCTGCCATAGTTTCTCAAATCGGGGATAGCCTCATTTTCCATTCTAAGATATGCAGTATCATTGCCCGGCTGAGTATCTCCAACAGCAAACATTGTATATCTGCCTTGTGGAACACTAAATTCGAAAAGTTCAAAATCATGTTTCTTGGCCGAAACCGACTTATAAAAACAAGGCGTTCCTGTAGAATAAGAAGCTACATAACCTGAAGGAGTCACCACATAAATGAAATCAGATAAAGAGGTATCTGTATCAAGTTTGTAGTTCCCAAGAGAATCTGTAGTTGTAAAGTTCACTCCATCTGTAACTACAACCTCACTTATTCCCTTTTTTCCACAAAACACTTTACCTGTTATCTCTTTTGCGCAAACATTTATACTGTTTGCCAAAAGAATAAAACTCAAAAAATATATATTGCGATTCATTTGTTAATCATCTAAATTTAAAATCATCTTACCTGAACAAGTTTGATATTGTCAATAAACCAACGTTTGTAGACAGAACTTCCTGTTGTATCTTTATTATCACCCCAACCGTCAGACTTTATACTTATTCGCGTATCTTTTGTTATTTCAATTCCTTCAATAAAAATTTCAGCATGTAACCACTCAAGCTTGTCGACAGTATCTACAAAACTATGTCCAATAGGTTCCAATTCTGTTACATCACTTCCATTTGTAATAGAAACAATAATGTTCACAGGGTCGAATTTTCTTGTTCCTCCAACCATAGGAGCCCAATCGAAAGATAATTTCAGTTTTGAGTTTTCCGGAATATTATCTATTGAAGGCAAAGTTAAACCAGCTTGATAATCTGTCTTACCGAATTTAAGATAACAATCCTGTAAATAAATTGCATTTCCCGGAATCTGTTCCAGACCATATCCACGAGCCAACAAAGCTTCAGACGCCAATTGTCCTTCAGGATTCTTTGCCGAATATATCTGCGGTGCACTACCAGAACCATCATTCTCTACCGTCTGTCCTGCACCACTATTCTCTGCCCATGGTTTTAACCATTCGAAATCTTCAGAGAAGAATATAACTTCTGATACTCCATCGTCAACTACCGATTCAAGAACAATTCTTACTGTTGGAGCAGCCGTTCCTGCATAATAACCTTTTATTATTACATAATGACCATTCAATGAACTTAAATCATTCTCTTCTGGAACATCAATTAAAGATACTGAATTAACAGCACCATCTATTGTTATTACATTGTTCAACAAGACTCCCCTAAGAGTAATATATTCTCTCTTATCTGAAGTGAAAGAATCTATTTTATCAGTAATATCAACTGCTTGTGCATAGTTTATCTCATTATTTTCTGATAACACCGTAACATTATCGCATATTATACTAGACAGTTTATATGTATCAGATTCTTTTATTCCCATAATATAAACTTCATCACCAACCTTGATATTCTCAGATGTCTCAATATAAATGTTATTGGCTGCATCAGTATCTGTAATCATACCACCTGAAGAAGTTACAGCAGAAACATACGCATTTGGAACTATAACTACCGTACCATCTTCCAAAGACACTGCATCAGATACAGAATACTCCTTACAGTCACGATATATATCTCCCTCTTGAGTAACTTTTACCTCAGCCCTACTTGCTAGTGTTCTTCCCCTGAAAACAACTGTTGCATTTCTAGGATTATCAATCGAACCATCTCTCATATTTTCAGATACAGATATAGTAACTTCCGTAGTACCTGAACCTGTAGTAGGAGTTACTGTAATCCATTCAGGAAGCTCTTCCATGAACCATTCAGCATCAGAATATACTGTTATCATTTTTTCTGTAGGTTTCTGAGCTGGAAAATTCAAAGAACTTGTACTTGATAGAACTGCACGTGCCACATTATCTTCTTCTTTGCTACAGCTACAAAGTAAAGTAATCATAAGACACAAAGCCAATGTAAATAATTTATTTATTAGTTTCATAATAGTCTATTATTATATATTTATTACTTTTAGAAAGAAAGTCCATCATTCCAGCCAGGGTTCTGAGTAAGATTAGGATTCAATGACCTTTCATTTATTGGTATAGGATATAAATAGTCTCTTTCCTGAGAGAATTGTGTCCTAGTTATATTCTTATGATAAAATACATATCCTTCATTATCATCAGTAAGCATAATATCTTTTCCTATTTCATATACCTGAACACCAGCCTGAGCTTCAGGTTTAGAAGTTCCATTAGCATACAGAATAACGTCTGCAACATCATCACCTGTCAAATCATAATTACCAGGCCCTGGGAAATACATTCCATACAATTCCTGATCTATACAACTACCGGCTTTCCATCTTACAAGGTCATCAAATCTGAATCCCTCTTGTGAAAGTTCTATCGCACGTTCTCTTCTTATCTCAAGTATAACACCTTTATTATCTCCTGTCACATTTGAATAACCGGTTTCCTCAGAAGAAAGATATCTATCAGGGTTAGCATTTGCATTATCCATTGACAAATCAGGCATACCAACACGTTTTCTGATTTCATTAATAGATATATCAATATCATCCTGAGTAAGAGTACCAAGTTCTGCTTTTGCTTCTGCATAATTCAAAAGGACTTCTGCATATCTATATACAGGAAGGTCACAAGTAGACCTGTCATTTCTATCTACGTTACCTCCTGATGCTGTCGGTTCCTGAACGAACTTAATTGGCTGGTAACCAGTTACACTGACAGAGAAGTCAGGAGCCAAAACTGTAGTCTCACCTATTCTGGTATACCCTGGAGTACGTATGCTCTGAGACAAACGAGGATCACGGTCTTTCATTTCTTCTTTAAAAGTCATCTCCTGCCATCCTGGCTTATCTGTAAATGCAGTACCATCTTTCATAAGATAAGTATTTACCATCTTCTTTGTCAATCCAGGTCTTCCCTGAGTAGGCACAAGAGTATGTGCTGTTGCATTATGATAAATCTGCAATCCATAATCAAATTTTATTGCAAGGATATATTCATCTGTATTTGCATCTTCGCTTGCAAAAAGCATCATATAATCAGTATTAGGATTACCTGTAGAATATAGTTTATAAGGGCCATTATCTATGATATCTTTGGCAGCTTTTGCTGCTAAATCAAGATAATAAGTATATGTGTTACCCTCAATATTCAACTGATGATATTTTCTATATGTACCCTCATAAAGACAGAACTGAGCCTTCAAAGCAAGTGCAGTCCATTTGTTTACACGAAAAGGACTACTCTTTTCTTCATTCATATCAGGTAAGTTATTTATTGCATAATCTATATCCTCTATCATTTTTGTCATTACATATTCTCTTGAATCACGAGGCTTATAAAGAGCTTCATCATCAGAACCTAACTCCACATCATACCAAGGTACATCTCCAAATCTCTTAACTTTTTCAAAATAGAAATAAGCTCTGAAGAAACGTGTAAGAGCTGTATATTTTATAACAGCATCTTCGTCTTCACATTGATCTACATAAGCCAATAATGTGTTCATTTTACGCAAATCAGTCCATGTCCATCCACCTCCAGAAGCAGGAACAACTCTCTTTGTACCGCCAAGCATCTCGTCTGAAAGAGTCTGCTGTATATACAAATCGCTTTGGTCATCATAAGGCGATTTATCCAACAGATTATTATAGAAAGAGTTACTGAAAAGCTGTAAGTCTGTCTCAGTTTTAAAGTAATCCGTTTGAGTAATATCACTCATAGGACTGAGATTTAATAAATCATCACACGAAGTTAATCCAAGTGATAAAGCTATTATTGCTATGATATTTCGTTTCATTTTCATTAGTTTTATTTTTTATACTTCTTAGAATGTTATGTCAAGACCAAACATGAATGTCTTTGACCAAGGGTAATAAGCATTGTTATAAGCATCACTTCTGTCAAGAGCTGCTTCCGGGTCGATATATTTAGTATGCTTCTTCAATGGAGACCAATAACATAAGTTCTCACCTGAAAAATATATACGAGCCTGTTCTATTCCTATTTTCTTGCTCAATCTCACAGGAACAGTATAACCTACTGTAAGATTCTTCAAACGCATATATCTGATATTCTGAAGATATCTGTCATTAACCTTACTCAAAGGACCTGATGTAGCCGAATATGCCATAGGACGAGTGAAATAAGCATCCGGATTATCTTCAGCCCATACTTCATCGAGGAAATCTTCCTGAAGGAAAGTCAGATAAGGATAAGAATATGGTCCCCAGAACTGCATTGCCTGACCTGTAGGATACCAATAGTGATTTCCTGTTCCCTGGAAAAACACAGAAGCGTCAAAACCATACCAACTTACACTAGCTGTAAAGCCATATGACAAACTTGGAAGAGAGTTACCTAATATTTTACGGTCTCCCGGATCATCTACAGAGTTTGAACCAATACCTAAAACCTTGTCTCCATCCAGGTCAAGGAACTTCAAGTCTCCAGCTTGCCATCCACCGGTTACACGATTATTGATATAACTCAAATCCACCTCTTGTGCATAAGCCTGAGCTTCCTCTGTTGTAGCAAATAAACCATCGGTAACGAATCCCCAGATTTCACCTAAACGCATTCCTTCATAATATGTTTTTGCAAACGTTTTGTCTTTGTTGTCATATTTAGTAATATAGCTCTTATAATTACTGATATTAAAACCTACACTATACTCAAACGGACTGTCTATTATAGAGAATTGGTCTCTCCAGTTGACTGCAAGTTCATATCCTCTAGTCTGCAAATCTGCCGTATTCATATCAGGAACACTTGCTCCATACACAGCAGGCAATTCTATACCATCTGTCAACATATTCAGTGTATTTCTCACATAAACATCAAATGTTACATTAAGTCTATTACCGAACATTGACAGATCAAGACCTAAATCCCATTGCTGCGATGTTTCCCATGTCAAATCTGAAGAAACCGGAGCACTCAATGTTGAATATTTTGCCATAGAACTACCTTCGCCAAATGAATAAGCCGCAAAATCACTTATAGACACCAATCGCATGTATGTATAATATGAAGAGACATTCTGATTTCCAAGACTACCAAAAGAGGCTCTCAGTTTCAAGTTATCTACACTTTCAGACAAAGGTTTGAAAAATGGCTCTTCCGAAATACGCCATCCTAAAGAACCGGAAGGGAAGAATCCCCATCTGCTACCTTGCGCAAATCTTGACGTACCATCATAACGTCCGCTAACTTCAAACAAATATCTTCCGGCATAATCATAGTTGATACGACCGAAGAAACCAGCCAAGGCATATGCATTCTGAGAGCCGTCTACTCCTGTTATAACCTGTCCTTCAGAATTCTGTCCAACCAAGTTAAAGTCATCAAGTGATGTGGAAGAAAGATTCTCTCCATAAGCTGAGATATTCTTCAATCTCATAGTCTCATAATTAAAACCTATTACTCCTGAAAGATGATGAACTTCATTAAATGTATCATCATAATTTGCAAAAACATTTGCTGAATAATAGTTACGTGTATTCACAGATTCATCCAAACGATTTGCACCGGCTCCTGTTGCATACGAACCGAGTTCTGCATCAGGATATTCACGATAATACAATACATTAGAACGGCTCGTATTTCTAGTCTGATACAAACGATAAGTAAAATCTGCAGTAAAACTTAAAGGTTTTATAGGAGTGATAACCAATCGTGAAGTATTTGAAAAATCATTTGTACGGTCTACATTTCTATGAGATCCTTCTCCAAGCATAATATGACGACCATTTCCAACTTTATAATTAAGATATGGTGTGCTATATAACCATGAGCCATCAGGATTTTTCATAGGGAAACAAGCCAAAGCATGGCGGGCACCATAAGCAATGGTGTTTTCAACACTTCCATCACCCTGGAATGAATACTGCGATCCATAGAAAGATGTATTATTAGTGAAATTTGCCCATTTATTGATTCTCATATCAATTTTAGAGCGCAAATTATACTTATTGTAAATATCAGGATTTTCCTTAAGCATACCTTTCTGATAATTATATGCACCAGACACCATATACTTTACATCCTTATTTCCACCGCTTATAGATACATTATGCTGCTGAACAGGACGATTATCGTTATACAACATATGCCACCAGTCATAGTTTCCATAATATACCCATTGCTTACGTCCGTTACGTTCATCAATGACAGTCCATGGACGATCAGGATTCTCTGTCTTGTCATTGACACGGGCCAACAGCTGCTGCATGTCATAATCAGTATAGTCAACATACAATCCACCATTTTCAGCTTTCCAGAATTTATTTATTGTATATACAGACCAGTAACCTGTATCCTCATAATCTGTAGAAGTAGTAGGTGCCTCCCATCCTAAACGGCCACTATATCTTACTGTAGCTTTGCCATCCTGTTCTGCACCTGATTTGGTTGTTATCAATATAACACCAAAAGCAGCACGAGCACCATAAACAGCTGCTGCAGAAGCATCCTTTATTACAGAAATTGATTCTACGTCGTTGGGATTTACTCTACTCATATCACCTACCGCTCCATCTATCAATACCAATGGATCAGAACTGTTAATAGAAGTTGTACCACGAACATTAATAGATGCTGAACTTCCAGGAACTCCCGATGAAGTAGTAACATTAAGTCCCGGTACAGATCCTTGCAACATGTTAGTTAATGAATGAGAAACTCTATTCTCAAGTTTCTCACTACCTACTGTAGTTATAGCACCTGTAAGGTTAACTTTCTTTTGTGTACCGTATCCAACAACTACCGCTTCTTCAAGCATAATTGCATCTTCCTGCATATACACTACTATATTATTTTCTCCAGGCTTTACCTCAATTTTCTGGGTGAGATATCCCACATAGGACATGTGAAGTGTAGTTACCTTTTCTACAGGAACATTAACCTGAAACGTTCCATCATCAGAGGTTATTGTCCCCATTGTTGTACCGGCAACCTGAATAGAAACTCCAATAAGAGGTTCTTTAAGATTATCCATTACCTTTCCGGATAAAACTCTGTTCTGCCCTAATGCAACTGTAATGTTACTCATAAGAAGCACAAACATGAGTAAAAAATACGCTTTGAAAACTTTCATAATTTGATTTTTAAATAATAATTCTCTTTTTTTATTTTGCTAGTCTATAATTGTCGATTGAAAAGTCTTTAGGACGTTGCATGTTTTCAGTCCAGGTATTACCAAATTCATCCTGTACTTCTATACGAATGTCCATTTCTGCATTTTCTACATTTACCTTAAAGAAATGTGGGAATTGAGTTGTTATAAAATTAGGGACAGACGACAATGTAGAGGAATTAAATCTTTTGACTGTCATTGCTGCTATATGTAAAGGATCGTAAGCCCAAACTTCTTGAACAGGCAATGCTTTACCATTTTCATCAGTCACATTGATTTTCCAATGTGAGTTCCAGTTCCAAATATTTATCAATACATTATTATCATTATTCACAGGATATGCATCTACATATTGCATAAATTCATTTTTAACAGAAGAAGATACATTAGATGGCATCTCCGGCACATCACTTAATGAAAAACTAACGTTATTCAAATCATAACTACGGAACTGATATGACACATCATGACCTGTCGGCTTATATATCCACTCAATATTCTTGTCAGATACATTCCAAATAGAATATCCACCAGGAGTTCCATCAGGAGATAAATGTACACCCTCTGTCAAATACCCCGACCACCACCATGATCCACATACTGCCGCTACATTATGTTCATGAATATCGCGACCACCTGTAATCTCGTTTTCAGGAGTTACATTATAGTTGTAATGTGTATGTCCTGTTACAAAATTAACTTTATAACCATCAAGGATATTAAATAATTGAGTAGTATTTGTCACATCATGATCAATCTTGAATCCATCAGATTCTGACGGATAAAACACCTGTGCGTGCATTACAACCACCAATGGAACAGACTTATCAACATATGACAAATCTTTCACCAACCAGTCAAGCTGTTCAGATGAGATTTTTTTTTCATAATTACGTGAAGTTGTTCCATCATAATTACTGCAATCAATATCGTCAAGAACAATATAATGGATTTTACCAATATTGAATGAATAATAAGTAGGAGCAACGTAGTCTACAAATTTCCCCGCAGCCTCAATATCCGAAGTTGCCTTATAATCATAGTCATGATTACCTATAGTATGAAAAACCTGTAAATCCTTGAAATAGGTATTCATTGTGAACAGATACTCGCCAAATTCATAGTTATTGGAATACCAATATAAATCCCAAGTCATATCACCAAGTGTTATGGCATACATCTTTTCACCTTTATTCTGTTCTCTGTAAAGGTTTACATCTTCGATAAAATCCATAAATTGCTTTACGTCATTTGTTCTATTCGCAAGGTGCATATCGCCAAACATGAACACTTTATATGAATTCTGATTTTCCACTGTTTTCAATGAGAAATCTATTCTTTCCGTAATATCGGAAGAACCTTTAAGTTTTTTATAAAACTGTGGCAATATGCCATCAGATAAAGCCTCATAGTTAGCAGGTATAGACATGAAGACATATCCAAGTTTTTTCTTTGACTTCAATTGATATATTCCTTCGCTATTTGTACAAGCAACTTCAAATCCATCAGAAACAACCACCCCCTCAACAGGTCCTTTTTCTGATGATACTATTCCGTATACCGTTGTTTCTGAATCTGGTTCGAAATCCAAACCATCAACAATACTTATATAAGTCTTACCTATCTGTTTTTTCCTATTATCACGCTTTATATAAATAATATAATAACCCGCTTCTATATTCTCACTTAAACTTATAGTAAAACTATCAGATGATATTGACACTATCGGACAAACATACAAAATACCATTTTCTGACTCTAACAGAACATTATCTGTATCAATCAAAGAACTTGCATTAACATCAGAAAAGGTATATTGATCACCCAAACTTACCTCTATCAAAGAAGGTAATTCAAGACTAATATCAAAATTATCATCTATTTGTGTAAAAGATTTACCACAACCAGAATTAATAAAGAGGACAAAGAACAACAGTACAACTTTAACACATGAAAGCAGAGACTTTGAATTAAGAAACAAGGTCTTTAATAAGAAATAATTTTTACTCATATCTGTTAATACAATAATTCCATACAAAAGTAAATATTGTATTACAAATAAAGATCAGCCATTACACACACCATATAAT
>NZ_JADYTF010000077.1 GCF_021530995.1 Bacteroides caecigallinarum
ACATCAATTCGTACATTTTGTTAAGTGAAAAGGGCAGCCTTAATGACTAAAGCCACCCTAGTCTGAATTTAAGAGAGTTTTTTAAACTAATTGAATCAAAATATATTTACATACGGCTCTTCTGGCTATCGCCGGCTCCGGTTCCTTTGTATTTGCTCTTGGTTGCATTGAACTTGTATCGTACTGTCATACCAAAGCTACGGCGAGATTCCGGCTCATATATCATAATGCGGTTACCGCTGTACAACAGTAAGTCCGAAGATGAAGTATTGAAAATGTCGTTAGCTTGCAGTTGCACGGCCAGTTTACCATCCAAGAATCCTTTATATAATGAAAGGTTTACCGAACTTCCCGGCTTGATTGTACGGTAGGTGATGTCTTCACCTCGTGTTGAAGTCTCCAGATCTATACTGAACTGGAAATCTTTGCGAAAGCTGAATGTATTGTTCCATTGGAAATATCCGATAGGATTATTAAGATTTTTTGGACCGTCCGGTGTGTCCATCACAAGCCATTGCTGGCTGTACATGGCTGTGAACTGCGGTGACCATATACCTATCGTAGGCGATGCAGATAAAGTGGCATTCAGCTTGTCCATTTTAGGGACATTGGTATGAGTGAACAGAGAGATGGAAGGATCTTCATCCGAATATGACTGGCTTATCTGTGTCTGCATATCCTTGATATGGCTGTAATTCATACTGAAATAGAGCCATTTCCATGAAGTGTTGAACGACAACGTATTTAGTATGGAAGAACGCAGAAACGGATTTCCACTCTCGTATGTATATTTGTTGGCGTATATTATAGAACTTGACAGATTGTTGTAGCTTGGCCGTTCTATATTGCCTGAATAACTCAGCATCATCTGGACTTTACCAATAGGATATGATACGGATATTGAAGGAAATACATTGTCGTATGTACGGCTTTGCTCATCCATTCTTTTGCCGAACTCATAGTAGTCGGAACCCAGATGCTCGTATCTCACACCAGCCTGAGCTTGCAACTGGCCGAAACTGCGTGCGTACATGGCAAATGCAGATATGGCATTTTCCCTGATTCTATTCTCGTTGTCAGGGATAATATTCTCATCGTTTGCGTATCTGTCTATACGGTTGCTGTAGGTGTATTCACTACCGATGGAGAAACTACCACCCCATAATGGATGATCCATTATCAGTTTGGCGGCGTAAAGTTCATTACTACTATTCCCTAATGTATGGATAATGCGATTGTCTTCAGTATTGTCCGGTTTCTTGACATTTTCTTCTGAAACAGTTGGATTATTGTTATCTATCCACATTCCATCCACATTAAAATCCACTTTCCAGTCATTGAAACTTCCATTATAGTAGGCATTCACAGTATGACTGTTGTTTGTGGTTAATGAATGTAGTTTACTTTTGCTTTCTTCTTCAAGTAGATTATCCACATGAATGGAAGAGTTCATATACGCTCGCATCTCAATTTTAGGACTTCTGCTAAAATCATACCTTACCCCCATCACATGATTTTCATTGAACTGGTAATTCAAGGAAAGCATGGCAGAAAGGTACTGGCTATGAGTCGGATTTTTCATATCTGAATTTTGTGTCCAGACTTTATCCAGGTATGTTTTCTGTGTAATAATCTTGTTGTTTTCGAACTTGTAGTCGCTTCCTAATAGCATTCCTCCGAGGTCGAATCCTCCCTTGCGGTAATTAAAGTTGAACTGGTCGAGCAAAGCAAGGTCATATTGGTATCCCAAATATGTACGGTTGTTGAAACCGAATCCTTCTCCCTGTGGCTTTTTGGTTATTATACGCACTACAGCCTTCACTGAAGCATCATATCTGGCACCAGGATTGCGGAGGACCTCTACGCTTTTAATATTTTCGGACGACAGTTGGTCAAGCTCAGAGCTGTTTCTCATTTTTCTTCCGTTGATATAGATTTCAGCCTTTCCGCTTCCGAATACGTTAACCGAGCCATTATTTGCCGATAAGCCAGGTATCTTGTCGAGCAGGTCATTTCCCGTTCCTGCTTTTTCAAGCACACTTCCTGTCACAGTCGTCACCATAGCATTGCCTTTTACACGTGTTTTAGGCAAGTCTGCCTTTACCACTACTTCTCCTAATTGTTGTGCGTCCGATTCAAGCTGCACGATACCGATATTCGCCGGAGATACAGGCTTAAATACGGTCTTATATCCTATAGATGATATTCTCACTATCTGGTTTTCCGATGTTGCCTCCAGAGTGAAAGATCCGTCCTCTCCGCTGATGGTTCCGCTCACAAACGCAGAATCCGGTAACGACAGCAGTACAACATTAGCAAAAGGCAGTGGTTTTTCCTTCTCGTCAATCAATTTTCCGCTTACGGTCTGTGCGGATAAAATTACCGGCAAGAAGACCATTAAAGATGTTAATAAAAAAGTTTTAATCGCTTTCATTATAAAGATACTTTTTAGGTTATTATTGCTCATGATTTATATCTCCGAATGCAAAGTTATACCATATAACAATACACCATTTAAAAAGTATCTCTACATTTAGTCATTAACAAAATACGGCATAATACACTGATTATATGCGTATTATGCCATATTATACAATTGTGTTAATCTCTACATTTTCTATTTTCAGAACTCTGCCACCCATCTGTCGAGTGTCATATCCTCAGGAAGACCCCCTTCCAGTGAATCACTCAAATGCTTCTTCAGACGGAACTTCTTCTGGGATACCGAAGAGACACTCACACCGAATATATCTGACATCTGAGTGTTGCTGAAACGGAGCTTGATCAGAATGCAAAGATGAAGTTCCTGCCTCGTAAATGTCGGACAGATACTCTGCATACGGCTCACGAAATTACCGTACGCACTTTCGCACATTTGCTCCAGAGTCTCCCATTCCATATCATCAAGAACACGGCTTTTCTCTCTAAGTTCCTTCACAAGGCTGTCATTATCCACAACATAGTCGGCAAGCATACGCTCACGCTGCTTAAGGTTAAGGTTCTCTTCTGATATACTACGGAACTTCTCAGTATCACGACGGGCCTTGTCAAGCTTAGAAGTATATTCGGCAATGTGATTTTGCAGAGTGGCTATATTTTCAGACAGCCTGCTATTCTCTGACTGAAGACTGTCTATCTGTTCACGGTATGAATCTATATCTTCAGCATTAACTTCCTGACGGGATATCTGCTCCTGCAGCTCGTCCATGTAGCGGTTGTTCTGCATGAGACGTGTCTCGTATTCGTGAAGTTGAAGCATGAAGTCCTGCAGCTGTTCCGACTGTTTGCGGATAGTGATTTCCTTACGGACAAGGCGTTTCTGGTAAAAATATGCTACAACAGCTATAACCACAATCAGGCATATCGTGATAATGAACAGCATACGCTGCGCATCTGCCTTCTCCAGCTTCAGACGCTGCTGTTCGGTAATGAGTTTCTGATGGTCGTACTTCTCTTTATAGGCGATGATTTCCTTGCCTTTGTCTAAGGACATGACAGAGTCTGTATAGAAAAGAAGTGAATCGCAATAGGTTTTCAGATATTTACGGTATTCAGGGGTATCACCCAATTGATACAGAGCTTTATATATAGATTTTTTGGTATAAACATTATCCGTATTTAAGTCCTTATTCAAATATAAATATGCAGAATCATACTGATTTAGCATTAAATAATTTGTACCAATCAGCAATGATGGCTGATACATCTTAGGTAATGCTTTTAGAATTTCCAATGACTTTTCAAACTTCCAACTGTTCGTATAAACCAAAGCAATTTCTTTTTGTATTGAATAATAATATTCATCGTTTTCAAATCCGAGTTCAACGGCTTTTGCAGCAGTTTTCTGATAGGTTTCTATTGCTTTTGGAAATTCATTTGATATGCAATAACATCTGGACAACAATCCTAAAGATGTCATCTGATAGCGACTGTTAGAATCTTTCACAGCATAATCGTATGCCTTCATACAAGCTTCAAGTGCATAATCAGCAAAATCACGGAATAAATAGAGATTTGTTAAAGAAGACATTATCAGATATCCAGTCTTATAATCATCCGTTTTCTCCACCTCTGTTTTGCCTTCCAGATAATACTGCATCGCTTCTTCTATATACCCAAGATCATAATTTATATCTCCCATATAAAGAGCAGACATAGCCTTTCTGCGGGCATTGTTTGTTGGCTTGTAATAATCGTATGCTATCCTCACAAGGGAATCAGAGGAGATTTTCATCAGCTGTTTTACCTTTGCCTGTGTATTCAGCAGACACCACAACGCATGGTTCTCCTTATCCCAGCGTGCTGAAGGCATCGGCATGGCCTTCAGGATATGAAGCGCACTGTCCGGATGATCAAACATCACAGATTCAGCATGAACCAGTTCCGGAAGCGGTGTTTTCTCCTTGCCGTTTCCGCTGCATTGAATATTCAAAAGGGCTGTACAAGCAATCAGAATGTACAGTATATAGTGGGTTATCTTTTTCATTTCACAAAAATTTCCTGCAAAAATAAAAATATTCCGGCACTATACACATCAATTCGTACATTTTGTTAAGTGAAAAGGGCAGCCTTAATGACTAAAGCCACCCTAGTCTGAATTTAAGAGAGTTTTTTAAACTAATTGAATCAAAATATATTTACATACGGCTCTTCTGGCTGTCTCCGGCTCCTGTTCCCTTGTACTTGCTTCTGGTTGTATTAAACTTATAGCGGACAGTCAGGCTGACACTGCGTGCATTGGGGTCGTTATACATCTTGATAGTACGCACCTCTCCGGAATATAAAGTCCCGTATTGTTTTTGAGTATTAAAGATATCATTGGCTTGAAGCAGAAAACTCATTCTGCCATTCATGATAGATTTATGCAAGCTTCCGTTTACCGACCAGCTCTGTTCGTCCAATCTGGTATTCTGCATATCGCCTGTACTCATCCATCTGACACCCATGTTTAAAAGGAATCCCATAGGCAATTCAAGACTGTTGTCCCAGTTAAGCATAAACAATGGCTTGTTCAGATTAATGTTACCTTCAGGGCTTTCCACCTCCAGCCATTGTTTGTTTAAGCTGGCTGTCCAGGAAGGCGACCATTTACCTATGGTAGGAGCGGCAGTTACAGCGACAAACAGCATGTCATAAGCGGGTGAATTGTTCTGGCTTATCAATGCGATGGTAGGATCTTCGCTTGAGTATGGATAACTTGTATTAAAGATATCATCTTTAACATGCTGGTATCCTGCACGCCCAGACAACCATCTGTAGGATACACCTAAGTTTAGTGAGTTTGTCATGACTGGTCTCAACAACGGGTTTCCGCCTTCATAAGTATAACGATTGATATATACCACCTGGCTGCTCAGTTGTGAGTAACGCGGACGCTGTATCTCCGATCTGTACTGCAACATAACCTGTGTTTTTCCAAGTGGAAAGAAAAGCGATGCCGAAGGAAACACATTGTGGTAAACCTTACTCTGATCTTTCTGATGTTCATCATTTACATAATAATCAAAATCATCGTACTCGTATCGGATGCCCAGCTGAGCGTTTACTTTGCCAAATGCCTTGCTGTATTCTGCATAGGCAGAAGCGTTGTTCTCATTAATTTCATCTTTACTGTCGGATATGATACCTTCGGGATTACGATAGTCCATGTTTCTGTTCATATATCCATATTCTGCACCAACAGAGAAATTACCTCCCCATAAAGGGCGTGACAATACAACCTTGGCAGCATAAAATTCATATTCAGTGTCACTGTATGTAGTTACATTGCGGACAGAGTTGGTTCCGTCCATGGCATTTATCTGCTCATTTGCCAGATTGTCCGCATCAGTTGTCTGCCAGATGGCATTACCATCCACATCAATTTGCCAGTTACCGGCATTGCCGTTATAATACAAATCAAGAGTATGTTTGGTATAATCATTAGAGCCGACGGAAGAGTTGTCAGAAGATTCATAATCCGTTCCATTACTGAATACATCGGTATATACATCCATATAATTTTTGTAATACGGTTGCCTTGAGATACGATAATATGCGCCCAACGAATGATTGTTATTAAACACATAATTCATACCCAACCTACCGGTAAATGTCCTGCTCCGGCTTTCCACATCTGTAAGACTTTCCTGTTTCCAGTGTTTATCCAGATAAGTATCCTGAACGGCCTGATGAGTCTTCCAGTAGTAGCTGTCAGAATAAAACAAAAGGCCAAACAAATCAAAGTTATTCTTTCGGTAATTAAAGTTGAACTGGTCCAGCCATCCCGCTTTCTTGTTGTAATCTCCCATTAAACGATTGTCAAAGCCAAAACCCTCACCTGCCGGTTTTTGTGTATTAATACGTATAACAGCCTTCACAGATGCATCGTAACGAGCACCTGGGTTCATCACGACCTCCACATTCCGAATACTGGTACTGGATAACTGGTCAAGTTCTGAAAGGTCACGTACCTTGCGTCCGTTTATATAATACTCCGGTGTTCCTCGCCCTAATACTTGCAAACCGTTGCCTACATCTGCCACACCAGGCAATTTGCGCAATACATCATTGGCTGTACCGGCATAAGACAGTTTGCTATTCTTTACTTCAGTGACCATGGCATCACCCTTAACGCGTGTTTTAGGCAAATCACCCTTTACCACCACTTCACCAAGTATCTGTGCATCAGATACGAGCTGCACGATACCGATATTTGCCGAAGATATCGGCTTACACACGGTCTTATATCCAATAGAAGATATTTTCACTATCTGGTTTTCCGATGTTGCCTCCAGTGTGAAAGTTCCGTCCTCACCGCTGATGGTTCCGCTCACAAACGCAGAATCCGGCAAAGACAGCAGTACAACATTAGCAAAAGGCAGTGGTTTGTTCTTCTCGTCAACCAGTTTTCCGCTTACGGTCTGTGCGGATAGAATTACCGGCAAGAAGACCATTAAAGATGTAAATAAAAAAGTTTTAATCGCTTTCATTATAAAGATACTTTTTAGGTTATTATTGCTCATGGTTTATATCTCCGAATGCAAAATTAGAACATATAACAATACAACATTTAAAAAGTATCTCTACATTTAGCTATTAACAAAATACGACATAACACGCTGATTATATGCGCATTATACCGTATTATACGATTATATCAATCTCTACATTTTCATTTTTCAGAACTCTACCACCCACCTATCTAGCGTCATATCCTCATTAAGACCGCCTTCCAACGATTCACTCAAATGCTTCTTCAGACGGAACTTCTTCTGGGATACCGAGGAGACACTGACACCGAATATCTCCGACATCTGAGTGTTGCTGAAACGGAGCTTGATCAGAATACAAAAATGAAGCTCCTGCTTTGTAAGTGTCGGACAGATACTCTGCATACGGCTCACGAAATTACCGTACGTACTTTCGCACATTTGCTCCAGAGTCCCCCATTCCATATCATCAAGAACACGGCATTTCTCTCTAAGTTCCTTCACAAGGCTGTCATTATCTACAACATATTCGGCAAGCATACGCTCACGCTGCTTCAGGTTAAGATTCTCTTCTGATATGCTACGGAACTTCTCAGTATCACGGCGGGCCTTGTCAAGTTTAGAGGTATATTCGGCAATGTGATTTTGCAGAGTGGCTATATTTTCAGACAGCCTGCCATTCTCTGACTGAAGACTGTCTATCTGTTCACGGTATGATTCTATATCTTCAGCATTACTTCGACGAACTTTTATCTGCCGAAAACAGACTGAACCACTACTCTTTAGACTATACGGCAAAACTCTCATACTATCTGTCGGGAACAAGTTCCTTAAAGTTCTTTGCATATAATACGTTTGACGAGTTCAGATTTCCACTTTACACAGAAGAAGCCATACCGATAGTGAAATGGAACAACCAGATATATAAGGCTACGTATAGCGGAATGTGGGGGAAATTAGGTAATACAACCTCCGCATACTACTCGTCGCATATAAGCCGTGCCAATGCAGATGTGCTTGGTTTTGGCCCGGGTGATGACAGCTTTGGAGATGACATGGACTCTGACGACGGATGGGAAGACAGTCGGAATAAAGAGCTGAATAATGAATACTCCAATAAACAGGCGGAAAAGGATACAGAAAACAATGAGATAAGTAGCGGCATAAAGACCATCAATTTCAATACGGAATTTACTTATAGCCCTGAAAACATTTACTCAACACGCTGGGGATTCAAATACTCACACGAGGTGTACGAGATGACTGCCTTCGGAGATAATATCAGGAAACAGAATGAGACAATAAACCAGTATTCGCTGTACTACGACAATAACGTCCGCATAACAGACAAGGTTTCTACGCGTGTAGGAGTACATTTCGTAGCATACAATCCTGTAAATTTCCGAAATTATTACAGCATTCAACCTCGATTCGCATTGAATTTCACACCAGGGAAAAACAATCTGATATATCTGAATTTTTCCAAGATGGAACAGTTCTACCATTATATCAGTTTCAATGGTTTCGCTCTGCCTACAGACTTCAGAATGAGAGCGACAAGGATTTGGGATTCAGGCAAACACGAGGAGAATTCAATTACAGAATTGACATAGGATACACATTCAAGAAAGATTTCGGAGACAAATTGCTGCTTCTCAGATGTGGTCTGTATAACCTGCTTGGCAATCCGCCTGAAGAAGATATAGTGGATTTCTATTCTGTACATTTATCAGAGAATTGTCTTCCATACGGTAGCATAAGCTTTAAGTTCTGATTTTATCAATTACATCTGCCATTACATAACTCTTTAAAACATATAATAACAAAAAATCCTGATCTCAACCGACCAGGATTTTTTGTTTCATATCTGAACCTATAAGATTAATATCCAAGTTCTTTTTCAAGAGCTTCGTATTCAGCTCTGTTAAGTTTCCAATAGATTCTCAACATGTACTGTCCCCACAAAGCTTTGTTGTCTGGAGCTATCTCTTTAGCTTTTTCGTAGTATGGCAATGCTTTTGAATAAAGTTCTTTAATCTTAGCTTCACCTTCTGCATATTTAGGATCGTCCATTGCAAGCTGAGAGTTAGCTTCTTCTATATCCTGACCAGGGAAGAAGTAGCAGTCACCCATTTTGGAATATGCTTCTGCCACGAAACCGTCGTTCTTGTCAACAATCTGCTGCAATGTAGCTATTGCACCTTCATAGTCTTTGTTTTCATACTGAAGTACACCTTTTACATACAAGAAATATGCAGAAGGATTATTAGCAATGATACCGTCAATTTCAGCCAAAGCTTCTGTTACTTGACCTTTCTGAATATAGTTGTCCATCAGGTTACCTACGAAATATTCCTGATTTGGGAATCTTTCTACACCTTCCTTGATTGCAGCAAGCCATTTAATTGAGTCTTTAGCCTCATCTGACTTATAAACTTCAGCAAGACACATCAAAGCTCTGTAACCTTCTTCCTTGTGGTTCTTTCCCATTTCCGCATACTTGATAACTGCTTCATTGTTTTTCAATGAATTGGCAGCCAGTGTAGCATAGTTTGCAATAAGAGGAACAAGTGTATCGTTCTTAACCTCATCCATATCTGAGAATATAGGTGCAGTAACAGCATCGCAATAAAGTCCGAAGAACTGCAAAGCAGCATCATACTTACCTGAATTGTATGCATCAGATCCTGCATTTGTCAAGTTAGGACGTACAGAAACCAATGTCTTAGCCAATTTCTTTCTGAGTTTTGGTTTCTTAAGCTCGCCGCTTGCAACCTTAGCCTGTTCTACTTCATCACATTTCATGTAATATTCGAACATTTTAGCCAAACTGTTATACAACTTAGTAGTGTCTGCCTGTCCACCTGGAAGATAGAGTTTCATATTCTCATCGTCGTAGATTGCTTTCTGGAAATCCCCGGCAAGCTTCCATGTTTCAGGATCATTGGCTGTTGTAGGATCGCTCAATGCAGGTTCAATAATCTGAGCAGCCTTTACAGGATCACTCTTAGAAGATTTCGCTTCTTTTACAACACTAGTCTGTGCTGATACTGCGCATGTAGTAAACAGCACAGCTGCAGTTAGTAATACTTTTTTCATAATGTTTTAAATTTTAGTAAGTCAATTGTTTTAATTATTCTCTTCTTGGGGTTCATTAGTATTGTTTTCAGTCTCATTCTCCTGAGAAACTTCTTCCTGAGTGGCAGCTGCCTCTTCTTCTGCCTGTGAAGTTACCTTACATACAGAACCGATACTGTCATTTCGTTTCTCAAGATCGATAAGTTTAACACCCTGAGTAGCACGTCCCATAATACGGAAATCAGCCACTTTGACACGGATTGTTATACCGGACTTGTTTATAATCATCAGGTCATTTTCGTCTGTCACAGATTTGATTGCAACAAGTGAGCCTGTCTTCTCGGTAATGTTCAATGTCTTGACACCTTTACCGCCACGGTTTGTCTTGCGGTAGTCCTCGATGTCAGAACGTTTACCATAACCGTTTTCAGAAACCACCATTATAGTTTCCTTTTCAGGATCCTTAATGCAAATCATTCCTATAACTTCATCCTGTCCGTCTTCGTCAATAGTAATACCACGTACACCGGTAGCAGTACGTCCCATTTCGCGTACGGCACTTTCGTGGAAACGTATGGCACGTCCGTTACGGTTTGCTATAACAATTTCATTGTTACCGTTAGTCATACGAACTTCTATCACTCTGTCGTCTTCGCGGATAGTAATAGCGTTCACACCATTCTGACGTGGACGTGAATACTGTTCAAGGAGTGTTTTCTTGATAACACCCTGTTTAGTGCAGAATAATACGTAATGGCTGTTGATGAATTCCTTGTCATTAAGATTCTTCACACGCAAGTATGCAGTTACAGCATCATCACTTTCGATGTTAAGCAGGTTCTGTATTGCACGTCCCTTTGAAGTCTTGTTTCCTTCAGGAATTTCATACACCTTCAGCCAGTAGCACTTACCTTTCTGAGTGAAGAACAGCATAGTGTTGTGCATTGTAGCCGGATAGATATGTTCAATGAAGTCCTCATCGCGGGTTTCACTGCCTTTTGAACCTACACCGCCTCTGTTCTGTGCGTGGAAGTCAGCCAGCGGAGTACGCTTGATATATCCCAGATGAGAGATAGTGATAACCATCTGATCGTCTGCATAGAAGTCTTCAGGATTGAATTCTTCCGAAGCATAAACTATTTCAGAGCGACGCTTGTCGCCATATTTTTCCTTAACTTCTATCAGTTCGTCCTTGATAACCTTCATACAGAGTTCATCGTTTGAAAGGATTTCCTGATAGTAAGCTATCTGCTTCATAATCTCTTCGTATTCGGCATGAAGCTGTTCCTGCAACAGACCTGTCAGCTGGCGGAGACGCATCTCTACGATAGCACGTGCCTGGATTTCACTGAGTTCAAAGCGGTTCATCAGGTTAGTGATGGCTTCGTTAGGAGTCTTGGCTGCACGTATTATTTTTATAACTTCATCAATATTGTCCGAAGCGATGATAAGACCTTCAAGAATGTGTGCACGTTCCTGTGCCTTACGCAAATCGTACTGAGTACGGCGTATAACTACTTCGTGTCTGTGTTCGACAAACAGTCTTATCAGGTCTTTAAGATTGAGCAGACGAGGACGTCCCTTGACAAGAGCGATATTGTTCACTCCGAAAGAAGTCTGCAATGCAGTCATCTTGAACAGTTTGTTCAGAACTACACTTGCATTGGCATCACGCTTCACGTCTATCACGATACGCATACCTTCGCGGTCGGATTCGTCGTTCACGTATGAGATACCTTCAATCTTCTTCTCGTTTACTAGGGAAGCGATATGCTCGATAAGTTCTTTCTTGTTTACGTTATAAGGGATTTCGTTTACGATTATCTTGTCATGATTAGTGTGAGTCTCGATTTCAGTCTTGGCGCGCATCACTACACGTCCGCGACCTGTTTCGTATGCATCTCTTACTCCACTTACACCATATATATATCCGCCTGTAGGGAAATCAGGAGCCTTGATATATTGCATCAGGCCATCAACATCTATTTCATTATTGTCGATATATGCCACACATCCGTCAATAACCTCAGCCAGATTGTGTGTCGGCATATTGGTTGCCATACCTACGGCAATACCGGAAGCACCGTTCACCAGCAGGTTCGGAATACGTGTAGGCATAACGGTAGGTTCCTGGAGAGTATCATCGAAGTTGTTTTGGAAATCAACAGTCTCCTTGTACAAGTCCTGCATCATTTCCTCACCTATCTTCTTAAGTCTTGCTTCAGTATAACGCATGGCAGCCGGACTGTCACCGTCGACAGAGCCAAAGTTACCCTGTCCGTCAACCAAAGGATAACGCATAGCCCAATCCTGCGCCATACGTACCAATGCCCCATAAACAGACGAGTCACCATGCGGGTGGTATTTACCAAGCACCTCACCAACTATTCTGGCTGATTTCTTATAAGGTTTGTCCGAAGTATTTCCCAGCTCCATCATTCCGTACAGTATACGGCGATGTACTGGTTTGAATCCATCTCTCACATCCGGGAGGGCGCGTGCCACGATTACAGACATTGAGTAATCGATGTACGACGACTTCATTTCCTCTTCGATGTTAATTTTTATAATTCTGTCTTGTTCTTGCATTTAAACAAATATTAATTATACATCTCTTTCGGTTCACGAAAAACCATGCTAAAGTACTACTTTTAGACGATATACGAAACTTTTTACGTGAAAATGTGTACAAGATTAAACTTTTTTACTCAAATGAGGATAAAACAAGACAATATTTCAGGACATAAATAATGGCACAGAATTTGTTGGTTGCATTATAAAATGATATATTTGCCAAATATTGTACGGCAAGACACTGAAACTTTACATTTTTTATTTATCACACAAGAGAGCAAGCACGGAGAGATGAATAAAATATCATATACGAAAGAAGCTACAAACGTCATTATTTACAGCAAGGAAGAGGCAGCCAGAACGGATGCCCCATTCATTATGCCCGAACATATCCTTTTAGGAATCATAAGGGACGATGACTGTCATGCAAATACAATAATAAAAAGTCTTTATGCTGATTTAAAGAAAATCAGGACAGAGCTGGAAGAAGCCATCAGGAACAATCTGAATGAAACGGAACCTGAAAAAGTGGAATTAAAGGATTTATACTTTGACGATAAATCCACAAGGGTATTAAGATTATGTCTGCTGGAATCAAAGCTACAAAATAAAGACGAAATAGGATCAGAACACATTTTATTGGGAATCATGAAAGAAGAAAAAAACAACGCAGCACAAATATTGATGCAAAACAATATCACTTACGAAAAAATAACAGGCAGAATTTCCGGAAATTCATCCTCTACCCCATCTTCAGGACTGAGTTTTGACGAGAATGAAGAGGAAGATGACGGAATAGAACGTCGTGACTGGAACAAAAGTTCAGGTAATTTCGGTAATTTTTCAAGGGGGAACAGCGATAATATCTCCCAGACACAAAAGGAAAAGACAGACAACGGCGACAACAAACTTCCTTTCCTTAACAAATTCGGTATAGATCTGACTCAGGCTGCTGCCAGCGGAAAGCTTGACAAGGTCGTGGGACGCGAAAAAGAGATAGAACGCGTGACTCAAATACTGTGTCGCAGAAAGAAAAACAACCCTGTCCTGATAGGTGAGCCGGGCGTAGGAAAATCTGCAATAGTAGAAGGACTGGCAGCCAGAATTGCCGAAAAGAAAGTTCCAAGAATACTGTTTGACAAGATTATAATAATGCTTGACCTGACTTCAGTAGTGGCAGGAACAAAATACCGCGGCGAATTTGAAGAAAGAATCATCAAAATCATCAATGAAGCGAAAAGCAATAAGAATGTCATTCTTTTCATTGACGAGATACATACCATAATAGGCGCAGGATCGGCAGCCGGTTCGATGGATGCGGCAAACATACTGAAACCATCGTTGGCAAGAGGCGAACTGCAGTGTATCGGAGCTACAACACTGGACGAATACAGAAAATCAATCGAAAAAGACGGCGCTCTGGAAAGAAGGTTCCAGAAAGTAAATGTAGAGCCTACCACTAAGGAAGAAACTCTGCAAATCCTTATGAACATAAAGGAGCAGTACGAGGATTACCATAATGTGAGATACACCGACGAGGCGATAAAGACATGCGTGGAACTGACTGACAGATATATCACAGACAGATTCTTTCCGGACAAGGCTATCGACGCAATAGACGAAGCCGGCTCCAGAATTCATCTGATGAATGTTTCTGTTCCTAAAGAAATTGATGAACAGGAAAGACTGATAAAGGAGACCAACGAACATAAGAATGAGGCCATCAAGCTTCAGAATTATGAACTGGCGGCAGGGCTCAGAGACAAGGAAAAGATGCTCCAGAACCAATTGGAGATAATAAAAAAGGAAGTATACGAGAAATCCAGACAGAACCGTGAGACTGTAAACAAAGAGAACATCGAAGAAATAGTATCATTGATGTCCGGAGTCCCATTGAAAAAAGTAGGCAGCACGGAAGCCAACAAGCTGAAACACATGCAGGAGGCCCTCACTTCAAAAGTTATCGGACAGAACGATGCTGTAGAGAAACTCGTTAAGGCTATCAAACGCAGCCGTGTGGGACTGAAAGACCCTAACAAGCCTATTGGTACATTCCTGTTTACAGGTCCTACCGGAGTAGGTAAAACCCATCTGGCAAAAATTTTAGGCGAAGAGCTTTTCGGTTCTAAAGACTCGCTCATCCGTATCGACATGAGCGAATATATGGAGAAATATGCAGTATCAAGAATGGTTGGAGCACCTCCGGGATATATCGGATATGATGAAGGTGGACAACTTACAGAAAAAGTAAGACGCAAGCCGTACTCAATTGTACTACTGGATGAAATAGAAAAGGCCCATCACGACGTGTTCAACTTCCTTCTACAGATAATGGACGAGGGAAGACTGACCGACAGCACAGGCAGAACAGTAGATTTCAAGAATACCGTAATAATCATGACATCGAACGTGGGAAGCCGACAGCTGAAAGAATTCGGCAAAGGAATAGGCTTCAATGCCATCTCACGTAAAGATGACGAGGAGCACTCTAACGATATAATCAGGAAAGCGCTCGAAAAGACTTTTGCCCCAGAGTTTATCAACCGTCTGGACGACATTATTCCGTTCAAACAGCTTAACCATGAGAATTTGGTAAAAATAACCGAAATAGAGCTCAACGGACTGTTCGGCAGAATCAGCAATCTTGGTTACAATATTTCGATAACAGAAAGAGCCAAAAGCCTGATAGCCAGAAAAGGTGAAGACACTCAGTATGGCGCCCGCCCTATCAAAAGAGCTATCCAGAACAATATAGAAGACAAACTGGCTGAATATCTGGTAGAAACGGAATTAAGCGAAGGATGCCGCATATCTGTAGATACCGATGAGGAAGAAAAAGAAATAGTAATAAAAACCGGCGAATAAACTTTGCTGACAAACAAAAAAAAGAACTCTCTGTCATTCAAAACAAGCGGAATGACAGAGAGTTTTCCATTATGCCTCAAACAACAAAAATTATCTTACGGCAATACATTCGATTTCTACCAAAGCGCCTTTTGGCAAAGCCTTGACAGCCACTGCAGAACGAGCCGGATATGCTCCTTCAAAATATTTTGCATAAACTTCGTTCATTTCTGCAAACATTGACATATCTGCCAGGAAAACAGTTGTCTTAACCACATTCGCAGTAGTAAGACCAGCCTCTGCCAACACATTCTTGATATTTTCGAACACCTGTGTAGTCTGCTCAACAATACCTCCCTCTACGAATTCACCTGTAGCAGGATTAACAGGAATCTGACCTGACATGAAAACCATACCGTTAGCTTCTATAGCCTGGCTATATGGACCTATAGCAGCAGGCGCTTTCTCTGTAAAAATAACCTTCTTCATAAATGTTTTTGATATTAATAATATTTTTCGCACGCTAAATTAACACAAAATCCTGATTTTACCATTGTATAAACGCAAAAAACAGACAAAAACTTTGCAAACAAAATAAAAATATGTACTTTTGTACTCAGGTAGCACAGCATCATGGGAATGCTTTAACACGCTACAATTCTTCAAATATAAATCAAACAATCTTTTAGTAAGTTACATTTACACAAGTATTATAGTCTTTGGATGTATGCACTCTTGAAGTGTATATTGAGCAAAAACACTATAAGCTTTATTTTGGATATAATATTACTATAATATAACATTTTATACACACACTTTTATGTATAATATCATACAATTAAATGAAAAAGACCTGTCTGAATTGCAAGAAATAGCCAAAGAGTTGGGTCTGAAAAAAACTAATGCACTAAAAAAAGAGGAACTTGTCTATAAGATCCTTGACGAACAAGCCATTAAAAGTGCATCTCAGAAAGCAAATACAGACAAAACAGGTGACGCAAAAACAAAGAAAAGGACAAGAATAAGCGTCAAAAAAGACGGCGACAAAGTTTATACGGCAACAAAAGACAAAGCTTTGAAACTTGAAGCCAACAGCCCTTCGGTACAAACAAGAAATATTTCAAAAGAAAATACTGAAGAGAAAAAAGAAATCACCACAGAAACAGGAGCAACACCGGTAATTGCAACTGAAGAAAAGCCTAAAGCAAAAAGAGGCAGAAAACCTGGAACAAAAAACAAGGTAAAGCCAAACAACGGCGAAATTTCAAACAATACGGAAACAGAGGATAATACAGAAACACTCTTAAATAGTGAAAACACAAAAGCCAATATAGAAGAAAAGAAAGAAATTCCTGTTCCAATATTTATGGACGACGACATGGAGCTTCCTCCTCTGGATTTAAAGGGTGGAGATGACTTCATTCCAATAGAAGATCTTCCTTCTGAGAAATTTGAAATCCCTTCTGAATTGCTAGGAAAATTCGAAGCCACAAAAGTGGAACCGCCTGTTATGCCACAGAACGACAATAAGTTCCAGCAGAAACAGAAAAAGAACAATAAGAAACAGCAGCAGAACAAGGCTCAAAACAACAAACAGCAGCAAAATAAACAGCAAACTGAACCTGCGACACAACAGAATTCACTGCCTGCCGTACAACAGATAAAATTACCTGCTCCTGAATCTCAACAGAATATAGAAGAGACAACTCAACAGATACAGGAGCCGGAACCTCAACAACCAGCCAAACCAGTTGAAAAAGTTTACGATTTCGAAGACATAATCTCAGGTTCAGGCGTTCTTGAAATCATGCCTGACGGATATGGATTCCTTCGTTCATCAGACTATAATTATCTTTCTTCACCGGACGACATCTACGTATCTCAGTCGCAAATAAAGACATATAGCCTTAAGACAGGAGACGTAGTGGAAGGCACAATCCGTCCTGCAAAAGAAGGTGAAAAATATTTCCCACTTGTAAAAGTAAACAAGATAAACGGTGCCGACCCTGCACTGGTTCGCGACCGTATACCATTCGACCATCTGACACCATTGTTCCCAGATGAAAAATTCAAACTCTGCAAGGGATATGATGACAATTTGTCAGCACGTGTAGTCGACATGTTCTCTCCTATCGGTAAGGGACAGCGTGCACTTATCGTGGCACAGCCTAAGACCGGTAAGACTATCCTTATGAAGGATATAGCAAACGCTATTGCGGAAAATCACCCTGAAGTATACATGATAATGCTTCTCATCGACGAACGTCCGGAAGAAGTTACAGACATGGCACGCAGCGTAAAAGCAGAAGTGATTGCCTCTACTTTCGACGAACCGGCAGAACGCCACGTAAAGATTGCGGGCATAGTACTTGAAAAAGCCAAACGTATGGTGGAAAGCGGACACGATGTAGTAATATTCCTCGACTCTATCACCCGTCTTGCACGTGCCTACAACACTGTATCGCCTGCATCCGGTAAGGTATTGTCGGGTGGTGTCGATGCAAACGCACTCCATAAGCCGAAACGTTTCTTCGGTGCAGCACGTAATATCGAAGGAGGCGGTTCGCTCACTATCATTGCAACAGCCCTCATCGACACAGGTTCCAAGATGGACGAAGTTATCTTCGAAGAATTCAAGGGTACAGGTAACATGGAATTGCAGCTTGACAGAAACTTGAGCAACAAGCGCATATTCCCTGCAGTAAACATTGTAGCATCAAGTACACGCCGCGACGACCTGCTACTTGACAAGACTACTCTTGACAGAATGTGGATTCTGCGCAAATATCTGTCAGACATGAACCCTGTAGAAGCAATGGATTTCGTAAAAGACAGACTTGAAAAGACTAAAGACAACGACGAGTTCCTGCTGAGCATGAATTCATAATTACCTAAACACAAGAATAAAAAAACAGCCATACCGCAACACTTCAAATCGAAATGCGGTATGGCTGTTTTCTTTTTATAAATCCCTTATTATCAGAAAGGCAGATCGTCCTTATCGTCAGTAGCCGAGAAGTCAGCAGGAGGCACAGGAGCCGATGATACCGGAGGGAAAGAATAATCAGCCGGCTGAGGCTGCATACCCATATTCTGAGAAGGTCTTTCCACTTTCCATGCTCTGATACTGTTAAACCATCTGCCCTGCCATTCGCGGGCATCTATATCGAACGAAACTGTAAGTTCTTCACCTGCCTGTATGTTGAACTGCTGGATTTTATCTTCACCAAACACGTCAAAACACATCTTACGAGGATACTGCTCGTTAGTTTCCAAAACATACTCCTGAACCTTCCAGTTGTTTCCAGATTTCGACACACCACCACGAGGCTCAAGAACAGCAATAATTCTTCCTGTTATTTCCATAATAATTTTCCATTTGATTTTAGGTCACGAAATTAATCTTTTCCTAAGAAGTGAACTAATTTTTCACAATATTTTTTATCTGCAGAAGGGTATTTTTATCAACCAATTGCTTTAGCCGAACAATCTTTTTTTGTAACTTTGGCATTTGATTATTCGACTCGTATAAGAGTATATACATGGTAAACG
>NZ_JADYTF010000078.1 GCF_021530995.1 Bacteroides caecigallinarum
ATTTAAAGTAGCCTTTAAGAATTCCTTTCTATTTGTACTGAGTGGAAGCAAAAGTGTATCCCCCTGAATATAATAAATATAATTCAGTGCGCTATCAATATCGGTTTTAAGAACTTGCATACATTGTCTTGAAAGATTTAAAACGTCCATAGTATCCCTATTGGAGAGGGTTTGAATAAATGATGCATTAACATTTTGGTATTTCATGCTTTGCTTATTATCATTACATGAAAATAAGGCTAGAATTAAAATTGTAATTATTGTAGTTATAGTAAAACTTCGGCTCATAGTTCATAAATTTTAAAAAAAAGGCGGGGTCGCTAATGCGATTCCCGCCCTAATTAATATTTAATACGATGGTACTATTTTATTAGTTACCCATTGTATCTTTCACATCAACATCTACGTAAGAACTAATAGTACCCCAATCGTAAGTAAATTCAACAGGAATACGTAATGTAAATCCTTGAACATTATTACCATTGTTTTCATACTTGATCTTACCCATTGCTTCTACTATAGCATTCCATGTCGCAACTGTACCATTTGATTCAGCATTATAACGAGTCAAGTTCAAAGATACAGGACTAACTGGATTACCATCAGTACCCTTAGTTACTTTATTACCGGCAGCATCCAACTGATTTATTTCAATCTTATTTGTAATAGATGTCAACTTATCAATACCAAGTTTTCCACCATTCAATGTAGTAGTAATATCAGCAAGCTTAACATGAACTGCTTTAATGTTATAGAATGCATACAGCCAAACATTGCTATAATCAGTTCCTTTCTTAAATTCTTCGTCTCTCCAGTCTACAAAATCAAATACCTCTGCTATGTTGATTGTAGAACCGTTAGCTTGAGCATCAATAAATGTACCTGATTTATTACCTTTCATAGAGATTGGACGTAAGAAGTATGCAGGATAATTAGAACCATCCAATGCCAATGCTATACCACATGAGCTATAAGCACAAACTCCAATCTGAGCAAACAATTTCGCATCTTTATGATGATAAGCATTAAGAAGTAATTTAGCAACATCATTGTTCAAATATTGGATTGTACCGTCACCCTGATTAATTGTAGCAATTTCAGTAATAGTTCCAGTTGCAACGTTCTTTGCGTATAAAGAAGTATTTTCATAAACACCAGATGCAGTAGATAATGCATACTTCAACTCATTATCTTTTGTTACTTCATACTGGTTGCCATTCATACCTGTTGCTTTTATTACCTTACTACCGTTTTGTCCAGCAAAGATTATATATTTATTTTTATTCAAATCAGTTACTTCGTAATCCTTTGTATCAGCGAAGTAATATTTATAACCACCATTAGTACCATTCTGGTTTGCCAAAATTGTATTTGTGTATGAATCAAATCCGGCTGTTGGATTAAATACAGGCTTATTGCCTTTCCATACTTGATTCAAATCAACTTTATAAACTAGTGTATTTTCACCATCTGCAGGATAATTTACATTCAAACGAGTATTTGTACTATTATTGTACCAATATTCATCAATCTTAGTTACAACAGCACCTTCTGGTTTAAGAGTAGTAACTTTCATTGGCAGATAAACAGGACGTTCGTTAGATGTTTGATCAGGATTAGTAGATTTACGTACATATCTTACATAAATCAACTTAGTATGATCTGTAAGTTCATAAATTCTCTGCTGATCTTCATCTAACAATTCCCAGTTAAGAACCGGAGTAGTTGTACCTTCAATATAGTCTTGAGTTTCAGTTACAGTTCCATAGATATCAGCCGCAGCAGTACATTCTACGAATTTGCCATTTACTTTCTTGAACTGCTTAACAGTTGTATTATCAGCTTTTACATCTACTTTATACAATGCCTGGAACTGTTCTCTTGACAAGCCTGTCTCTTCAATCAACTGGCTAGACATCTGAGCCCAAGTCAATTTTCCTAAGTAAGCATCACATCCGAACTTTATTTCAGGTAATATGAACTCATCAGTAACTAGATCTACTACTGTCTGAACGATTTCTAGTTTAACATAAGCGTGAAGTACAACCTTATTGTTAGAATCGAGTACACGAACTCTAACCAAAGGATGTCTACCTACTGAAGATATACCTGTACTTCCTGTTGTATTTCCACTAGCATCAACAATTCTTGGAGCAATAACACCGGTTTCAGCAAGTTCCTGATCAACATATTTACTGTCTTCAGTTACATTAGTACCTGCTTTATATTGAATTAAAGCAAAATCATATTTCAAACCATACTGTGCTTTTTCACCCAACTTCCATACTTTATGTTCACCATTATTGCTAGTTAAAGATTCATGCTTATAGTGAAGTTCAAGTAATGTCTTCAAGTCTACTTGAGAATTATAAGCCACTTTTATTGTAGGAACATTTCCCAATGCTTCCCCAACTGAAGGCCACAATTCATCATTAGTAGCTGCACAACCTTTTGCATCGATATCAAAGCCATTGTACTCAGTTGTATTATATGCTATAGCTTGAGGAGTAATAACAGAAGAATACAATGAAGCATAATCAGAAGTTACCACACGGTCTTCTCCATTTGAAGTTTTAACGTTGGCCTGAAGAGCAAATATAGAAGCTTTAGTCAAATCAGCTGTTTCACCATCAGTCGTGTGATTACCTTTTATCTTACTACCAATAGCAACAACTGGAACAGAAAGAATTCCATTTTCATATTTGATATCACCAGTACCGATCTTAGGAGCAGACTCAGAAGCACGTGTATTCACAACTTCAGCATCACCTGAAATCAAAGAAAGATTTTCTTTAGCTATAGTAGCTTTAGAAGGATTAACATGATAGTCTACATAAATTTCAGGATTAAATTCTTTTGTAACATCAAAAGTATAATTCCATTCTGAAACCGAAGTTATCACTTCGCACCATACACCTTCATCATCTTGATATTTCTTCTGTGTATTTGTTGCAGATTTCAACTGATCATACTGCATCCAAGCATACTCTGTAGCTTCAATACCATTAACATACAAAGATGGCTGATAAACCAAACTATTAAGTACTTTACCTACAACTTTTTCAATTTCATTCCACAAATTTGTGATATCAGTTTTAATATTAGCTAAATCTTCTTCTGTCAGATAAGTGGAAGCCAATTCTACTTTCAGAGCTTCAATTTTAGCATCAACATCTGTCAATTTTGCAAGTTGATTTATCTGAGCCTGAATATCAGCTTCAGCCTGATCAATTAATGCCTGGACTTCTTCTTGTGACAAGCCACCTGCATTTTCAGTCGCTTTCTGCAATGCTTCTTCAGCTTTCTGTTTTGCTTCTTCAGCTTCAGCTTTAGCTGTTTCTACATCAGATTTCATTGTAGAAATCTGTTCTTGTAGTTCTTCAAGAGAAGCCTTCTTGTCAATTTGTTCCTGCAAGTTCTTGATATCATCATCATAGTCCTTACAAGACGTAAATGTTCCTGCCGAAGTTACCAAAAGGGCTCCGAACAGAAGTGCACTTAAATACTTTTTTCTCATGATAAAAAAATTTTAATTTATAAATTAAAAGAATTAAATGGTTATAATTCAACTTATTATAAACAAAACATGCAGAAACAAGTATTATATATGCAAGGATGGAAACAAGGGACATACAAGGGACATAAACAGACAACGATACGGTATTGCAAACCCACAGAACATGCCTCGGAAGGCTCTGTAGCGAGGGTGGCGAGTGATGTAAGTTGTCGTGCCGACAATTTTTATAAAATAGTACGGATCTATATAAAAATAGAAGGATGTCTCAAAATAAATTGAAACATCCTTCTAAAAAATATTTTTCTTAATTATTTGTTATTTCTTTTTCATCAGTTTTATCAGATTGCCTGCACCACCGAATGGAAGATAGCTGCCTTCAAGACGTGTACCCTTAAGATGTGAAGCCATCAACACACGTCCTGTAGCATAAACATCTGTCAGAACAGCCTCGATAAAGCCGTTTGGGAATTTATAGTCGTGAGTGCCTTTGGCAGGATTGCTTACGTACTGAAGGTCTTTCAGACTGATTACCTCGAGTGTATAGTGGAATGTCAGAACGGCTCCAATCTCTGAAGCGGGAGTTATATATGCTATTTGAGTAGCTATAGTAAGTAAATCTTTTTTAATGTCGGACAATAATTCAAAGCCCATTCTTGCATCAAGAGGTTTCGAGGCATCGTCCATTATTTCCTTGTTTATAGAGAAGTTAGTCTCTGTTATTCGTTTGATATTAATTTTTATTGTACCCATATTATAGTTATTCAAATAATGGTTATTTGTATTTAATAATAGTTTGCCGCAAAAGTAAGTAAAAAGATTATAAATAACTAAATTTTCTTTCAGAAAATAATTTCCGGTGGCAGGTTGGGGAGATTATCGACCGCATTTTGCTTCTGATGGTCTATCACATGTATGTATTTTTCCGTGTGGCGAGTGCTGGAATGTCCTGCAAGTGAGGCTGCTGTCTTTATGCCGGCACCGTTGTCGATGAGCATGGTGATGAATGTGTGGCGGGCGCAGTGGAAGGATATATGCTTTTGTATACCGGCTTTCTGAGTCCATTCTTTTAATACTCTCAGGGCACGTGCGTGGGTGGGCAGATTAAAAATAAGTCCCTTTCGTTCGGATGCATTGGCTTCTATAATTCTCATGGCACTGTTATTGAGATTCAGGAACAGCACTGCGCTTCCGGAATGGGTGGAGACTTTCTGTTGGGTAATTCGTAGCAGATTTCGCGAGAAATCGATGTTCTCATATTTCAGTTGCTTGATGTCGCACCATCGCAGGCCGCTATGACATGAGAACAGGAAGGCGCGTTTTATCTGTGGGTTGCTGCATGGGGTCAGTGCCAGTCTGGTTATTTCGGAGGAAGTTAGTATTTCTTTGGTTAATGCGTATCCTTGTACAGGATGTATGTTTACTGCCGGATTTTTTTCAATGTATCCCTCGTCTATGCAGAGACTGAGCAGATTCTTGAATTTCTTGAAGTAAAGTGATGGGGTGTTGCCACGGAATTTACGGTACAGATAATCCAGGAAACCGCTGCAGAATCTTTTGTTTATTGATGAAAGGGGAAGAATGCTGGTTTGGGCATATTCAAGCAGATGGTTATACGAGGCTTTTAGGATTCTTATATCGGCTTTGTTATAGCTGTCGATATACTCAGAGAAGATTTCGAACAGATTTTTGTCTTCTTTCTGTTGCTCGTCCGGTTGTGAGTCTTGTGAGGATGGAGGACTGTAGGTGTAGTCCGGAATTTTTTTCAGCAGGAAATCAAGCTCTTTTTTTATTTGTAGCGAGCGGGCTATTGAGATTTTAATCTTGTTTAGTTCTTTGGTGACTTTGTCGTGACCTTTTTCCAGTATTATTCCCAAGGCTTCTTTTTTGCGGGTCCCATTGACACAAGTACTTAAATACAATGAATAACGACCGTCTGAAATCTGTCTTTTTACTAATTTTATTCCCATAATACTACTGTTTTAAAAGATTAAACATGAATATATACAAAAAAGAAGGTTACCCTTGTGGACAACCTTCTTTTTTGTATTAAAGTAAAATATGGGTATTTAATGTATTAAAGTGCCTGATTTATTGGGCTATACAGATACTTACACGGTTCTGTTCCATTGTACTGAAAGGTTGTTCTGTATCTCCTTTGTAATCTACTGTGATGCGTTCGGCTGAAATGCCTTCCGATTTAAGTCTGTCGGCTACAGATTCAGCACGTTTCTTTGAGAGTGACTTGTTGAATCTTGCATTTCCTGTCTGCTTGTCGGCATATCCGTAAACTGTGACTTTAGAAGAAGGATTCTCTTTCATATACTCTACCAAAGATGCTATCTTGCTGTTCTCGGATTCGCGGATATCAGATGATGATATTGCAAAGAAGATGTTCTGAGTCATTGGTTTTACTTCTTCCTTAACAGCTACAGGAGTTGGTGCAGGTTCTTCTTTCTTCTCTTCTACTGGTGCAGGAGCAGGTTGTACAGGAGCTGGTTGTACAGGAGCTGGCTGTTCATATACTACAGGCTCTGCTTTCTTGCAGCTCTTGCCGAACTTGAATGTGAATCCTCCAAGGAGGTTAAACTGCCAGTCGGCATTTCCTGCTTTCTTTGAATTATACTTATCGGACAAAACATTGGCGTTTGCCTCGATATTGAACAGTACTTTTTCTGACAGTCTGAAATTCAAGCCCAATCCGGCACGTCCGGCAACATTGAACTTGCTCTTATCCCATAAATATGCCAGTTTATAACCTTGATTGCTTAAAGCTACTGCCTCGTCATTGTTGAATGCGCCATTAAGACCGATACCGGCAAAGATGTAAGGATTTACTATACGACTGCACTTATATCCTCCGAAGAGATTGCCTAAATCGAGTGTAGCATCAATATTACCCTGAAGATAATTATATTTGTAGATTGTTAGAGGGTTTGCCCACGCGCCTTTGCTCTGCCATCCTGTGATTCCGGCACGGAGACCCCATAATGGAGTGAACTGATAACCACCATAGATTCCTGCTGCCGGAGAAATTAAATCCCCGAATGAAGCTTCACCTACAGTATGTGATGCACCTGCCTGAATCTGCATGTACCAGTGAGGCTGGAACTCCGATTTCTTTTCAACGTCTGTTGCACCTGACTGTGCAACCGCAAAACTACTTAATGAAAGTAATACTGCTGTAAATAAACTTCTTGTTTTCATAATTGCATATATTAAAATAAACTACAATATATAACAAAGCAATAGACCTCTTTGTTTACAAATATACTATAATTTTTTTTCTTATTAATATGTTGCTCGTTATTTTCTTTTGTACTTTTGTGTCTGTATTTAAAATAATTTATGGAAGATCAGTTTGATATAAGAGACTATAAGCCTACGGGAATGGAACGCGATTTCGAGAACGCTCTCCGTCCGCTGCAGTTCGAGGATTTCAGCGGACAGGACAAGGTGGTGGACAATCTGCGTATCTTTGTGAAGGCTGCAAGACTCAGAGCCGAGGCTCTGGACCATGTGCTGCTTCACGGGCCTCCGGGACTTGGAAAAACTACATTGAGTAATATCATAGCCAATGAGCTTGGGGTGGGGTTCAAGGTCACTTCGGGACCGGTGCTTGACAAACCGGGCGATCTGGCTGGGGTACTGACCAGTCTGGAACCTAACGATGTTCTTTTCATCGACGAAATTCACCGTCTGAGTCCGGTGGTTGAGGAGTTCCTGTATTCGGCAATGGAAGATTATCGTATAGATATAATGATAGACAAAGGACCGTCGGCACGAAGCATACAGCTTGATTTGAATCCTTTTACTCTGGTGGGGGCTACTACACGCAGCGGATTGCTTACCGCGCCGCTCAGAGCCAGATTCGGTATAAATCTTCACCTTGAGTATTACGACGAGACGGTGCTGTCGCGAATAGTGATGCGTTCGGCTGGAATATTGGGAGTGACTTGCGATGTTGAGGCTGCTGGTGAGATTGCTTCAAGAAGCCGTGGTACGCCGCGTATAGCTAATGCCTTGCTCCGAAGGGTACGTGATTTCGCTCAGGTGAAGGGCGACGGACATATCGACCTGAAGATAGCCAAATATGCTCTTGAAGCACTGAACATTGACCGTTATGGACTGGACGAGATAGATAACAAGATTCTTTGTACTATTATCGACAAGTTTAAGGGTGGTCCTGTAGGACTTACTACGATTGCCACTGCTTTGGGTGAAGATCCTGGTACGCTGGAGGAGGTGTATGAGCCTTTCCTCATAAAGGAAGGTTTCCTGAAACGTACTCCGCGAGGCCGTGAGGTGACAGAACTGGCATATAAGCATCTGGGCAGGAACATGTGGCATCAGGAGAAAACTCTTTTTGATTAATTCCTTTAGTTGCAAACCAACAACTAAAAACTAACAACCAACAACTAACAAACGTGTCACTAGTTAAAGATACAGCAATTTACGGACTGAGCAGCATAGTAGGACGTTTCCTCAACTATCTGCTCGTTCCGCTATATACAGCGGTCCTCTCGGCGGAGTCGGGAGGCTACGGAGTGGTGTCGAATGTATATGCTTATACGGCACTGATACTTGTGTTTCTTACTTTCGGTATGGAAACAGGTTTTTTCCGATTTGCAAACAAGTCGGAGGAGGACCCTGTTAAGGTGTTCTCGAATACATCTCTTTTCGTAGGAGGACTTTCGTTGCTTTTCGTCATTCTTGGTCTGATATTTTTAGAGCCTGTATCGCAATTCCTGGAATATCCCGACCATAAGGATTATGTAGGAATGATGATGGTGGTAGTGGCTCTGGATTCTTTTCTTTGCATTCCTTTCGCATGGCTCAGATATAAGAAAAAGCCTGTAAAGTTTGCTTCAATCAAGCTTTTCAACATTATCGGAAATATTGTTCTTAATCTGTTTTTCCTGCTTCTGTGTCCCTGGCTTAACGGGCATGCGCCTTCGCTGGTGTCCTGGTTCTACAATCCGGACTATCTGGTGGGTTACATATTCGTGTCGAATCTGATAATGTCGGCGGCACAGATGTTATTTTTCATACCTGAGTTGAGACAATTGTCCTTGAAACCGGACTTTGAACTTCAGAAACGTATGCTTAGCTATTCGTTTCCGATACTGATATTCGGTGTAGTGGGGATATTAAATCAGACTGTAGACAAGATGATATATCCTTTCCTTTATGACGACCGCCAGGAGGGACTTGTGCAGCTGGGTATTTATAGTGCTACAAGTAAGGTAGCGATGATTATGGCAATGTTTACCCAGGCTTTCAGATATGCCTACGAGCCTTTTGTGTTTGGCAATAGCAATAAGAAAGACAGTACATCATCATACGCAGGAGCCATGAAGTATTTCTTTATCTTCTCTCTGCTGGCATTTCTGGCTGTAATGTTCTATATGGATATTCTGAAATATATGGTGGCTTCGGACTATTGGGAAGGACTAAGCGTGGTTGCAATAGTGATGGGTGCGGAGATACTGAAAGGTATTTATTTCAACCTGTCGTTCTGGTATAAGCTGATTGACGAGACACGCTGGGGTGCATATTTCTCGCTTATAGGATGTGCGGTGATACTTATACTCAATATATGGCTGGTGCCACAGTACGGATATCTGGCTTCGGCATGGGCATCGGTGGCAGGTTACGGACTTATCACTGTTCTGTCTTATTTCATAGGGCAGAAGAAATATCCTGTGGCATACCCGATAAAGGATATGTTCGTCTATCTTGTTTTCGCTGCTGTGCTTTATGTGGCATCTGTTTATATCTATCCCGAAAATACAGTGCTGCGTATTGCTTTCCGTACATTATTGATTTCGCTGTTTGTTGCATATATCATAAAAAAAGACTTACCTTTGAGAAGTATCCCTGTTATTAACCGATTTATAAAGAAATAATTATGGAACTGAACAACAGAAAGAAGTACCTGATAAGAAAGTTTTACGATGACTATCTGGATTTGAACAAGAGTATGGAGGATGAGCAACTTACTGTTGAAAGCATCCGTAATGGTGTGGAATTCCGCGGTGCAAATCTGTGGATTCTTGTGTTTGCCACTTTCATTGCCTCATTGGGGCTGAATGTCAATTCTACGGCCGTAATCATTGGTGCCATGCTGATTTCTCCGCTTATGGGACCTATAATGGGTGTGGGGCTTGCTATCGGTATCAACGATTTCGAGCTGATGAAACGCTCCCTGAAGAGTTACTTCATCGCTACTGTGTTCAGTGTCACTACAGCTACTATATATTTTGCGTTTACTCCGCTCGATGAAGTACAGTCGGAGTTGCTGGCCCGCACTTCGCCTACTATATACGATGTGTTCATTGCTCTTGTGGGTGGATTGGCAGGTATAGTGGCTGTGGCTACAAAGGAGAAAGGTAACGTAATACCGGGTGTGGCTATCGCTACGGCATTGATGCCGCCACTCTGTACTGCCGGATTCGGACTTGCTACGGGTAATCTGCTTTATTTCCTGGGAGCTTTCTATCTGTATTTCATCAACTCTGTGTTTATAAGTCTTGCCACTTTCCTTGGGGTGCGTTTCATGAAATTCAAGCATAAGCAGTTTGTGGATAAGGCACGCGAGAAACTGGTACGTAAGTATATTATAGCTATAACTTTGGTGACAATGTGTCCTGCAATATATCTTACATACGGTATAGTGAAAGAAACATTCTATCACAGTGCTGCAAACAATTACATATCAGAGGAACTTCAGTTCCCGAATTCACAGATTCTCAGTAGGGAAATATCATATTCCAAACGAGAGATTAAGGTGGTTATGGTCGGTAGTGAAGTGTCTGAAAGTCAGATAGCAGCGGCCGAGCAGAAGCTTGAAAAATACAATCTGGGAAAAACCAAGCTCGTAGTGTTCCAGGGAGTGAACAATGGCGAGATGGACATCAGCAACATCAAGTCGATGGTGATGGAGGATTTCTATAAGAAGAGTGAGCAGAAACTTATAGCCCAGCAGCATGAAATAGACTCCCTGAAGACTCAACTGGATGTATATACCCGCAGCGGACAGGCTGACACCCGTCTGGCAGGTGAGATGAAGGCTTTGTTCGGTGAAGGTATCAAGTCGGTGGCATTGTCGCGAAGTATCCGTCTGGAACTTGACAGTCTCAAGCCTGACACTCTTACATTTGCTATATTGCAATGTGACAAGAATCCATCTGCTGCCGATAAGAAACGTATGGCAGACTGGCTCAAGACACGTACTAACGCGAAGAAGCTTGAGCTTATTGTGATGGAGAAGTAAAATGCTTTTGTTTTGTAATGGAAAATATTTTCAATCGGCAGGTTATAAATCTGCCGATTGAAGTATGGTTTTTATTGAAGCTTGATTTTTATAGTCTTGACTGGGCGAAGATAGTATTCGGTTTTATCGCCAGCCTGTCTTATTATAAGTGTGCCACTGCTTGATACATCTACCAGATTGAATGTATATTCCAGGTTTCTACATAGATACCTTTCTTTATTGAAGCAGTAGAATTGATTATGATTATTTTCGTATAATAGCCAGTTTAGATCTTCGAACGCTTCACTGGTGCCGGGGAATGCCTTGTGGAATGCTCTGGTTTCTTCTTCTGTGAATGTTCTCCAATTAGACAAGCCATCTTTTTCATACCATTCAAGAGTCGCTTGAGCATCTTTAGCCAATATGTCAGGCCATTGGTCCGGAGTTATTATCAGAGCCTCAATCTCTGTAGAACTGATTTCTTTTGTGGTCCATACATAGAATGATTTCCATATAGAGTTAGGCTCGGGGAGGTAGTCGGAATATACTGTAGGGACTTCTGTTTCGCCTGAATCAGGATTCTCTTCTGTGTCTCCTCCTTCGGTATTCTCTCCGGGCACAAGGTCAAAATCGACATCAATACCTGGCTGCCATCCTTCAATATCGAATCCTACATTCACAGTAAACCCACCATTATACTTTCCTTTAAAATTATATGGAACACCAGGTAACAGGCTGTTTTTATAAGTATAATTGAATGTTTCTGTGCCTGACTCACTGTTTACGGAAACTGATAGTAAAACATTGTTTGCCTCTGATGGAAAAACATATATCGGGCCGGCTTTCCATAATCCATCGCTGAAAATACATTCGACTTCTGCTTTTGATGTATTGTCAGTATATCTACCGCTGAATGTGTAGCTATTGCTCAGTGGTGATATGTTAAGTGTAACTCCTGTTGCATCAGTAGGTACATCGGAGAAAGAAAAACCCACAGCCGTTACACAATATTCTATAGGTATTGTGACGTCGGATGATTGTGACAGTTCTATGTCATGATGTCCTGCCATTAATGGGTGGGTTTTGCTATATGAGTTTTTCATTTCGATGATATCATCGTATACAGGTGATTCGGGGAAGGTATATTCCGAATTATCAAGGCCGCTGAATGCGCTTATGCTATAACTTCCTGCTTTCAGCTTGGTGGAGAAAGTTTTATCTTCTTTTGTAATATCCTGTCGGGATATATATTCTCCTTCTTCATTGAAGATATATAAGCTTATAGGAAAATATTTATCTTCATTTCCTGTTTCAGAATTTCTCACACTAATATTTACAGGCAAATCTTCGGTTAGATTGTCATTCTCAGTTTCTAGAGTTTGTTTACTGCATGCTGTAAGGATTATACACAAATAAAGTAATGAAAGTGTTGAAATGTTTTTCATATTCATTTGACATTTTTAATTGGTATTATTCATTATGAAATCTTTGTTTGTGTAAAGGTATGAAATTATAAGTAAAAATCAAAATTTTATGTAAATATGTTTAAGATGTAATTGGTTATATCATAAAAAACGAAATGCGCTATTCTTGGAAAAAACATTCCAGGATATAGCGCATTTCGCTTTTGTACTCTTTTTAACTATATAGATTTATTTCTTCTTTTTCTTCTTTCCCATTCCGGAATCATCAAATCCGGGATTCGAAGAATCATTGTCGTGGATGAAGAACTGTTTCCAGTCGTCCTTATGTTTTGGACCGCGTGCTGAAGTATATCCGCGCTCTTCACGGCTTGGCTTATCCTTCTTTGAAGCTTTCTTTTCTTTTGCAGGAGTTTCCTTTGCGGTTTTTTCTTTTGAAACTTTTTCTTTTGATGCCTTGGCATCGCGTTTCTTGCCGCTCTTATCACTCTTGCCGTTGTTCTCTCCGGCTATTTCAACTATAATTTTCTTGCCCTTTATAACAGCTTTGTTGAGAGCTTTAATAACGATATCAGCCTGCTGCTCTGCCACTTCGAAGAATGAGAAGTTCTGCATCAGGTCAATGCGTCCTATCTGTATGCGCTCTTTCTTTGTGTTGCGGTTGATCAGTTCGATAACCTGATTTGCATAGAAGCCGTCGGTCTTACCCATATTGAGGAATAGGCGTGCATATCCCTTTTCCGCTTTGCGGGCTGTCTTTTCCTTGTCGCTTCCTCGATCTTTGCGAGGCTTGTCCGACTTATCCTTTTCGCTAGCCTTAGGCTGTTCTATTTCAGGTGCATTGCGGTAGTATTCCAGGAAGCGGTTGAACTCCATTGATACCACGCGCTTGATAAGGTCTTCCTTGCTCAGCCATTCGAATTTGCGGTAGATGCCGGGGAGGAATGCTTCGATATCTTCCTCGTTCACCTTAACCTTTTCTATGTCGTCGATAACCTTGATGAGCTGCTGCTCGCAAATCTCCTTTCCGGCTGGGAGTGTTCCTATTGTGAACTTCTTGTTGATGATACGCTCTATCTCACGCATCTTTCCCTTCTCGCGCATATTGATTATGGCGATAGAGATACCTGTCTTTCCTGCACGGCCTGTACGTCCGCTTCGGTGTGTATAGCTCTCTGTGTCGTCAGGCAGAGCATAGTTGATAACGTGAGTAAGGTCGTTCACGTCAAGTCCGCGTGCTGCCACGTCGGTAGCGACAAGAAGCTGCAGATGACGCTGGCGGAATTTCTGCATCACGAGGTCGCGTTGTGCCTGGCTCAGTTCGCCGTGAAGAGAGTCGGCACTGTATCCGTCCTGTATCAGCTTGTCGGCTATCTCCTGAGTCTCGATACGTGTACGGCAGAAGATGATACCGTATATCTGAGGATAGTAGTCCACGATACGTTTCAGCGCGAGATACTTGTCCTTTGCGTGTACGATATATGCTATATGGTTTACGTTCTTGCTACCTTCGTTCTTTGTCCCTATGGTTATTTCTTTCGCGTTATGCAGGTAAGTCTTTGCAATGCGTGAGATCTCAGGACTCATTGTGGCTGAGAACATCAGAGTGTTGCGGTCTTCAGGTACTTTTTCGAGTATGGCATTGATACTCTCTGTGAATCCCATATTGAGCATCTCGTCAGCTTCGTCCATCACTACGTCTCTGATAGTCTCAAGGCGAGCCACCTTGCGCTCCATAAGGTCGATGAGTCGTCCCGGAGTAGCCACTATGATGTGTACACCTTTCTTCAGGCTTCTGATTTGGCTTTCTATGGATGAACCTCCATAGACAGGTAATATCTTAAGATCTGAAATATATTTTGAATAGTCAGTAAGGTCACCTGCTATCTGCAGGCACAGTTCGCGTGTAGGGCAGAGCACCAGTGCTTGCGGTACACATTCATCAAGATTTATTTTCTGTATCAGCGGCAGACCAAATGCGGCTGTTTTTCCGGTTCCGGTTTGTGCCAGAGCCACTACGTCATTTCCGTTTCCTAATAAATACGGTATAACTTCTTCCTGTACGGGCATAGGATACTCATATCCCATTTCTTCTATCGCCCTGCGTATTTCTTCGGAAACGCCTAATTCTTCGAATGTCTTCATTTGTTGTTTTTAAAATTATTCTATTTTTGATATTATCGTCTTGTCTTTCTCCAGCTGTTCTATCAATTCTTCCATTGAGGCAAACTTTATCTCCTCTCTAATTCTGCTGATAAACTCAATCCTTAAAGGATGATGATATATATCACCGCTGAAGTCGATTATATGTACTTCGATGCTTATGTTGCTGCCATTGTTCAGGGTAGGGCGGTTGCCGATGTTCAGCATCCCTTTGTAAGCAGTATTGCTCATGGGTACACGCACGGCATAAACTCCGTTCGCCGGTATTAGTTTTTCCGGACATGAAGGAATGATATTTGCAGTAGGGAAGCCGATTTTCCGTCCTATCTTGTGTCCGTCAGTCACTGTACCGTCAATATAGTAGTTATATCCCAGGAAGCGGTTTGCCGTAACCACATCACCACATTTAAGTAGCTTTCTTATGGCAGATGAACTGATGAAAGTATCTGTGATGTCACATTTCAGAGGTTCGGCTTTTATTACAGACATACCAAGTTCCTGTCCGTAGCGGCAATAATCCTCGAAAGTCTCTGTGCGGTTGTGTCCGAAACGGTGGTCATAGCCTATAACCAGTGCACGTACATTGTATCTGTTGTGCAGTAGCTCCATGAACTCGCGTGCCGTAAGTTGCGAAAATTCTTTAGTGAAAGGGAGGACTATGCAGTAATCGGAATCAAGAGAACTGATAAGTGAAGTTTTTTGTGCAGGACACGATAAGAGTTCCGGCATATAGTCTGCCTGCATAACCTGGCGTGGATGTATAGGAAAGGTGATAAGGGCACTTTTCAGACCTTTTTCATCGGCTATGTCGCGAACCTGTTTTACCAGATAGCGGTGTCCGGTGTGTACTCCGTCGAAGCATCCTATTGTTGCCGCGCATGGCTTTATGTCAGTTTTATCGTATTCTTCTATAAACTTCATTTTTATTATTTGAAAATCAGTGAGAGATCATCTCCCGGAATGTAATGTACGGTATTTATACCTACCGATTGTGCTGCGTCGCAGTTCAGTTTTGAGTCGTCTATAAACATGGTTTCTTCTGCCTTGAGTCCTGCTTCTGACAGTGCTTTCAGATAAATTGCAGTGTCCGGTTTGGCAAGGTGCATTTCATGCGAGAGGAATACTTTCTTGAAGAAATCATTAATACCCAATCCTTTGTAGCTGAATACTTTCGGTGCTACATTATCCCAATGAATTGCATTAGTGTTGCTAAGTATATACAGATTGTATTTATCCTTCAGTCTGTAAAGCAGTTCAAGTTTCTCTTCCGGAATACTGTCTATCATGGTGTTCCATATACGGTCTATTTCCTCATCTGATATATCTTTGCCTGCTCTACGGCGCAACTCATTGCGCGCATCGTCATCAGATATATTGCCAAGTTCGTATTCAAGGAAGAATCCTGTCTTGTGAGTGCCGGTTATTTCTTTATCCTCGAAACTGATTCCGGCAGCCTTGCATTCTGCTAGAAATCTGTCCAGGGTGACATCTATAAGAACGCCACCCCAGTCGAATATAATATTCTTGATTTTTGAATTCATATTTTAAAACCTTGTCAACTTGTTAACTGAAACCTTCTCAGCTATCCTTTAGAGCTCATTCTCTTGATACCTCTCCAGATTTCGCCAATCCAAAGTACAATAGAAGTTCCGCCTATAATATAAACCCAATCCATCAGCGGAAGAGCCTCAGTACGGAACACTTTGCCACCGAAGGTAACGATAATGAACTGACCTACAAGAATTATCAGTGCCACACTGAGCATACCAAGCGCATGACCTGCGTCCTTGAAGATAGAATGATTTGTTCCGAATACGCTGGCATTGAACAGATTCCAGAACTGAAGCATAACGAACACTGTGAAGAATATTGTCAGGTTATGGACATCCATACCAGTGACAGAATTGTTCATGTATGCCATAAGTCCCATCAGTACGATAAGGAAGCAGATACCTGTACCGAAGATATTCTTCTGCATAGCTTTGCTGATGATGAAATCTGTACGCTTACGAGGCTTTTCGTTCATTACGTCCATACTTGGAGAAATTGAAGCCAAAGCCATGGCAGCGAAAGTATCCATAATCAGGTTCACCCAAAGCATCTGTGTAACGGTGAGCGGAAGGGCAGAACCGAAGAATGCTCCGAGGAGGACACTCAGCAATGCTACTACGTTGATGGTAAGCTGGAACACGATGAAACGCTGTATGTTCTTGTAGAGCGAACGTCCCCACATCACGGCTGTTGCTATACTGTGGAACGAATCGTCGAGCAGAGTGATGTCGCTGGCCTCCTTAGCCACAGATGTACCAGTACCCATTGACAAACCAACTTGGGCATGGTTGAGGGCAGGAGCATCATTTGTACCGTCGCCTGTAACTGCCACTACCGCACCTTTCTGCTGTAGCAACTGTACCAGGCGCTGTTTGTCCATAGGACGCGCACGGCTCATCACCTTTATGTCAAGAACTCTTTCAAGAGCTTCTTCATCGCTTAATGCGGCAAAATCTGTACCAGTGATACGGTTGCGTTCAGTATCGTTTTCAGTCCACAAACCAATCTGACGTGCAATTTCGGTAGCTGTTCCTGGAGTATCACCGGTTACAATCTTCACACCGATACCTGCCGACTGGCATTTCTTTACTGCATCAGGCACGTCAGGACGTATTGGATCGCTTATTGCGAATATTCCTAGGAATGTCATGCCACCTTCAGCCACAAGCTCTGCACAGTCTTCCGATTTTCCTTCAGGGATGATTCTGTATGCAAGTCCCAGAGTACGCATAGCCTTGTTTTGGTATGCAAGAAGCTGTTCGTTGTATGCCTTGATTTTATCGTCGCTCAATGAACATTTCGACATTACAATTTCAGGAGCACCTTTTATATACAGAACACGTTTGTTCATTACAGGCGAATCAACGAGTGTGGCCATATATTTTCTCTCTGTAGAGAAAGTAAGCTGGTTTACTGTATGGGCATTTTCACGCAGTGAGATATAGTTGGCACCCTTTCCGTTGAGCCACAAGAGCAGGGCAACTTCTGTAGGATTACCCACACCCGACGGCTTTTCTCCTTCGGCCTTCTCTTCAAGGAAAGCGGTAGAGTTTACGGCAATGCTTTCTGCCACAAGTTCGGGATTTGATTCGTCCACCTGTGCTTCGTGCACCTGCATAAGGTTCTGAGTCAGAGTACCTGTCTTGTCTGTGCAAATCACAGTGATGGCACCCATAGTTTCGCATGCATGCATCTTGCGCACAAGGTTGTTGGTCTTCAGCATTCGGCGCATGTTCAGCGCAAGGCTCAGTGTCACACTCATAGGAAGTCCTTCAGGCACAGCCACAACAATCAGCGTCACAGCCATCATGAAGTATTTCAATACTATCTGAGCCACTTCAAGCCACTGTTCCCATGTCTCTACTGTATTGGCAGTGAAATAAGCATAAAGGTCTTTACCTGTGAAAATCACGAAAGTGAGTATGGCAATAGTGAAACCTACCTTACCAATCAGGTTGGCAAGTTTCTCCAGCTGTATGTTTAGTGGAGTCTTTTCGTCGCTCTGTTCTGTAGACTGGCGGGCTACTTTACCGATTTCTGTAGCGTCACCCACACGGTCTACCCTCATCGTTCCGTGTCCGTCGGTAACTGTAGTACCGCGCATTACGGCATTCGACGGATAAGTAGCTTCATCATCAAAATGTTCTGGGTCAGTAGTCTTGTTCACCATAAGCTCACCTGTAAGGTTCGCCTCATTCACCTGCAGTGAAACAGCTTCTATCAGTGTACCATCGGCAGGAATCTCATCACCAGTGTTCAGAATCACTATATCTCCGACTACGATTTCCTTTCTTGGAATCTCTTTTACCTTTCCGTTTCGTATAACAGTGACAGGGGTTTCCTCGCCAACGGCATTCAGAAGGTCGAACTTCTTGTTGGCATCATATTCAAAGTAGAATCCGATACCTGTAGCCAGAAAAATAGCGAAGAAGATACCTATAGTTTCGGCATATTCATTCTCGATAATTGATATGATAAGTGAAAAAACGGCAGCCACCAGAAGAACTCTGATGACAGGGTCCTGGAATTTCTCGAGATAAAGTTTCCAGATTGACGGACGCTTTGGAGGAGTAAGCAAGTTTTCCCCATATTTCTGACGGCTGGCAATAACCTCCTGGTCAGTAAGTCCGTTCAGATGATTTTCATTCATTTTCTGTGACATGTCTTTAATTTTTAATCGATTAATCGGTGCAAAAATACAATAATATCTCCGAAGTTATGGTGTCATGGGTTGTAAAACTTCTTAATAGGGTATATATAGTATGTCTTATTGATGCTTTTGTAGCAGAAAAAATGATTTTTTTGTAGATTCCAAAACGAAGTGCAACGTTTTGGTCTTTAAAAGTAGTAGATTCAAGGAGGAAAGTGTTAACTTTGCCTCGTGGATCAAAGAGGAGGCGAGCTCTGCTGAGGAGCAACTCGACCAAGCA
>NZ_JADYTF010000079.1 GCF_021530995.1 Bacteroides caecigallinarum
GTATAGTATGGTATTTATTAGTATCTTTGCAGTGGTTAAAAATCATTTTAAACAATAAAATATTAATCACTATGGTAATGAATTTCAAAGAAGGTCGTTGGAACCATGAAATCAATGTTACGGATTTTGTAAAGACTAACATCACTCCATACGAGGGTGACGCTTCATTTCTGGCAGGTCCAACAGAACGCACAAAGGCAGTTTGGAACAAATGTTTGGAAGCTTTGGCTGAAGAACGTGCTAACAACGGAGTACGCTCGCTTGATCCTTCGACAGTTTCTACCATCACATCATTCGCTCCAGGGTATATAGATAAGGATAACGAAGTGATTGTAGGTTTGCAGACAGACGAGGTTCTGCGCCGCGCAATCAAACCATTCGGAGGTATTAAGGTTGTAGAAAAAGCATGCCGTGAAAACGGTGTAGAAGTAGATCCAAAGGTTAAGGATATTTTCACTCACTATCGCAAGACTCACAACGACGGTGTATTCGATGCTTACACTGAAGAAATACGCTCATTCCGCTCACTGGGATTCCTTACTGGTTTGCCTGACAACTATGCACGCGGACGTATAATCGGTGACTACCGCCGTCTAGCACTTTACGGTATAGACCGTCTTATCGAAGCTAAACAGGATGATTTGCGTCATCTGACAGGTCCTATGACTGAAGCACGCATCCGTCAGCGCGAGGAAGTTGCAGAACAGATCAAGGCTCTCAAGGAAATCAAGATTATGGGCGAACAGTATGGTCTTGACCTCAGCCGTCCGGCTACTAACGCTCAGGAAGCTGTTCAGTGGGTATATATGGCATATCTTGCTGCTGTTAAGGAACAGGATGGTGCTGCGATGTCACTTGGTAACGTTTCATCTTTCCTTGATATTTATATAGAATATGACATGGCTCACGGTCTGCTTGACGAAATACATGCACAGGAATTGATTGACCAGTTCGTTATTAAGTTGCGTATGGTTCGTCACTTGCGTATGCAGGCTTACACTGATATCTTTGCCGGTGACCCAACTTGGGTAACTGAAGCTATCGGCGGACGCTTCAACGACGGACGTACTAAGGTTACTAAGACTTCGTTCCGTTTCTTGCAGACTCTTTACAACCTCGGTCCATCACCAGAACCAAACTTGACTGTTCTTTGGAGCCCTGAACTTCCAGAAGGATTCAAGAACTTCTGCGCTCAGGTTTCTATCGATACATCATCTATCCAGTACGAAAATGACGAACTGATGCGCGAAGTACGTAACTCTGACGACTACGGTATTGCATGTTGCGTTTCTTACCAGGATATAGGCCGTCACATCCAGTTCTTCGGTGCTCGTTGTAACCTTGCAAAAGCTCTTCTTCTTGCAATCAACGGTGGTAGATGTGAAAACACCGGTACACTGATGGTCAAGGACATTCCTGTATTGAGCGGCGACTTTCTTCAGTTTGAAGAAGTTCTTGCCAACTACAAGAAGGTATTGAAGGAAATGGCTCGTGTATACAACGAAGCTATGAACATCATACACTATATGCACGACAAGTATTATTACGAAAAGGCTCAGATGGCTTTCGTTGATACTGACCACGTGATAAATCTTGCATACGGTGTGGCAGGTATGTCAATCGCAGTTGACTCACTTTCAGCTATCAAATATGCTAAGGTTAAGGCTAAACGTAACGATATCGGCCTGACTGAAGGATTCGAAATCGAAGGTGAATTCCCATGCTTCGGTAACGATGATGACCGCGTAGACCACCTGGCTGTAGACTTGATTTACTACTTCGACGAAGAGTTGAAGAAACTTCCTATCTACAAGAACGCTAAGCCAACACTTTCTATCCTTACTATCACTTCGAACGTTATGTACGGTAAGAAGACTGGTGCTACTCCTGACGGTCGTGCCAAAGGTGTTGCTTTCGCTCCGGGTGCCAACCCAATGCACGGACGTGACAAAAACGGTGCAATTGCATCACTGAGCTCAGTAGCAAAACTTCGTTACCGCGACTCACAGGACGGTATCAGTAACACATTCTCTATCGTTCCTAAATCACTTGGTGTTGATATGGAAAACCGTATCGAGAATCTTGTGACAATGATGGACGGCTACTTTGTGAAAGGTGCACACCATCTGAACGTTAACGTTCTGAACCGTGAAATGCTGGAAGACGCTATGGAACATCCTGAAAAGTATCCACAGTTGACAATCCGTGTTTCTGGATATGCAGTTAACTTCATCAAACTGAGCCGCGAGCATCAGTTGGAAGTTATCTCACGCAGTTTCCACGAACGCATGTAATTGAATTGTAAAACTCGTCACTCCTGAATAAAGATTGGCGATGATACTATAGCTTTAAAGCAGAGGCTGCCAATCATCATGCAGTCTCTGCTATTTTTATTTTAAACTTAACCGTAGATTTTGTCTTGACATTTATACAAACTAAAGAAACTTGCCGCCAACGGACAAAGTCACGATAAATGTGCGAAGAATTAACCGGCAAAAAATTATAAAATCAAAATATGATAAGAGTACATTCATACGAATCGCTTGGCACTTACGACGGACCGGGAATCCGTCTGGTGGTTTTCCTGCAAGGCTGCAATTTCCGTTGCCTGTACTGTGCCAATCCTGACACTATAGATCCAAAAGGCGAAAGCAAGGAAACAGCTCCTGAAGAAATTCTGAAAATGGCTGTAAGCCAGAAACCTTTTTTCGGAAAGAAGGGAGGAATAACATTCAGCGGTGGAGAACCAACATTTCAGGCAAAAGCACTCGTACCACTATTCAGAATGCTGAAAGAAGCTGGAATACACATTTGCGTAGATACAAATGGTAGTATCTGGAACGAAGATGTAAAAGAGCTTCTCTCGCTAGCAGACTTAATTCTGCTTGATGTAAAGGAATTCAATTCCGTCAGACACAAGGCTCTGACAGAACGCAGCAACGAAAAGACTCTGAAAACCGCCGCATGGCTTGAAGAAAACGGCAAACCTTTCTGGCTGAGATATGTACTGGTTCAGGGGCACAGCGCATTTAAGGAGGACATGGAGGCATTAGGAGAGCATTTCAAGGATTACAAACAAATTGAAAGAGTGGAAATCCTACCTTATCATACACTAGGAGTGCATAAATACGAGGCTATGAATCTGGAATATAAGCTTAAAGGAGTAGAATGCAATACTCAGGAACAGCTTGAAGAAGCCAAAAATATATTCCAAAAATATTTCAAAACAGTTTATGTGAACTGATTTTTCTGAAAAAATATTTGTCTCTGATGCAGTAATATTGTTTATTCACCATTTAATAGGCAGAATAAATGAATTACAAACGAACAGCCACACACAACACATCAATAACACAAATTAAAGTGGACTCAGATAGGAACGAAAAAATAGTGAACAATCAATCATTTGTTTCCTATCAACAAGCAAAGCTTGACTATTAAAATGCGTGCACCCCGCGAATCACTTCGCAGGGTGCGCCCAACTAATAACTAACTTTTTTACTTTTGTGGTTTACGTAATTTCTATATGACTAACACTGCAAAGGTAATCACTCGAGCCATTTCAGGCAATACCTAAAAGTAGGTATTTTTCAACTCAGAGTTTCATCTTTACCTCGCTTATATCTACTAATTTATTCACTATAGCATATATAGTAAGTCCGGCAGCGGAATGTACCTGCAGTTTGCGTGTTATATTTCTTCTGTGAGTAATAACTGTGTGTACGGATATATAAAGTTTTTCTGCTATCTCCTTATTGGTCATACCCTTTACTACATATCCCAAGATTTCCTTCTCGCGCTGGCTCAAAGCATCCGGATCACCGTCTTCATCATCTCCTACATTGATCAGACCTGACAATTTTGCGGAAAGCGAGTCTACATCGTCAAACAGATTTATGCTCTCATCATAATCCTTAAGCATATTTGCATCAACAACCGTACATACCAACGACATGAATTTCACATCGTGCGCCTCGTATTGCCGCTTGATTTCCTCTACATTGAACCACCCGTCGAACATTGGGTTAACTATCAATATATCAGGTTTGTGCGATTCCATACACAGTTGCAATCCCTCCATTGAGGCTATCTCAAGGGTCTCCACATTATAATCAGGCAGATGTCTCAATACAGATATCAGACCTGTCCTTATTATCATTGAAGCCTCAGCAACTGCAATATTTATAACATCATGAGATTTCATTTTGCCTCCTTTTCCAATTTCTTTATTGCCGGTACAAACAGAAAGTCTTCTACCCTATTGTGCGATGCAAGATCTTCCTCGCAACTGAAGATATCGAACAAGGTTGCATTGAGCAAACGGTTGTTCCCTCCCGCAGGGAAATACTTGATAATTATATTCTTAAGTTCAGTGAGCTTAGTGTCTATATGTTCATGATGACTGGCAAACACACTGATATTGTAGCCCTGTGGATGTTCGCCACGCAGAAGCTGTTCCACGTATGTAAACACATTCTCATTCTCATGCTCCATGTGTTTCTTCACTTCGTCAACGTATGCGTCAAAAAAACGCAATATAAGGAACGTTACATCCTTCTCTTTCGAATCACCTATAGCATCAATGAGTTTTCGCCTGATTGTGGGCAATTGAAAATCAAGAAAATAAGAGTGAGCTTCCCTCAAATAATTCATCAGTGAAGTAATAGATATTCCTTCCAGATGATCTTCCATCCTATTACTGTCCTCAATAAGGAAGTTTACCACAGTCAGGAATGTGTTACAGTCCACATTATTCAGTTCACAAACCTCACGAACATTCTTATCTCCAAACCCGAGAGAAATACCAAATCGACTCAGAACCTGAAGAAGAGCGTAGTTTTCGCAAATCAGGTCACTCATTTTATCCGTCGGTTTGTAGATTCTGGTTCTATACATATTCAAAACATTGTTCATAGTTCTAATTCCGGTTGCAAAATAATATATAAAAATCAGAGCTGTCAATACCTACTTTTAGGTATATTTCATCTTTACAAAGATGAGGAAAATAGACGAAAAAATCTAATTTCATACATTAATTTTCCAAATTCTGACTGAATGTCCTATCTTTGCATATATCAAAAAAAATACGAAACAGAATGTCCGACAGCAAATACATTTCAATAAAAGGTGCTAGAGTAAACAACCTTAAAAATATTGACGTAGATATACCGCGCAACAAACTGGTGGTAATAACCGGTCTGTCCGGCTCCGGAAAATCTTCATTGGCATTCGACACTCTTTATGCCGAAGGGCAGCGAAGATATGTGGAAAGCCTTTCCTCGTATGCACGCCAGTTCCTAGGAAGAATGGGAAAGCCGGAATGTGATTTCATAAAAGGCATTCCACCTGCTATAGCCATTGAGCAGAAAGTGGTGAGCCGGAATCCACGATCTACCGTAGGTACTTCAACCGAAATATACGAATATCTGCGCCTATTGTTTGCCAGGGTTGGAAAGACATATTCTCCTGTCAGCGGCGAACTTGTAAAGAAGGACAGCCCTGAAGACATTGTCAACTGCATGCTCTCCTATCCTAAAGGCACAAGATACACAGTCCTCACTCTACTGCTTCCACGCGACGGACGTACTCATCAGGAGCAACTTGACATGGACCTGAAACAGGGCTTTACACGTCTGGAGGTAGATGGCGAGATAGTCAGGATAGAAGATTACAAATACGACGAAAGCGACAAGGTATATCTTCTGATAGACCGTATGAGCTGTAGCGACGACAAAGACTCTATAAGCCGACTGACAGATTCAGCCGAGACAGCCATGTACGAAGGTGACGGCAAATGTATGCTGCGTTTCTACCTGTCCGATGGAGAGACAAGGCTTCACTGCTTCAGTACAAAATTCGAGGCAGACGGTATTAAATTCGAAGAACCGACAGACCAGATGTTTTCTTTCAATTCCCCAATCGGAGCATGTCCGACATGCGAAGGATTCGGAAAGATTATAGGCATAGACGAACATCTGGTAATACCAAACAGAGCCCTTAGTGTCTATGATGGCGCCGTGATGTGCTGGCGAGGAGAAAAGATGGGTGAATGGCTTCAGGAATTCCTGCGCGAAGCGCCAAAACACAACTTCCCGATTTTCACACCATATTACGAACTTACAGAGGAACAGAAAGACTATCTCTGGCATGGTCCGCGAGAAAAAACCTGTATAGATACATTCTTCAAAATGCTGGAAGAAAACCAGTATAAGATACAATATAGGGTGATGCTGGCACGCTATAGGGGCAAAACCACTTGTCCGACGTGTAAGGGCGGCAGACTGAAAAAGGAAGCCACATACGTGAAAGTAGGTGGGAAAAACATCTGTCAGCTGGTTGACATGCCTATATCAGAACTGAAGGAGTTTTTCCGTACACTTCAGCTTAACGAGCACGACACTCTTGTAGCGCAGAGACTTCTTAATGAGATAAACAGCCGTCTGAATTTCCTTATGGACGTAGGTTTGGGATATCTCACCCTTAACCGTCTGAGTAACACCCTTTCAGGTGGTGAAAGTCAGCGTATCAATCTTGCTACATCGCTTGGAAGCAGTCTTGTCGGCTCATTATATATACTTGACGAACCAAGCATAGGGCTTCACAGCCGCGATACCGATAAACTGATAAAGGTATTGCGACAACTCCAACAGCTTGGCAACACAGTTGTTGTGGTAGAACATGATGAGGAGATAATACGTGCTGCAGACTATATTATAGATATAGGTCCGAAAGCCGGACGTCTGGGTGGTGAAGTGGTATATCATGGTGATATGAAAGATCTGCAGAAAGGCAGTAACAGCTACACTGTGAAATATCTGTTGGGCGAAGAGACTATCCCTCTTCCACTAAGCCACCGTTCATGGAACAACTATATAGAAATTAAAGGTGCAAGAGAGAACAATCTGAAAGGTATCGATGTCAAGTTTCCGCTTAATGTAATGACGGTAGTTACCGGAGTTAGCGGTTCCGGAAAGAGTACCCTCGTACGTGACGTGTTCTATAAGGCGCTTAAGCGCGAATATAACGAGGCCAGTGAGAGACCGGGCGAATTCGTATCTCTGGAAGGAGATATAAAAATGATAAATGACATTGAGTTTGTCGACCAAAATCCTATCGGAAAATCATCACGCAGTAATCCTGTGACATACGTCAAGGCATACGATGAGATAAGAAAACTTTTTGCCGAACAGCCCCTATCCAAGCAGATGGGATATACAGCCGGTTATTTCTCTTTCAACACCGAAGGTGGACGTTGCGAAGAATGTAAGGGCGAAGGCACAGTGACGGTAGAAATGCAGTTCATGGCCGACCTCGTTCTGGAATGTGAGTCATGCCACGGAAAGCGTTTCAAGAGTGATGTACTTGAAGTAAAATTCGAAGGAAAAAATATTTACGACATACTTGAGATGACCGTTAATCAGGCCATAGAATTCTTTACAGAACACAACCAAAAGAAGATTGTAAAGAAACTGCAACCGCTACAGGAAGTAGGATTAGGATACATCAAACTCGGACAGTCATCGTCTACACTTTCAGGAGGTGAAAACCAAAGAGTAAAACTGGCATACTTCCTCAGCGTGGAAAGATCGCAGCCAACAATATTTGTGTTCGACGAACCGACTACTGGTCTGCATTTCCACGACATAAAAAAACTGCTTGAGGCTTTCGATTCTCTGATAGCAAGAGGTCATACGATAGTGATAATCGAACACAACATGGACGTGATAAAATGTGCGGACTATGTTATAGACCTCGGTCCTGAAGGTGGCGACAAAGGAGGAAATCTAGTTATAGCAGGAACACCTGAAGAAGTGGCCAAATGCGGTGCGTCATACACAGGACAATTCCTTGCCGAGAAAATGAATTGAAAAAACAGTACCGACTAAAAAAAAATCATATAGGTTGTGTGACTACTTTATTATGTCGCACAACCTTATTTTTTGTCTGAGGTAACAAAATAATGCTAAATGAAACATATACGCAAGAATTTGTTACATATAGAATATATATTCTCAAACAATAAAACTATATTTGCACTTGTTACAACATATAAGTATACATAATCTTAAACATGAAAAAGCATAAAGACATTAACCATTATGAATTTTAAAATCTTATTACAGGCAGGCATCTTCTGTGCATTAGCATCGTCGTGCACACAAGAAAACAAATTTCCTTATCAAGACCCGTCATTATCTCCCGAAGAAAGAGCTGAAGACTTATTGAAAAGACTCACACTTGAAGAAAAGGCTCTTCTGATGCAAAATGAATCACCGGCAATAGAAAGACTTGGCATAAAAGCATACGATTGGTGGAATGAAGCTCTTCACGGAGTGGCAAGAGCCGGTTTGGCTACAGTATACCCACAGGCAATAGGTATGGCTGCATCATTCAACGACGAACTTCTATACGATGTCTTTACATCTGTTTCGGATGAGGCAAGAGCTAAATCGACTGAATTCAGCAAGACGGGTGGATTAAAAAGATATCAGGGACTGACAATGTGGACTCCTAACGTAAACATATTCAGAGACCCTCGTTGGGGAAGAGGACAGGAAACGTACGGTGAGGATCCATACTTGACATCAAGAATGGGAGTTGCTGTAGTTAAAGGACTTCAAGGCCCGGACGACAGCAAATACGATAAACTGCATGCCTGTGCAAAACATTATGCAGTACATTCAGGACCTGAGTGGAACAGACACAGCTATAATGCCGAAAACATTTCTCCTAGAGATTTGTGGGAAACATACCTTCCTGCATTCAAAGAGCTTGTACAGGAAGCTGATGTAAAAGAAGTGATGTGTGCATATAACCGTTACGAAGGCGAACCTTGCTGTGGCAGCAACAGACTTCTCACCCAGATTCTGCGAGATGAATGGGGATTCGACGGCATCGTAGTTTCAGACTGTTGGGCTATCAACGACTTTTGGACAAAAGGAAATCATGAAACACATCCTGACAAGAATCATGCCATTGCCGATGCCGTATCGAATGGTACTGATTTGGAATGCGGTCCAAACTACTCTTCTCTTCCAGAAGCAGTAAAGGCAGGGCTTATAACAGAAGAACGCATAGACAAGTCACTCAAAAGACTTCTGAAAGCCAGATTCGAATTAGGAGAAATGGACGAAGAAACTCCATGGAGCAAAATCCCATACTCAGTAGTCGATTCTAAAGAACACAGAGAACTTGCACTCAAGATGGCAAGAGAATCAATGGTGCTTTTACAGAACAGAAATAATATTCTTCCGCTGAAAGGCAATGAGAAAATCGCTCTTGTTGGACCTAATGCCAACGATTCTACAATGCAATGGGGTAACTATAATGGATACCCTTCACACACCGTAACATTACTGGAAGGATTAAAGAATTCTGTCAATCCTGAAAATCTGATATACGAACAGGGATGCGACAGAACTATAAATACATATCTGAACAGCACTTTCAGCCAATGCAGCAGCGATGGTAAACCAGGTTTTAAAGCAACATACTGGAATAATACAGAAATGAAAGGCGAACCGGCAACAGTTACGCACGTAAGCACACCGTTCCATTTCATCACTACCGGAGGTACTACTTTTGCATCAGGAGTAAACATCCAGAACTTCTCTGCCAAATACGAAAGTGTATTAAAACCTGAGAAAGATACAGATATGGACTTCTGTTTCACCGCTCACGCACAGATTAAACTTTACATAAACGGTGAAAAGGTAGGAGAAGGAAGATTTATCAAAAACAACGAAAGTCTTTATACTCTTAAAGCCAAGGCTGGAAAAGAATATAATATAGCTATAGAATACATTTTCAATAGTGATGACCGCGCCGCATCACTTGACTTCGATATGGGATATTATGTTCCTGTAAACTTACAGAAGAGTATAGACAAGATAAAAGACGCTGATATTGTAATATTTGCCGGAGGTATATCTCCATCACTTGAAGGCGAAGAAATGTCTGTCAAGATTCCAGGATTCAAAGGTGGCGACAGAACAAACATCGAACTACCTGATATACAAAGAGAGTTTATCAAAAAACTGAAAGATGCTGGTAAAAAAATAGTATACGTAAACTTCTCCGGTTCGGCTATGGGACTTGTGCCAGAGTCTCAAAACTGCGATGCAATCATCCAGGCTTGGTATCCTGGACAAGCAGGTGGTCAAGCTGTAGCAGACGTAATCACGGGTAAATACAACCCTGCAGGAAAACTTCCTGTTACTTTCTATAAAAATGTAGAACAGTTGCCTGACTTTGAGGACTATTCAATGAAAGGACGTACATACAGATATATGACAGAGAAACCTCTCTTCTGTTTCGGCCATGGATTGAGCTACACTACATTTGAATATGGGAATGCCACAGTAAGCAGCAATACTCTCAATGAGGATGACGAAATCAAACTCACAATACCTGTCAAGAACACTGGTAAGATGAATGGTGAAGAAGTAGTACAGGTATATCTGAAATACAACAATGATAAAGAAGGACCATCCCACGCACTGAGAGGCTTCAAGAGAGTGGAAATAGAAAAAGGAGAAACTGAAAAAGTAGAAATCACTCTTGAAAAAGAAGACTTCGAATGGTTTGATACTCAAAACAACACTATGAGAACTCTTGAAGGAGAATACACTGTATACTATGGTGGTACATCTGATATGAGTAAACTGAAAAAACTCACTGTAGAGGTGAAATAAGTAATATTTCTTGCATTCAACAAAAAAGAGTTGTACTTTTGAATTCAAAGAATACAACTCCAGACATGAATACAGAAATAATAAGTACATTATACAAACAAGTTACCGGTCAGCAGCACGATAATATCGAGTTGCTGACCGGTTCCGGTTCCAACCGTCAGTATTTTCGTATGACAGGAATCCGCAGTCTGATAGCCGTACGCGGAGAATCAATTGCAGAAAACCGTGCCTTCATATATATGGCACGCCATTTCCAAAGCAAAGGTATACCTGTTCCTAAAGTTCTGGCCGTTTCTGACAACGAAAGCTGCTACATACAAGAGGATCTTGGTGATACTCTCCTATTCAATGCCATTGCAAATGGAAGAACTACAGGGACATTCAGCAATTATGAAAAAGAACTCGTACGCAAAAGTATAGCCCTTCTACCATCTGTCCAGTTCAAAGGAGTAGAGGGTATGGACTTCAATATCTGTTACCCATTATCGGATTTCAATCGGCGCACAGTAATGTGGGATTTGAACTATTTCAAGTACTGTTTCCTTAAAGCCACAGGCATCAGTTTCAATGAGAGCACTTTAGAAGACGATTTTGAGGCTATGACAGATATTCTGCTCAAAGCATCATCAGACACATTCATGTACCGTGACTTCCAGAGCCGAAATGTTATAATCAAGGACGAAGAACCTTATTTAATTGATTTTCAAGGAGGACGCAAAGGTCCTATCTATTACGATGTAGCATCATTCCTATGGCAGGCTAAAGCCAACTTCAACAATGATTTAAGAGAAGAAATGATTGACACATATATCAGTGAGGCAAGCAAGTTCAAGAATATCAATCCTGAGGAGTTCAGAAAGACATTACACCACTTCGTTATTTTCCGTACTATGCAGGTACTCGGTGCATACGGTTTCCGCGGATTGTTCGAACGCAAAGCCCACTTCATTGAGAGTATTCCATACGCTTTAAACAATCTTCAAACACTGTTTAAACACCATTTAAACGAATATCCATACCTTAGCAAACTGCTTATACAGCTTTCTGAAATGGATATAAACGATATAACAACATTAGAACGATGAATACAGACAAACAACTTACAGTAAAAGTGATGAGTTTCTCCTATCGCAAAGGTATTCCAGAAGATACATCCGGCAACGGAGGAGGATATGTTTTTGACTGCCGATATGTACATAACCCCGGAAGATATGACGAATACAAACCTATGACAGGACTTGACAAACCGGTCATAGACTTCCTTGAGAACGATGGCGAGATAACAGAATTCCTTACTCACGTATATGCACTTGCAGATGCACACGTAAAGCGATATCTTGAAAGAGGTTTTACCAGCCTGATGATATGTTTTGGCTGTACAGGCGGACAGCACCGTTCCGTCTATTCGGCACAGCATACGGCAGAACATATTCACAACAAATTCGGAGTAAGAGTGGAACTCCTTCACCGTGAACAGAATATAGAACAAATCTTCGAAGCTAATAATACAGAAGTATGAGAGCGATGATTTTCGCAGCCGGTTTGGGTACAAGACTCAAACCACTGACAGACACAATGCCCAAGGCCCTGGTACCTGTGGCAGGCAAACCGATGCTTGAACATGTCATCATGAAACTGAAATCATCCGGTTTTGATGACATCATTATAAATATCCATCATTTCGGAGAACAGATAATAGACTTCCTCCATGCCAACAATAACTTCGGAGTGAATATCCATTTAAGTGATGAAAGGGAAATGCTTCTCGATACCGGTGGAGGAATAAAACGTGCCTTTGAACTATTCCCTACTGACGAGCCTGTACTGATACATAATGTAGATATACTGTCGGATGTAGACTTAAACGCATTATATGATTTCCATATCCGTTCCGGCAATGATGCCACTCTTATGGTTAGCGAAAGAAAAACATCACGCTATCTTATATTCAATAAAAAAGACAGACTCTGCGGATGGATAAACAAAAACAGCGGTGAAACAAAACCGAAAGGTTTCATTTATAACTCTTCGGAATATTCAGAATATGCTTTCAGCGGAATACATGTAGTTTCACCATCAATAATGAAATATATGGATGAGAACTACACCGGTAAATTTCCTATAATGGACTTCTATTTGGGGAGATGTAATGAAGCACACTTCGGAGCATGCATAAAACCGGAAATAAAGCTGATAGATATAGGGAAACCTGAAACATTGGAGAAAGCGAATGAATTTATAAGTATGTTATAATATTAAAGGCGGTCCGCAAGAACCGCCTTTAATATTATATATTATCAATCCCAAAGTTTAAGTCTGTTTTCGCGCGCCTCATCAAGCGAAACCACATTTACTTTCTTTTCCTGATGAACATCTGTAAGAGCCTTATAATCATCGTAAAGTTCCTTTACAAACACTTCTTTCTGTTCAGGATTGAGCAATTTTGCCGCAACGGGAGCATTCTGCGAAGCATCCTTAAGATGAACTACAGGAGCATGATATGCAGGAACAATCTTCAATGCAGTATGCAGTTTGGATGTAGTAGCACCTCCCACTATGACAGGTATATCAAGTCCGGCACGCTCCATTTCCGAAACGGTATGTACCATCTCGTCAAGCGAAGGAGTAATCAATCCGCTCAATCCTACAATGTCAACCTTCTCACGTATGGCAGTCTCTATAATCTTTTCAGCAGGTACCATAACTCCAAGGTCTATAATTTCAAAGTTATTGCACGCCATTACCACACCAACAATATTCTTTCCGATGTCGTGCACATCACCTTTCACTGTAGCCAGAAGGACTTTTCCCGCACTTGCAGCACCATCCTTCTTTTCCGCCTCAATATATGGCTGGAGCACAGCAACAGCCTTTTTCATCGTACGGGCAGTCTTGACTACCTGCGGAAGGAACATCTTACCGGAACCGAACAACTCGCCAACGTGATTCATACCATCCATCAACGGACCTTCGATAATACTCACAGCATTAGGATATTTGCCAAGAGCCTCGTTCAAGTCATCTTCAAGGAAATCACCAACACCTTTCACCAGTGCGTATTTCAGTCTTTCCTCTACTGTAGCCCCTTCTCTCCATGCAATCTTGGACGAAGAAGCCTGCTCCTCGGTCTGTCCTTCTTTCTCAGCCTTCAGACGTTCAGCTGTCTCTATCAGTCTTTCTGCTGCATCCGGACGACGATTAAGCACCACATCCTCTATCCTTTCAAGCACATCTGCCGGAATATCTGTATACAGGACTGATGCTCCTGGATTTACTATACCCATATCCATACCCTGCTGGATGGCATGATAAAGGAATACGGCATGCATAGCCTCTCGGATATAATTATTACCGCGGAAAGAGAAAGAAAGATTGCTCACTCCACCGCTGATATGCGCTCCCGGAAGATTTTTCTTTATCCACCCAGTGGCACGTATGAAATCTACAGCATAATTATTATGCTCCTCGATACCAGTTGCCACAGCCAGCACATTTGGGTCGAATATTATGTCGTGTGGATTAAAGCCTACCACCTCTGTAAGGATACGGTATGCACGTTCGCACACTGAGATTTTTCGCTCGTATGTATCTGCCTGTCCCTGTTCGTCGAATGCCATAACTATGACAGCCGCACCGAAAGCCTTAATGGTACGTGCATGCTCAATAAACACCTCTTCTCCCTCTTTCAGAGATATGGAGTTTACCACACATTTACCCTGCACACATTTCAGACCGGCAAGAATAACATCCCATTTCGAAGAGTCAATCATCACAGGCACACGTGCTATCTCCGGTTCCGACGCCATTAGGTTAAGGAAAGTAGTCATCTCTGATGTTGCATCCAGCAGACCATCATCCATATTTACGTCTATAACCAAAGCTCCGTCTTCCACCTGCTTACGTGCTATGGAAAGAGCCTCATCGTATTTCTTTTCATTTATCAATCGTAAAAACTTTCTTGAACCGGCAACATTACATCTTTCGCCTACATTAACGAATCTTACTTCAGGAGTAAGCTCCATAAGTTCAAGACCGGAGAGCCACATACATTCTGTACGTGCAACCGGTTTATGAGGCACAGCATCCTTTATCAGCTCCTGATATTTAGCTATATATTCTTCTGTAGTACCACAACATCCACCGATAATGTTTACCAATCCCTCATCGATATATTCTTTTACCTCTTCTGCCATCTGTTCCGGAGTCTGGTCATACTGACCCAGACTGTTTGGCAATCCGGCATTAGGATATGCGCTTATATAATAAGGTGCACGAGCTGCCAATGATTCCAGGAACGGCTTAAGTTGTTTCGCTCCGAACGAACAGTTTAGTCCTACAGAAAGTATGTCAGCATGCTGTACTGATGCAAGGAAAGCATCAAGAGTCTGACCGGACAGAGTTCTGCCGGCTATATCGGAAACTGTTACTGAAAGCATTAGAGGAACTTTTCTGCCAGTTTTCTGCATAGATTTCTCTGCAGCCATGATTGCAGCCTTTGCATTCAGTGTATCGAAAATGGTTTCAATAAGAATCTCATCCACGCCACCTTCTATCAAGGCTTCCATCTGAATGCAGTATGCAGAACATAATTCATCGAATGTCAGTGCACGATATGCAGGATTGTTCACGTCCGGACTCATAGAACATGTCTTGTTGGTTGGTCCCACAGAGCCAGCCACAAACCTTGGTTTATCAGGGTTTAGGGCTGTAAACTCATCTGCTACCTTTCTTGCTATGCGTGCAGCCGCAAAATTTATTTCACGGCAAAGATTTTCTGCATGATAATCGGTCATTGAGACAGGAGTGGCATTGAAACTGTTGGTTTCAATTATGTCCGCCCCTGCCTGAAGATATTTTCTGTGTATTTCCTCTATAACATCAGGGCGTGTAAGACAAAGCAAGTCATTATTCCCTTTCTGCTGTCCCGGAAGTTCCTTGAAACGCTCTCCACGGAAATCATCCTCTGCCAGTCCATATCGTTGTATCATCGTACCCATAGCTCCGTCCAGAACCAGAATACGCTCGCTTAATAATTGTTGTATTGATTTTGTAAGCATATATTATGTTTATCTCTTAAACATACGGTCCATCATTCTCTTGTCGTCTTTCTCTTTAAGCGTTTCGCGCTTGTCGTATTGTTTCTTACCTTTTGCAAGTGCTATAACCACCTTTGCAAGTCCGCGTTCATTTATAAACATACGTGTAGGAACAATGGTAAATCCAGTTTCCTGTATTCCACGCTGCAACTTACGAAGTTCTTTCTTGTTGAGCAAAAGTTTACGGTCGCGTCGCGCCAGATGATTGTTATACGAGCCATAGAAATATTCGGCTATGTGCATATTCTTCACCCATAATTCCCCTTTCGAGAAGAAACAGAAAGTATCCACAAGACTCGCCTTTCCCTGTCTGATGGACTTTATTTCTGTTCCGGTGAGCACTATTCCGGCTGTATATGTATCTATAAATTCGTAATCAAACGACGCACGCTTATTCTTTATATTAATATTATTGTTTGTCTGATTTTTCATATCTACTCTTTCTTTATCCATCTACACCCACTTAATCAACGAAGAGTGACAGACAGTTTATTAAACACCAACTCGATAATCGAAGGACACAACAGGATTATTATTGTTGCAACCAGCGTAAAAAGTGTTACTTTATCCTCCCTAATCTTAAGAAATCTCCTGGTACCCTCAAATACCACAAAAAGCGTATATATCTGAAGTATCACAAGCAGAAGTTTCAACGAAAGCAGACTGCTAAGCATATCCAGTACAAACTTAACAGTCATGGAATATGCCACAAATACGGTTATCATGTCTTTGGACAATGTTGTTGCGAACCATTTCTGCAACATCTTTTCTATCAGATATGAAGACAGGAAAAAGCCTCCGAACAATGCGACTGCCACTGCACAGCAATGTGTCAGTGCCAATTGAAACACGTCAGGTATAAACTCTTTTCCAAAAAATGTTCCAATAAATTCGCAGACTCCGCATAATCCTATCAGAGGATAAACAAAAGCCGGCAAAACTGCTTTTGCATCATTTTCTGATGCTATTTGCTCCCAAGCCTTTGCAGGCGATGAAAGTATAAACAATGTCCTTGATAACAAATCTTTGTAATTCAATGTTCCTAAGTTTTAAGTTTCTAATCCTTTGATATTCCTTACTAATACCTTAATCTTTTTTATCGTCAGCAAAAAAAGATTTGAACCGCAAATTTATAAAAAAAGAACGAAAATATTCCGTTTGTTTGTCTGATTTTTCATAATAATAGTGACAAAACAAAACGGGCCTTAAACACTTATTCATTTCGTGTTTAAAACCCGTATAATCAGTATGAGAAAATTAAAAAAAATTATAAGCTAGAATTATTATTAAAATAAGTATCAATAATAGACTTATATTCTATCTCGATATTACTGTCATCTGCCTTATCACCTGCTTCTATAGAGCTGGAGTTCTGTTTGAACTTGATAAGTATTTTCTCAGGAACACTTCCTTGCAAAAGATAATTCAAATCAAAATGACGTGTCTCTGTACCTTTAGCTTTTCTATCCTCATTATTTTCTGCATCTGCTACCATATGAGTTAAAAACAAAACCATTGTGTCATCTGTCACATCTTCATCTTCTTCTGCAGTAGCCTTTGTCAAATAAAAATCATGTTTACCTAACTCCTCAGTCAAATCATCTTGATCATTTGAACTCTCATAGTAATATGTCAAATTAATAAAGATATTGGTTTTATCATAAAATTTTACAGATTCAGAAACAGCAAACATTGCAGCGTTTGCTTCCATAGCTCCATAACCAGGTTCTATCTCATTTATTGGCAACAAATACTGTATCTCAGCATCAATAGTTTTATTATTTTCATTAATTACTGTAGTTCTGGTATCATATTTATATGTTACCCATGCATAAGTAGAATTTATATCTGAAGTAAACATACTTGAATTTGTAGGCTCTACAGAATAACCTGCTGAACTTTCAAAGGTATAACCAATACCCATATACCCTCTTTCCACTTTCATTATTTCTGTAACTGTATTATACGGATCAGGCTCACCCAAACAAGAACTCAATCCCAACACTGCCATAAATGCGGTAAGCAAAACCGCGAACTTTGTTTTCTTCATAAATATCTATTTTCTTTTTAAAATTAATAAACTATACAGTAAATGCACTATAAATGTAAATACTGCATGAAAAACAAAAAAAATTATTCTATTTCTGCAAAATCTTCCAAATGATTGTCCACATACTCTGCAATTGTTGCAGTCACCATCTCTTCCATATCCATGAACTGTTCTTCCAAATCGTCGAAAACCTCATACTGTTCGTACATAGCCATAAACTCTTCGTCAGTACATTCCTTTTGCAAATCAGCCTTGTTTGCATCATAGATGGCTTTTGCATCATAAATCAGTTTGGCAAAATCCTTGGCACCAAACATACGCATAGCTTTTGCAAAAGGATTTTCGAATATATACGGACCGTAACCATTCTGAATCAACTGTACGAAACCTCCCTCGAGAACTTCCTCACGAAAGATATGATATCCCAACAAAGAATGCTGGAAACCATTAAGCAACGGCATAGTCTCAGCGTTAATCTCACCTCCGGTAACTTCAATATATTTATCTGTAAAAACTTTGAGAAAAGCATCCATTCCTTCCTCTGCACCCTTACGCAATTCTGCGTCGGACACTGTTATTTTCTTTATTTCCATAACTTATGTTTATATTTCTACAAAGGAAATATTTTTTCGCCAAACATACAATATTTATGTAATTTAAGTTTAGTCTAGCAGACTTTAACTTAGTTGACCGCCGGTTCAGTTAGCCAGTGA
>NZ_JADYTF010000007.1 GCF_021530995.1 Bacteroides caecigallinarum
CATATATTATGTGCCAAAGTTTTCTTTTTGAGCAGGAATAAACAACATATCTCATTAAATAACATGTAAAAATCTGTTTTTTCATTTATTGTTGTTTCGGCGGAAAAATATTATCTTTGCTGAGTATTTTTAGTCAGATGGATAATAAAATAAGATATAATGATTTCGGATGTTTTCTGGCGAAACACTTTCCGTTTAAAGTTCAGAAAATTTCAGTCAACGCAGGCTTTACATGTCCTAACCGTGATGGTAGTAAGGGATATGGGGGATGTACTTATTGTAACAACCAGACATTCAATCCGGAATATTGCCGGACTGAGAAGTCTGTGAGACAGCAACTTGAAGAGGGAAAGGAGTTTTTCTCAAGAAAGTATCCCGAAATGAAATATCTTGCTTATTTCCAGGCTTATACCAATACGTATGCTGAGTTGGAAAAACTCAAGGCGATGTATGAGGAAGCACTTTCTGTAGATGGAGTAGTGGGGCTGGTTATTGGTACACGTCCGGACTGTATGCCGGATTCTCTATTGGATTATCTGGAAGAGATAAACGGCAGGACTTTCCTTTTGGTTGAGTATGGCATAGAAAGCACTAATGATGTCACGCTGAAACGCATAAACCGCGGACATGATTTTGCATGTACTGCCGATGCTGTGAGACGTACTGTTTCAAGAGGTATAATGACAGGAGGACACGTTATATTGGGACTACCCGGCGAGGACAAAGACATGATTATACGTCAGGCTGAAGATATATCGTCACTGCCGCTCACTACGCTGAAGATGCATCAGCTGCAGCTGATAAAGGGAACAAGAATGGCGCACGAGTATGATGAATGTCCTGAAGACTTTCATCTATATACTGCCGACGAGTATATCGATCTTGTATTGGATTATATTGAGCATTTGCGTCCCGACCTGGTATTGGAAAGGTTTATATCGCAGTCGCCGCGCAATTTGCTTATTGCTCCTGATTGGGGACTGAAGAACCATGAATTCACTGCGAAGCTGAAGAAGAGGATGATTGAGAGTGATTCGTATCAAGGGAAAAAATTAGTCAACATATAAATAACAAATTCATAATAAAAATGGAAATTAAAGGTAAAGTACATTACGTAGGTGTGAACGACCGCACCAAAGCATTGTTCGAAAATCTTTGGCCGTTGCCATACGGCGTGTCATACAACTCTTATCTGATAGCAGATGATGAGATGGTGGCATTGGTGGATACAGTTGATGTTGCATTCTTCGAAGTATATCTGAAGAAAATCCGCAGCATTATCGGCGACCGTAAAATCAATTATCTTATTATAAACCACATGGAACCTGACCACTCAGGCTCTATCGCTCTTATCAAACAGTATTATCCTGAAATCGTTCTTGTAGGAAACAAGAAGACTTTCGAAATGGTGGAAGGATATTATGGTGTGACTGGCGACCGCTATGTGGTAAATGACGGTGACTTCCTGAAACTTGGTTATCATAACCTCCGTTTCTATCTGGTTCCTATGGTTCACTGGCCTGAAACAATGGTTACATACGATGAGACTGACGGAATCCTGTTTGCTGGAGATGCTTTCGGATGTTTCGGAGCTTTGAACGGTGGATGCATCGACAGGAATATCAATACAGATATCTATTGGAACGAAATGCGCCGTTACTATGCTAACATCGTTGGTAAGTTCGGAAATCCTGTACAGAAGGCTTTGCAGAAACTTGGCGGATTGACTATCAACACTATCTGTTCTACTCATGGACCTGTTTGGGAAGAAAAGATTCCTCAGGTTATCGATATGTACGACAAGATGAGCCGTTACGAAGCTGAAGAAGGTGTTGTGATAGCATACGGAACTATGTACGGCAATACAGAGGAACTGGCTGAGGCAATTGCTGAAGAACTGAGCCGTCAGGGTATCAAGAATATCATCATGCACAACGTATCTCACACTCATCATTCATACATCCTGGCTGACGTGTTCAAGTACAAAGGTCTTATTGTGGGATGTACTACATACAACATGAACCTTTATCCTGAAATGGAATCGCTGTTGAGCAAGATAGCTGCCCGCGAAGTGAAGAACCGTGTGATGGGCTACTTCGGTTCATATACTTGGGCAAGTGCAGCAGTGAAGAAGATTGGCGAATACACTGAAAAGCTGAAGTTCGAGGTTGTAGGCAACCCTGTAGAAATGAAGCAGGCTATGAAGCAGGACAACTATGCTCAGGCAAAAGAACTTGCAAAGGCTATGGCTGACCGTCTGAAAGCTGACAGAAAGTAATCGGGCTTTATTGATATAATAAGTAAGCAGGCTGTTACGTGAGTTTTGGTACATGTAACAGCCTGTTAATTTATTATTTTATATTGTTTCGAATCTTGCTAAGATAGGCATGCATGCCCTCGGCATCCTTACGGCTTATTATGTCAAGAAGCTCATTCAGTTCGGTACGTATTCCTTCCACCTGTTTCGGGGTACGTGGGTTGAACAGGATTTCCTGAAGCAGATAATCGTCTTCGTTGAGTACTCCCTTCGCTATTGCCATGTGGCGTTTGAATGTTGTACCGGGGGCGTCCTGATGTTTCATTACTGCAGCAAACACGAATGTAGAAACGAACGGTATTGACAGTGAATATGCTACAGTATCGTCATGCTCATCGAATGTATATTCGAAAATGTTGAGTCCAAGTCTTTGGTAAAGGTCCTTGAAGAACACTTTGCCCAGACAGTCGCCTTCCTTTATTATTATGGCATTCTCTGTACTCAGCTGGTCGAGGTTGGCAAATGTAGGACCGAACATAGGGTGGGTTGATACATATCTGAAACCGCTGTTGTCGTAGAATTCCTGAAGACCGGTCTTTACTGATGCAATGTCGCTTATGATACAGTCCTGCGGAATTACCGGCAGTACCTGATGGAACGCGTCGAGTGTGTATTTCACTGTAGCTGCATTTATTACGAGCTCTGGTCTGAACTCTTTAATCTCATCAAGAGATGTAAAGCGCTGGCAGTTGTACATGAAGCGCAGGTTCTGGGGTTTTACATCGTAAACTGCTACTTCGTGGTCGAAACTTAATACATCGGTAAAGAAGGAGCCCATTTTTCCGGCTCCCAATATTAATATACGCATCGTCTGATATTTTTATTTGTTTATTATTTCCATCTGCTGACGTACACTTTCTTCGTGTATGGCTTCGAATACATGTTTTACAAATTCAGAATCCATTCCGCATAATGAGCCTTGTGCTCCGCGCTTGTCGAGAATTTCATTGTAACGTCCTGTCTGGAGGATTGTCATATTGTGTTCTTTCTTGAATGTTCCGATTTCGCGGCATACGCGCATACGTTTTGCCATAATCTCCATCAGTTCGTTGTCGCATTCATCAATCTGACGTCTCAACTCGCTAAGGCTTTCTGTAGTCTGGTGTTCTTTACGGATAACCAGCAGATTCAGGATATAGTCGAGAACGTCAGGAGTTACCTGCTGTGACGCGTCGCTCCATGCACAATCAGGGTTGCAGTGTGATTCTACTATCAGTCCGTCGAAACCTAGGTCCATAGCCTGCTGGCAGAGTGATGCGATGAGTTCACGCTTTCCGCCGATATGGCTTGGGTCGCACAGGATAGGGAGGTTAGGAATGCGTCTTCTCAGTTCGATAGGGATATGCCATTGTGGAAGATTGCGGTAAATTTTCTTGTCGTATGATGAGAAGCCGCGGTGGATTGCTCCGAGGCGTTTGATACCTGCATTGTTGATTCTCTCCATCGCTCCGATCCATAGTTCCAGATCAGGGTTTACCGGATTTTTTACATATACAGGAATGTCAACTCCCTTCAGGGCGTCTGCAATCTCCTGTACAGCAAACGGATTGGCTGTGGTACGCGCACCTATCCACAATATATCTATACCGGCTTTAAGGCATTCGTAAACATGCTTTGCTGTTGCAACCTCTGTAGAAACATACATGCCGGTCTCTTTCTTCACTTCTTTAAGCCATGCCAGACCGTCAACTCCAACACCTTCGAAGCCTCCCGGTTTGGTACGTGGTTTCCATATTCCGGCGCGGAAAATTTTTGTGCCGTTGTTAGCCAGCTGCTTTGCTGTGCTCATTACCTGTTCTTCTGTTTCTGCGCTGCAAGGTCCTGCAATTATCAAAGGACGTTCTTCTGATACGCCTTCCAGTCTGATAGGTTCTAATTCGAGTGCCATAGTTGTAATCTTTTAGTAGTTATTTGTATTTGTTTTTTTATTTCATATTCTTTATTCTCTCAAGTGCTTCTGCCAGCTTTTCTTCTTTGGCGCAAAGCGAAATGCGGATATATCTCTTTCCGTTGCTTCCGAAGATGAATCCCGGTGTGATGAATACTCTTGCCTGGTGCAGAACTTTTTCTGTCAGTTCCTCTACATCGTTGTATGATTCAGGTATCTTGCCCCAGAGGAACATTCCCACCTGATTATGGTCGAATGTACATCCCAGTTCGTTCATTATTTCTTCGGCAAGCTTTCTGCGACGGCTGTAAACATTGAAGTTGGCTTCTTCATGCCATTCGGCACTGTTGTTATATGCTTGTGCCGCTGCGAGCTGCAATGGACGGAAAGTTCCGGAGTCAATATTACTCTTGATTTTCAGAATCCACTGTACGAAAGTGGCGTTAGTAGCCAGCATTCCCACACGCCAGCCTGGCATGTTGTGGCTCTTACTCATGGAGTTGAATTCTATACAGCATTCTTTTGCTCCCGGAACATTGAGTATGCTTATCGGTTTTTTATTGAGTATGAAGCTGTATGGGTTGTCGTTCACTACTACGATGTTGTGTCGGCGTGCGAAATCAACAATCTTTTCGTAAAGTTCCATTGTGGCATTTGCCCCTGTAGGCATATTAGGATAGTTGGTCCACATGATTTTCACTCCTGTAAGATCCATCTTCTCCAGTTCGTCGAAATCAGGCTGCCAGTTGTTGTCCTCGCGAAGGTTGTAGTTGATTATTTCGCTTCCAAGTATTTTGTTCAGCGATGTATAGGTAGGGTAGCCTGGATTTGGAACCAGAACCTTGTCGCCCGGATTAACCAAGGCCAGTGTCACGTGCAGAATACCTTCCTTTGAACCGATAAGAGGCTGTATCTCTGTGGCTGGGTCGAGATCTACATTATACCATCTTTTATACCAGTCTGCCATGGCTTTTCTCAGTTCAGGTATTCCCACTGTAGGCTGGTAGCCGTGAGCATCAGGTTTCTTGGCATTTTCGCAAAGGACATTGATCGTTTCTTCTGATGGCGGCATGTCAGGGCTGCCTATTCCGAGGCTTATCACGTTTTTACCTTCGGCATTCATCTGTGCCACTTCCTTCAGTTTTCTGCTGAAATAGTATTCGCTGACATTTGCCAGTCTGTCGGCCGGCTGTATCTTATATTGTTGATTCTCCTTCTGCATATTCTCCTAAAATTTTAAGTGCTTTTGTAAGTGGTGTAACAGCGTCTATAGACTGTTTGTATCTTAAATAATCATTGAACATTACGTCAACGTAGAACATATATTCCCATTCTCGTCCGATGATCGGCAGTGACTGTATCTTTGTGAGGTTTATCTTATAGAATGAGAAGATTGACAATACCTGTGAGAGGCTTCCTTCGCTGTGTGGGAGCGAGAATACTATGTTTGCCTTGTTCACTTTAGAGCGGTCTTTCAGTTCGTCGGCCAGCCATGGGTTGCTGATGACGAGGAAACGTGTGAAGTTGTGCTTGTTTGTTTCTATTCCTTCTTCCAGGATTTTCATGTCATAAAGTCCGGCAGCGTATTTGGAACAGATGGCTGCATGTCCTCTCAGATTGTTTTTTCTGATATTTTCTGCACTACCTGCTGTATCTTCCGTTTCTACTACTTTCAGTTCCGGATGGTTGTGCAGGAAGTCGCGGCACTGAGCCAAAGCAACCGGGTGTGAGTTTACTTCTGTGAGGTCTTCCCAGTTATCCTCCGGCAAACACATGATGCTGTGGCTTATTCTGAGTTTGTGTTCTCCTATGATAGTAGCACCACTTTCACGAAGCAGCTCATAGTTGTGCAACAAGCTTCCCGCTATTGTGTTTTCTATTGCAATCACGCCTATCACGTCGCTGTCCTTCTTCATCTGTGCAAACACTTCCTCAAATGTGTTGCAACAAATAAGTTCTATCTCTTCATCTTTAAAATATTTGTGGGCAGCTATGTCGTGATACGAGCCCTTTACTCCTTGAATTGCTATCTTTCTCATCTTTATTTATACCATTAAAAAAAATCCCGCCTCATACAGAAGCGGGATTTCGTTATTTTATTTTGTATTGATTATCTTACGTATCTGGCACATACGACTTCCCGCTTCACTTCATTGCTAAAGTAAAAGTAATAAAAGAAAAAGAAGAAATATGTAGCGAATGTTGTCATATAATACTTTTTGTTATCGTTTCCAGTGCAAATGTAATACTTTTCTTGAAAAAACAAGAATATCATGAAAATTTTCTTCAAAATTTTTAATTTTAGAGCATTATTACCTTATTTTGTAATGCTGGTTTAATATTTATAACACATTGAATAATCATTATGAAGTATAATTTTGATGAATTGATTGACAGAAGAAATACAAACGCTGTCAAGATTGACGAAATGAAAGATATATGGGATAGGAATGATCTTATCCCGATGTGGGTAGCCGATATGGATTTTGCTACACCCGATTTTGTGGTTGATGCTGTAAAGAAACGTTGCGAACATCCTGTATTCGGATACACGGCAAAGTCGGACGGTTATTATAACTCTATCATAAACTGGGTTAAGGCTCGTTATGGTATGGAGATTGAGAAAAAACACATCAATTACGTTCCCGGTATAGTTGCCGGTTTGGGAATGGCATTGAATTGTTTCACCTCTCCTGGCGATAAGGTTATTATAATGCCGCCCGTTTATCATCCTTTTGCATGGCTCACTAAGAGAAATAACAGGCAGTTGGTGGAGTGTCCTATGATATTTGAGAATGGTGAGTACCGAATGAATCTCGAACTTCTTAGAAGCATAAAGAAAGGAGTGAGGGTACTTATTCTCTGTAATCCTCACAATCCGGGTGGGGTAGTATGGAAAAGGGAGGAACTTGAAGAACTGGCTGAGATTTGTGCTGAGGATAATATTTTGGTGTTTTCTGATGAGATACATGCCGACTTGACGCTTCCTCCACATAAGCATCTTCCTTTTGCAATGGTATCAGAGAAAGCGAAAAAGAATTCGGTAACATTTATGGCTCCAAGTAAGACATTCAATATGCCCGGTGTTGCAGCATCGCATACCATAATATATAATGATGCCTTGCGTGGAAAATTTGAGACTTACCTTGAAGCAGGTGAGTTGAATGCGGGACATGTGTTTGCCTTTCCAGCTGTTGAGGCTGCGTATTCCAACGGGACTGAGTGGCTCGACCAGTGCCTGGATTATATTCAGGGAAATATAGATTATGTTGACTCTTTCCTGAAAGAAAATGCTCCTAAAATAAAGGCTATACGCCCTATGGCTTCGTATCTGATATGGCTTGACTGTCGTGAACTTGGGTTGAACCATGAAGAATTGAATTCATTCTTTGTTGATAAGGCGGGACTTGCTCTGAATGATGGAGAAATGTTTGGTCGTGAGGGTGCCGGATTTATGAGAATGAATGTTGGTACGCAGCGTTCGGTAGTAGAGCTTGCGATGAATCAATTGGCTGAGGCTTATAAAACTTTATGATCTGACTTGTAAAGATATACAAAAGCCGGAAATGCAGAATTTGTTTTCATGCATTTCCGGCTTTTGATTGTTTATATCTGTGCTACTCTGAGTATTCGGAATAGTGTTTAAACAGTATTTAAGAGGTGTTTAAATACCATTTAAATGGTGTTATTAGTAAATACCTACTTTGTTTTCCTGAGAGAAATTATTGAAATTTCCATTTATCATATTTTCGCTTTCTGGGTTGAGTTCGATAGCCTTCTTTAAATCCTCAACCGAACCATTCTTGTCTCCTTTCAATAATTTGACACGACCTCTTTCCTGATACAGTCTTGCATTCTCTGGTGATAGTTCCAGAGCTTCGTCGTATACGGCAATAGCCTGATCGAATTCTTTGTTTTCCAATAGAGCTGTACCTTTTATTATATAAGCCTTTTCATTGAAAGGATTTAGAGAAAGAACTTTATCAAGGTATGATATTCCTTCTTCCGTATTTCCTGTTGCTGCACAGATTTCACCTTTCAGGACCAATGCGTCTTCGTCGTCACTGTCTTTTGATAGAATAGTATCGAGATCCTCTGACGCTTCTTTGGCCTGGCGCATATCCCATAAAATTTCAGCTCTCAGCTGATATGCTTCTTTGAAGTCTTCATCTATGGTAATAGCTTTTGTAAGCATTACTATGGCTTGAATATAATCCTTTGTTCCCTTTTCAGCTCTGGCAGCCATGTAGAATGCTGTTTTGTTCTTGTCGTCAAGTGCGATTGCTTTTTCACAGGCTTCCTTCATTGCCGGATAATCTTCCTGAATGAAGCATACACTTGCCAGCGAAAGAAGATTTTTGGTATTGTCAGGTGCAATTTCTGTCAGTCTGTTATACACTTTTCTTGCTTCATCAGTTTTACCTGTCTGAAGGTAGGATGCAGCAAGAAGTTCCATAGTTTCCTCGTCTTCTTTTAATGCTGTAGCTTCTTCAAAGCATTTGATGGCATACGGCAATTGTCTGATATTGCGTGCTCTGATACCGTCGTATTTTAGAATTTCGAAATTTTTCTTTTCCTGTTTCTCCTGTTCGTTGCTTTCATTTTTCTTGTTTCCTCCGAACAGGGATGATAATAGACTCATAATTAATACATTTATTTGTTAGTGTCTGCAAAAGTACAAAATTCAATTATGAATACAAAAAAAAGAGAATGCCATGTTAGACATTCTCTTTTTGTACACCCTCAGGGATTCGAACCCTGGACCCACTGATTAAGAGTCAGTTGCTCTACCAACTGAGCTAAGAGTGCATTGCCTGTTGTTTGAGGTTCCTGGCGGATTCGAACCGCCGTACACGGTTTTGCAGACCGCTGACTAAGCCACTCATCCAAGGAACCGTAGCAATCAATTTTTTCAGTAAAGTGGAGGTTCCTGGCGGATTCGAACCGCCGTACACGGTTTTGCAGACCGCTGACTAAGCCACTCATCCAAGGAACCGGAAGACATTTGATGTTGTTTTTCTCAAATGCGATGCAAAGGTACTGCTTTTTTTTAAATATGCAATACTTTGCCTAAAAAATATTCATTTTTATTTCTTCTTGCATGTGTCTTTTAATGTACATCCTGTACATGAACCGCATTCTGGCTTACCTTTGCCTGATAATAATTTATATATGCGTAGCCCAATGAATGCTACGCATATAGTTATTATTATATATATGATTATAGTCTGTATGTCCATTTATAAGAAGATTTTTCCAATTTGAAATACCAGGAATGAAACAATCCATGCCAATACAGTGGTATAAGTGGCGGCAAATAGTGCCCATTTCCAACTACCGGATTCTTGTTTTATAGCTACTATCGTAGCAACACAAGGGAAGTATATCAGAGTGAAAAGCATATAACAGAAGGCCACTAGAGGAGTGATGTTGAGACGCTCGGCAAGATTGGCACTGTCCACTTCCTCATCGTCTGCATATAGCACTCCAAGTGTACTTACCACAAGTTCCTTTGCACCCACTCCAGATAAGATTCCGATACCCATCTTCCAGTCGAAACCAAGAGGTTCAATCACCGGTTCTATGGCTTTACCTATTTGTCCGATGTATGAGTTTTCCTGTTGCTCTGCTTGGGTAGAGTATTGTTCATGGTTGGGATAATATCCCAAAAACCATATAATGATGGATGCCACCATTATTATTCCTCCCATCTTTTTGAGATACTGAACACCTTTCTCCCATGTGTGTCTTAATACTGATTTGGCTGTAGGCATTCTGTAAGGAGGAAGTTCCATTACGAATGGAGTGTCGTCACCTTTTACGATAAATTTGCTAAGTACTCTTGCCATGATAATAGCTAACAAGATACCTATACTGTAAATGCCTAGCAGGACAAGGCTGGCATGGCTTGGAAAGAATGCTCCAATCAAAATAAGGTATATCGGCAAACGTGCACTGCATGACATAAGTGGAGTGATGAGCATTGTTACCAGTCTTGACTTGCGGCTTTCAATGATGCGGGAACCCATTATGGCAGGTACGTTACATCCGAATCCCATAATAAGAGGGATAAATGATTTTCCGTGCAGCCCCATTTTATGCATTATCTTGTCCATGATAAATGCTGCGCGTGCCATATATCCTGAATCTTCCATAATTGATATGAAAGTATATAATATGAGTATGTTAGGCAGGAACACTATTACTCCTCCTACACCTCCTATGATGCCGTCTATTACCAAGTCTTTCAGTGGTCCGGCAGGTATGAACGATTCGGCGGTCTGAGCTATCATGCCTACCAGCCATTCTATGGCTTGCATGGGGTAATCACCTATTACAAATGTACCTTCAAACATTATGTACAGGAATACGAAGAATATAGGGAACCCCCATATCCTGTGGGTTACTATGCTGTCCACTATTCGGGTGAACATTTCAGTGTTTTGGTTGTTGTCTGTGTATGTTTCTTTCAGGGCACCAGAGATGAATCCATATTTGGCATCCGTGATGGCTTGTTCGCTGTCTTCATTAAGTACAGTTTTAATCCTTTCTGCTTCTTTGTTTCTAATGTCGATTATTGTGTCAGCATTAGGCATGTCGGATATTATACGGCGCTCTATATCCTTGTCGTTCTCCAGCATTTTTATAGCCAGGAAACGCGTAGAGTATTTATGTCTGATATTCTCTATTTTGCCTATTTCCTTTTTTACGGCTTCAATACTCCTTTCTAGTTCAGGACCGTGGTTGATGTGTATATGGCGTATGAAGTTTTTTGGTGTAAAGTCATTTTCCTCTTCCTTGTGACTTCCGTATTTATGGTCGGGTACGTATGCGTCGTGCCATTTGCGGTATTCTTGAAGAGCTTCATTCTGTATTTCTTCCTTCTGGCCCATAAAGTCGGCACCTTCGTATAGTCCGATGATTACATGGAACAATTCATCAATACCTTCACCTGTACGACTTATTGTTGGCACAGCAGGAACACCAAGCAGCTGGCTTAATTTCTTTATATCAAGTGTGTTGCCGCTACTCTGCAACGCGTCATACATGTTTAGTGCTATTACCATTCTTACGTTCATGTCAATCAGCTGCGTTGTGAGGTATAGATTACGTTCTATATTGCCTGAGTCTATAACGTTAATTATCACGTCCGGAGTTTCTTCTATAATATGTTTTCGGACGTAAAGTTCTTCAGGGCTATATGCAGACAGGGAATATGTCCCTGGTAAATCTATTAGTTTGAAATGGTATCCCTGGAAATCGAAAAAACCTTCTTTGGCGTCTACAGTAACTCCACTATAATTACCTACATGTTCGTGTGAGCCTGATGCTATGTTGAAAAGCGATGTCTTTCCGCAGTTTGGATTTCCCACCAATGCTACGTTTATTGTTCGTCTTTTCCCCTGTGCAAGGGCTTTCATCTGTTCTTCAGTTACAGGAATGTTTTCCGATATTGGGTCATACAGCGATATGTCAGAGTTTGTTTTACGTGCTTCTTCTTCACTGATAATCTCAATCATTTCCGCTTCCTGTCGGCGTAATGATATTTCATATCCCATTATCTTATATTTAATAGGGTCTTTGAGAGGAGCATTTAGTATAACTTCTACGGTTTTTCCTTTTATGAATCCCATTTCTATTATTCTTCTGCGGAAACCTCCGTGTCCCAATACCTTTACTATGACTCCTTTTTCTCCTGTTTTGAGTTCCGATAATTTCATGCTTTTACATTTTTCGGCAAAGATACAGGATAGTAATTGTATATGCAAGCTATTTAGATTGTTTTTAAATAATAAACTCTCTGGTTTGATTTGTATTGTAGATGTAAAAATGCTACATTTGCACTATGTTAAAACGTAAAGTAGAAAAATATATAAACGAAAAGGAGCTATTCGGTTTTAATGACAAGTTGATTGTGGCTCTAAGTGGCGGTGCAGATTCTGTAGCATTGCTTAGAATACTTTTGTCGCTGGGATACAATTGTGTAGCAGCACATTGTAACTTCCATTTGCGTGGACAAGAGTCGGACAGAGATGAAGCTTTTGTAAGAAAACTGTGCGCAGAGCTTTCAGTCCCTCTCGAAGTTGTACATTTTCAGACGGTCGTTTATGCTACAGAAAATGGATTGTCTATTGAGATGGCTGCTCGCGAGTTGAGATATGGATGGTTTGAAGATATTAGAAAGAAGTATGGAGCATCTTATATTGCTGTGGCACATCACAGGGATGATAGTGTGGAAACATTCCTTCTAAATCTCTCGCGTGGTACAGGTATAAACGGACTGAAAGGTATAATGCCTAAGAATGGTTTTGTAGTCCGTCCTTTGCTTGATGTGGGTAGGGGAGATATTTTAGACTATCTGCAATATTTAAGGCAGGACTATGTTACTGATAGCACGAATCTGGAAAATATATATACACGTAACAAGATAAGGCTCGACATAATACCATTATTCCAACAGATAAATCCTTCATTTTGTGATTCACTTGTGGAAACTGCGTCTCGTCTGGCGGATGTTGCAGCGATATATAAAGGAGCGATAACAGATGCTTTGGAACGTGTCATGGAATCACAGTATTCAGTCTCTATTGAAAAACTAATGAGGGAGATCGCTCCGCAGGCAATTTTGTTTGAATGGCTTTCACCGTTGGGTTTTAATTCTGCACAAATTAAAGATATAGAGAGAAGTTTGAAGTCAACTTCGGGTAAAATTTTTAATTCTCCAGACTGGATTTTGTTAAGGGACAGGGACTTTCTTCTGCTAAAATCCAAAAATATGGTCGAGGATGTATATGAACTTAGAACCAGACTTATTAGTGTTGATTCTGGGTTTAAGGTTCCCAGGCGTAATGATGTAGCATATTTGGATGCAGGGAAATTGTGTGGTGATTTGAGGCTTAGAAAATGGCACTCGGGAGACAAGTTTGTTCCGTTTGGAATGAAGGGCTTTAAGAAAGTACGTGATTATTTGCGGGACAGAAAGATATCATTGTTTGAGAAAGAGAATATTATGGTTGTTACTTCCGGCGAAGAGATAGTATGGGTAGTGAATGAAAGGACTGATAACCGTTTTCGTGTTGACAGTAAGACAGATAACGTGTTGGAGATTCAAGTGTTGCCGGTCAAATAATGATATTGATTGTCGTATTTTTTTATCTTAATGTAAAAAAGAAACCAGGCAATAGATAATAAGATATAAGACTATATACTTTTTAGTTAAATGATGTAAATTAGGACGATGACGATGATGTAATTCCAAGTTTTTATATTTACTTTGAAGATACTAAGCGGTTTATTATAAACGGTTTTGGTAATTAAAAATTTAATAAATTATAATTTATGAACGAATTAATTGTAAAGATTCAGGAATTGAGCGAAGCTCTAATTGCTGATGCTACTCAGCAAGCTGAAAAAGGTAACAAAGCAGCCGGAACACGTGCACGTAAGGCTTCTTTGGATTTGGAAAAAGTGTTGAAAGAATTTAGAAAAGCTTCTTTGGAAGAATCTAAAAAATAATGTTTGGGCAACGCTTTATTTAGGGGTTGTATTACTTCGGTCTAGTGGGAGTGATACAACCTTTTTGTTTAATGTATTATAGATGTTTGAATCTGTAATATAGGTTGAGATATTGACTCTGCAATTTCAGGTTTTATATAGGAGGTCGGAATGAAAAGATTTTTCGGTGGGTTTATAACTTTGTTTATTATTGTTTTTTTCGCTTCATGTCATAGATATGTAGTGAAATATGATTTAGTCTCTAAAGTTGATTCTTTGAATAATCTTTCGTATCGTATGCGCTATAAGAATCTTACCGAATCAGCATATCTAGCAGAGAAAGCCTATAATATGGTTTCTTCAGACTGTTCAAACTATCCGGAGGTGTTGAACAATCTGGCATTTTGTGCATATATGAATATGGATTTTGTGAAATCCATGGAATTGTTTTCAAATGTTATCAGTGTTTCTGATAATGAGATAGAATGTTTGGTGGCTGATGTCGGATTGATGAAGATATGTCAGAGGACATCTTCCAATAAAGAATTTTATGATTATAGAAACCGTGCTCAAAGGCGTATAAAGCGAATTATGCAGGATAGAGTGATTGAGACGGATTCTACTCTTTCTGCACGGTTTAATTATGCTTTGTCCGAGTTTCATATTACTTCCGGTGTTTATTTTTATTATTTGCAGCAGGAAAAAGAGTCATTAGCCGAAATTGATGCAATAGATATTGATAAGATAGAGTCTGACACAGCACAGTTTCTTAATTATATGTACATGCGAGGTTCAGGAGGTATGTATTCAGCTTCCACACCTGAAGATGTTGTCATAGGCGAGTTCGGCTATCTAATGGATTGTCTGAGAATATCTCATGAACAAGGATATAAGTATTTTGAAGCCAATGCTTTGCAGGCTATGGCTGAAATTCTGAATTTCAGATCTAACAGAACTTTAATCTCAGAGAGACGTAAAGGATGGCTTGAAGTTGTAAATGAAGATGATTGTCCTATAGACAGCTTGCCGTTGAATATGTCTGAACGTGCTTTGGAATTGTTTAAGGACTATGGTGATTGGTATCAGATTTCAGGTGCTTACAGGACTATGGCTACTTATTATAATTATATAGGAAGCCCAGAAAGGGCATTGCCATTACTTGACACCGCATTGCAATATGTAAACAAACATCATGAGAAGTATTATGCATGTACAGATACGACTGACAGGCTTAAAACATATGACAGGTATTTTCCATACTCATTGGAGCTGAAATGGATTAACAATGATGGGATAATGACTGTTCCTGAGTGGATTGCCAGATTGAGAGAACAGCTTAGCCGTACTTATTCGGCTATGGGGATGAAACCTGAATCTGATTATAACAGAAACATATACCTTGATATTCTTGACTACACACGTCAGGATAAGGAACTGGAAAGCAGGTATACTGCATTGGACAGGGAATCGTATCTGCTTAATGTCCTTTTGATAATGGTTATACTTGGTTTCTTTATTTTGGCTATAGTACTGATAATGTTGAACAGGTTTTGGCGTATTCGCAACAATCTGTATATTGATAAACTGAATAAGGTTCTGCTTGTCTGTCGCAATACTACAGCTGCCATTCCGGAAGAGGCTTCGGATTCGGAAGAAGTCGTAAAGATGGTCGAAAACGCTGTAAGACCTGATGTCTTGAGTATTACTGCATCAGATGATTTGTGGATTGAACTTGTTTCTTCTGCAGATACAGACGATAGACCGGAATGGATTGTTTCAGGAAAACTTCCAGTTTTTGAATTGATAGCTCCTGGTAAGGATATACCGGTAGGAAAAATGTGGCTCAAGAAAAATGGTAAATTAAGACGTGATGAAATGTCGATGATGAGGCTTATAACGCCTTATATGGCATGGACTATAGAAAACGGACTTAATCTTATGATGTTAGCCGATACCAGAATACGCTTGGAACAGGAGGAATATATACACCGTTTACATATAGAAGATAACAAAAGGCAGAATGAAACTAAAAAAGCATGTGTAGCCATTGTTAATGGTATAGTCCCATATATAGACAGAGTGATAAACGAAGTCGCAAAACTTAGGAATGCATCATTCGCAAGAGATAATGATATAAGAAACGGTAAGTTGCAATATATAGAAGAACTGTTGTCAAAAATCAATGATTATAATGACATATTGGCTGTATGGATAAAAATGAAGCAAGGCGATATAAGTCTGAATATAGAGAATTTTTCGCTTGACAGTTTGTTTGATGTTATTGAAAAAGGAAAACATTCGTTTGAGGTTAAGAAACAGCGTCTTGATATTGAAAAGTCTGATCTTGTGGTGAAAGCTGATAAGTCTCTGACTTTGTTTATGATAAATACTCTTACTGAAAATGCACGTAAATATACTCCGTATGGTGGGGAAGTAATAGTGTCGGCTAGTGAAGGCGATGATTATGTGGAAGTTTCTGTAAAAGATAATGGTCCGGGGTTGTCGAAATCTGATGTGGAGCATATATTGAATGAAAAAGTATATGATTCCGGTAAAATTGGTATAGATACTGCATGTGATATGGAGGAACTTGCAAAACAGAAAGGACATGGATTTGGTCTTATGAATTGCAAGGGCATAATAGAAAAATATAAAAAGACAAGTCCTGTATTTGGGGTATGTAAGTTCGGGATTGAAAGTGAACCAGGCAAAGGAAGCCGTTTCTATTTCCGTCTTCCTAAGGGAGTAAAGAAGATATTATCAGTCATCATTTTTCTTATTTCATTCACACATGTATTTGCTGAATCGACAGATACTTTTGTCTTTAAGGATAAAGCACCTATTACAGATGAAGCATATATCGTGACAGGCTACGACAGTCTTCTTTCCATAGCGAATGCTTTTGCCAATATGGTTTACGAAAGCAATGTAAGGGCTGATTATGATAAGGCTCTTGTCCTGGCCGATAGTGCCTTCTATTATATGAATATGCACTATCAAAAGTATTCCGGCAAGAAAGGCCCTTTGCTTGATACGAACAGTCAGGAAGAGGCCCCTGAGCTGGTATGGCTAAATGAAAAGTTTGACACAGACTATTATATTATCCTTGATGTAAGGAATGAGGTAGCCGTAGCGAGCCTTGCAGTGAAAAATTTCTCAAAATATTATTATAACAACAAGGCTTATACTACACTTTATAAGCAGATAAGCGAGGATAAATCTTTGGAACAGTATTGTCAGAAAATGCAGAAATCTGCCAATAACAAAATTGTAGCTATAATGCTTTTTGCTGTATTGATAGTTGTTGGTCTTGTGGCATATTATGTTATCTATTTGAGGCGCATGCTCCATTACCGATATAATATGGAACAGGTTCTTACCATAAATCAGACTGTTTTTTCGGTTTCTGCTTCGGGTGATACACTAGAGAACACGTCTGAGATATGTACTCGGACCGTCAGTTCTTTGTTTCGTGATGTAAATGAACTTATAACTATTGATAATCTAGTGATTGGGATATTTGATGAATCTGAGAATAAACTGTTTTTTTCATGGTATTCTGATTGTGATGATGAAATCCTTTTTGAAAAACTTAATAAGTCGTATATTAGCAAAAGTGTAATTTATGACGAGGAAAAACAATGGATGGTTTTACCTTTGCGTGTGGATTCTGCTTCAGGAGCAAATTACATAGGAGTGATAGGACTGAAATGTATTGATAAATCCGTTCGTGAGGAAGACCGTATTTTACTTGAACTTGTGAGCGAATATCTTGGTGTGGCATTATATCATACGATAGTTCAGGTGGAGAGGAGATTCCAGGATATAGAACTGGCTAAAGATGAAGCAGCCAGAGCTGAACATGAAGAAAACACGCTTCATGTCCAAAATCTTGTTCTTGATAATTGTCTTTCAACTATCAAACACGAAACAATATATTATCCGGGACGTCTGAGGAAGATTGTAGAGCAGGTGAGAGCTGAATATTCTTCAAACTCTGATGGTAAAGAAATGGATAAAAGTCTTCAGGATATGGAAGAACTCGTGTCTTATTATAAAGAAATATTTACACTTTTGTCGTCGAATGCATCACGTATGTTGGACGGAGTTACATTTAGACGTTCATTGATAAATGTTTCAGACCTTATAGCTTATGCGGATAAGTATTATAGGAAGTTGGTAAGGCGTATGACTGTTTATCCTTCTTTGAAGATTGATATGGAATGTGAATGCGTAATATCAGGTGATGAAATTTTGCTTCGTTTTATATTGGAGAATCTTTTGGATGAGGCATTGCGGTATAATTCTGATGGTGAAATAATTCTTTCTGTAAGTAAGGATGGATGTTTTGCCAGATTTGAATTTACTGACAGGCGACGTAACTTTAAACAGGAGGAACTGAATCTGTTGTTTTATCCTGACAGTGCAAAAGTTAAAGTGTCTGAATATGGTGATACTCTTTCCGGAGCAGAGTATCTGATATGCAAGCAGATTATAAGAGATCATGATGAGTTTGCAGGAAGAAGAGGATGCCGTATCAATGCCAAAGTAGCTGATGATGGTATAGGATTCTGTGTGTGGTTTACCATTCCATTGAGTAGTAGATAAAAAGTTTATATTGGATAAAAGATATATTTATGGAAAAATTTAAAGTAATAATAGTAGAAGACGTAAAACTGGAATTAAAAGGAACAGAAGAGATATTCCGTCATGAGATACCAAATGCGGAAGTTATAGGCACTGCCATGACAGAAGCTGAATTTTGGACATTGATGGAGACAAAGACTCCGGATATGGTGTTGCTTGATTTGGGATTGGGAGGGTCCACCACTATAGGTGTGGAAATATGTGCCAGACTCCATAAGGAAAGACCTGAAATAAAGGTTCTGATATTTACGGGCGAGGTGCTGAATGAGAAGTTATGGGTTGATGCTCTTAATGCGGGAGCCGATGGTATAATCCTAAAGACAGGAGAACTGCTTACGGCTGTTGACGTACAGGCTGTTATGGAAGGCAAGAAACTTGTCTTCAATTATCCTATATTGGAGAAGATTGTTGCACGTTTCAAACAGAGTGTGGCTGCCGAGCAAAGACGTCAGGAGGCAATTATTAATTACGATATTGATGAGTACGATGAGCGTTTGCTTCGTCATCTGGCATTAGGTTATACCAAGGAAATGATTACTAATCTCAAGGCTATGCCTTTCGGGGTGAAATCTATAGAAAAACGGCAGAATGAATTGATAAACAGATTGTTCCGTTCTGATGAAAGGATAGGAGTAAATGCTTGTAGGCTTGTGACACGTGCTTTCGAGCTTAGAATTCTTGATATAGACAATCTTGAACCTGATGAGGAATAAAAATATTATACATCCTGCCACTGTCTTTTTTCTGCTTTGGTGGCTAGTGGCATTATTGTCATGGATAGGCAGCGTCTATGCATGGGAAGGTGTAAGAAATATAATCAGTACTGAAGCATTGAGGTGGTTCCTCAGGTATACGGAAGAAAATCTGATGTCCTCGCCTGCGCTTTATCTCGTTATAATTTTTTTTATGTCATTCGGACTGTTTGTACATTCCGGCATGAGTGATGTGTTTTTGCGTATTTTTAAGCATGATCGTAAGCTGTCCGGTAAAGAAAAAAAATCGTTGGTGGCATCTGCTATTGTTGCTATTGCCTATTTTATTTTATATGCAATCTTGGCATGGGGACCATGGAATATCGTGCGTGGTGTAACAGGAAGATATGTTGATTCTCCTCTGCACGATGGGGCATTCTGCATATTGTCAATAGGTATAGGTATTACTTCAATGGTTTACGGATATTCTTCAGACCGATATAGGAATGATACGGATATTGTAAATGGTATGTCATATTTGTTTTCCCGTCTTCCGTCATATCTTGTTTCATTGTTTTTCGTTATACAGTTTATGGTTGTATTCAGTTACAGTGGTTTGCCTGTATGTATGGGAATAACAGATGTAGCGCTTGATTTAGTTTATTGGATATGTTGTATTGTCCCTTTATTATGGGCTTATTATAAACAGACTTGAATTAAATATAATTAAAATGACATTAATATTTCCGATATTAAATTCTAATGATATAAATTTGCAAACAATAATTTTATATTTAAAACAGAAATGAAAAAAGGATTACTATTTGCTGCAGTTGGTGTGATGGCATTGGCTGCATGTCAGGAAAAAGGTGGTTATACCATCAACGGTACTATCGCCGGAGCTAAGGATGGCGAATATGTTTATATGCGTTATTACGATGGAAGAGAAGCTTTCACATTGGATTCTGCCATAGTAAAGAACGGTAAGTTTGAGTTCAAGGGAATGCCTGATTCGGTCTTTGCCCCAAAGTTCATAATATACGGTAATGAAGATCAGAATATCAATGCAACAGTTTTTGTTGAAGATGGTACAATCAATGTTGATATGGCTGAAGGAAATTCTAAAGTTTCAGGAACTCCATCAAACGATGCTTTTGCTGCATTTATAGAGAAATATTCAGGTTTTGAAAATCAGATGACTGCTATTGCTACTACTTTCCGTACAGATACTACTCTTACAGATGTACAGAAAGATTCATTGGTTGAAGCTTACGATAAAGTATCTGAAGAATGCATGGATTATGTTTATGCACAGACAGAAGCAAACATCAACAATGCTGTAGGTGCCTATATGTTACAGTCTAATGGACTTTCATTCGAAGTGGAACAGGCAAATGCCTTGCTTGAAAAGTTGCCTCAGAAGTTCCTTGCATCTTCGGCAATGACACGTTTGAAAGAACATGTTGACAATGCAATGAATACAGTTGTTGGAAAGAAATATATTGATTTTACAATGAATACTCCTGAAGGTGAAACTGTAAAACTTTCTGACTTTGTAGGTAAGAACAAATATACTCTTATTGATTTCTGGGCTAGCTGGTGCGGACCTTGCCGTCAGGAAATGCCTAACGTGGTAGATGCATACAAACAGTTCAAGTCTAAAGGTTTCGGTATAGTAGGTGTGTCTTTGGATAAAGATGCTGACAAATGGAAACAGGCTATCAAGGATTTGAACATTACATGGCCACAGATGTCTGACCTTAAGGCATGGCAGTGTGAAGGTGCTAAGTTGTATGGTGTACGTGCTATCCCTGCTACAGTTCTTGTTGATCAGGAAGGAAACATTGTTGCCAGAGATTTGCGTGGCGAAGATATTGCTGCTAAATTGGAAGAACTGTTGAAATAATTTCGGATACCATGAGCAATAAAAAAACGAAGAGACTTTTTCAGTCTCTTCGTTTTTTTATTATTTTACGTCAGCCGCCGGCATCATATCGCCTTTGACAATAAGGCGTGTAATCTCGGACTTACCGTTAGTGCGCAGTGTAATGGTTTTCTGGAATCTTCCTGGAAACTTGCCTGCACCGTTATAAGTAACAATTATCTCACCGCTTTCGCCTGGTTTGATAGGTTCTTTAGGATACTGCGGAACTGTACATCCACAAGTCGCTATAGCCTGGTGAATAACTAGAGGACCGTCGCCTACATTGGTGAATTTGAATGTACATGTCACTTTCGGACTGCTCTCGGAAAAACTGCCGAAATCATGTGTCGTTTTCTCAAATTTTATTTCTGCCGTTCCGGCAGCCATTACCATTATTATACCCATAAAGAGCATTAAAGTGGTAAGAATAAACTTCCTCATATACTTCTATTTTATATTAATCGTTGCGAATTTAGTTTATAATTCAATCTGTAAATGTTTTTAATCACTTAAATTAACAGAACAAGTCCCTATATTGTTCAATTTAACCTCGGTTTACTTGTTTTACGCCTTTCACTGTTCTGAGTTTCTTTATAAGAGCCTCCAGTTTGGAAATATCGTCCACCATTACCGTAAGCATACCGGAGAACAGTCCGTCGTGAGAATCCACACTTATTGATCTCAGCAGAATGTTGTTTTCTTTGTTGATGATAGAAGTGATGTTTGTCACAATTCCGATATCATCATGACCTACGATGCGAAGCGTGATAGGGTATTGTTTGCCCTGACTCTTTCCTGCCCATCTTGCCCGTACTATACGGTATGGGAAGCGCGCCTTCATTTCCGGAGCGTTAGGACAGTCGCAGCGGTGAATCTTGATTCCTCCTGATATGGTCACGAAACCGAATACATCATCACCATAAATAGGATTGCAGCATTTTGCAAGATTGAAGTCTATTCCTTTCAGATTCTGGTCTATTACCAGCACATCATCTTTGAAATAGTCCTTAGTGTCGGCTGTCTGCTGCAGGTTGTATCCTTCAGCACTTCTGTAGATTACTTCCTCACGCTGTTCAGTCTCGCGTTTCTGCATCTCCAGATATTTGTCTATTATACTGTTTATATCACTGCTTTCATCGGATATACTCTTATAAAAATCGGTAACGCTCTTGAATCCCATTTTCTTGATTAGTCTCATCAGTATGGATTCGTCGTATTCAATCTTTTTGTTCTTGAACTTACGCTCCAGAGTTTCTTTGGCAAACTGTGTCTGTCGTGCTGCAATTTCTTTCAGCGCCTGTCGTATTTTTGTTCTGGCTTTCGATGTGGTGACAAAATTCAGCCAGTCTTGTTTTGGAGCCTGAGTGTTAGAGGTCATAATCTCCACCTGGTCTCCGCTGTTAAGGACTTGTTTCAGCTGGACATTCTTTCCGTTTACCCTTGCACCTATACACTTGCTTCCCAGGTTTGTATGAATTGTAAAAGCAAAGTCGAGTACCGTGGCTCCCTGAGGAAGTTTGTAGAGGTCGCCTTTTGGAGTAAATACGAATACCTCATCCTTGTACAGGTCGAGTTTGAACTGATCCATGGCCTCTATGTCGCTGTCTGCATTTTCCAGAGTCTCGCGTATGGAGTTTAGCCATTCGTCAAGTCCTGTCTCGCCTTTTATACCTTTATATCTCCAGTGTGCGGCAAGACCTTTCTCGGCTATTTCGTCCATTCTTTCCGTACGTATCTGTACCTCCACCCATTTTCCTTCAGGACCCATAACGGTGATGTGTAGCGATTCGTACCCGTTGCTTTTAGGCACGGACAGCCAGTCGCGCAGACGTTTAGGGTTAGGCAGATACATGTCTGTCACAATCGAATACGCCTGCCAGCATTCCTGTTTCTCCTTTTCCAGTTCAGAGTCCAGGATTATTCTTATGGCAAACAGGTCGTAAACACCTTCGAACGGACAGCCTTGTTTTTTCATTTTTTGATATATGGAGTGGATGGACTTGGTTCTTCCCTTCATATGGAATTTCAGTCCGGCTTCCTCCAGTTTCTTCTTTATAGGCTCGATAAAAGCGTCTATATATCTGTCGCGCGCCTGTTTTGTAGCGTTCAGTTTATCCTTGATATGATAATAAATGTCATGCTGTGTATATTTCAGAGAGAGATCCTCAAGTTCTGACTTTAATTTATATAAACCCAGCTTGTGCGCCAGTGGGGCATACAGATATGCAGCTTCATTAGAAACCATGATTCTGGCTTCATCATTCTCTGAGTCCTTTATCTGTCGCATCAGGTTCACCCTGTCGGCAATTATGATGAGAATGACTCTCATGTCTTCTGCAAACGATAGCAGAAGGTTTCTGAAGTTTTCCGATTCTATAGTCGGACTTTTTGCATAAAGTTCATTGATTTTTACAAGACCTTTGATTATTCCGGCTACATCTTCCCCATATTCGTTTTTTACTTCATCAAGAGTGCAAAGATTGTATTTCACAGATTCGTGAAGCATTATACCCAGTATGGAGGCACGGCGCATACCTATCTCTTCGGCCACAATGACGGCTGTCTGCATGTCTTTTATTATAGGATTCATTCCAAATGCATTTCTCGGAATACCCCCGTTTTTCATCACCTTTATAAGATGCGATTTTATCTTTCTGCAATCGTCCTTTTGTAGAGTATCTTTTGATAGCCTTAGTAGTTTTTTATATAATGTAAAGAGTAATTCTTTTTCATCGCTGTTAAAAAAAGCTGTTTCTTCCATGACTTTATCCTTTTTCTTGTGTGTAAAGGTAGTTTTTTTCTTCATTATATTAGTTATATTTCGTCCTTTTTTATAATTTTGAGCAGATTTCTATACTATTGAACGAATTCATTACTTAATTTATACAATATGTTAACACAAGAAGACAAAGATTTATTGGCTAAGAAAGGCATTTCCGAACAACAGATTGCCGAACAGTTAGCTTGTTTCGAAAAAGGTTTCCCTTTTCTAAAATTATTTGCAGCTGCATCAGTAGAGAACCGTGGTATAATGCTTGCGGGTGAAGAAGCACAGAAAACATATCTTGCAGCTTGGGATGCATATAAGCAAGACGATAAGAAAATAGTCAAATTTGTACCTGCGTCTGGTGCTGCCAGCCGTATGTTCAAGAATATGTTCGAATTCCTTGGCGCAGATTATGATGTTCCTACAACCGATTTCGAAAAGAAATTCTTTAACAATATCAAGAATTTTGCTTTTTATGCCGACCTTGATGCTGCTTGCGTAAAGAACAACGGTAAAGGTATTGAGGCTTTGATTTCAGAAGGCAACTATAAAGCTGTTGTTGCTAATCTTCTGGAATCTGCCGGCTTGAACTACGGAGCATTGCCAAAAGGTTTGCTTAAATTCCATAAATATGAAGACGGCGTTCGTACTCCGCTCGAAGAGCATCTTGTAGAAGGAGCTTTGTATGCTGCCGGAAAGAGTGGGGAAGTGAATGTACATTTCACTGTATCTACAGAACATCGTGAACTGTTTGCAAAACTTGTAGATGAAAAGGTTGCTCAGTACGCTGCTAAATATGGTGTAAAATACAACATCAGCTTCTCTGAACAGAAACCAAGCACAGATACAGTTGCTGCAGATATGGAGAACAAACCATTCCGTGATAACGGCAAACTTTTGTTCCGTCCGGGCGGTCACGGCGCATTGATAGAAAACCTGAATGACCTTGATGCAGATATAGTATTTATCAAGAATATAGATAATGTAGTTCCTGACAGACTGAAGGGTGATACAGTAACTTATAAGAAGTTGCTTGCCGGAGTTCTTGTAACACTTCAGAAACAGGCTTTCGAATATCTTCAGCTGCTTGACAGCGGTCATTATCGTCATGATGAATTGGAAAATATCATCCGTTTCGTACAGCAGCAGCTCCACTGCCGCAAGGATGATATAAAGGATATGGAAGATGCCGACCTGGTAATTTACCTGCGTAAGAAACTTAACCGTCCTATGCGTGTCTGCGGTATGGTTAAGAATGTGGGCGAACCTGGTGGTGGTCCGTTCCTTGCTTATAATCCTGACGGAACAGTTTCATTGCAGATTTTGGAAAGTTCACAGATTGACATGAACGATCCTGAAAAGAAAGCAATGTTCGAAAAAGGTACACACTTCAATCCGGTTGACCTGGTTTGTGCCGTTCGCGACTATAAGGGCAACAAGTTCAATCTTGTGAATTATGTTGACAAGGCTACAGGATTTATTTCATATAAATCAAAAGGCGGCAAGGAACTTAAGGCACTTGAACTTCCGGGATTGTGGAATGGCTCAATGAGTGACTGGAACACTATCTTCGTTGAAGTTCCTTTGAGCACATTCAATCCGGTTAAGACTGTAAATGACTTGCTGAGAGAACAGCACCAGTAATTTTGAGGAATTATAATAAATAAAATATGCATGCAGAGTGGCATTTCCCACTGTCTGCATGCATATTTTTTTATTCCACATCAATCGCCATTATATAATCATTCATATAGTAACCTCCTCCAATGTCGAAATCACCCTCCGAAACTTTTTTCATTCCCATGTGAAGATAAAACCCCAAAGCCGGATTGTGGCGGTTCACGTTCAGCTCCATTCTGCATGGTTTCCTGTTTATTTCTTTTACTGCTTCCTTGGCTTTGCAGAACAGTTGTTTTCCTATATGCTCTTTTTGAAATTCAGGCAAGACGTAGATTTTCTGCAGATGAAACAGGTCTTCGCCTTCCTTCTGTATTGACACATATCCGGCAGGCCTGTTGTCCGAGTATGCCAGATAGTAGATATGTCCTTCTTCCGTCATCTGTTTTAAAAGATTTTCAGGCGAATACATCCAGTCCATCATGTAGTCAATCTGTTCTTTTGTCAGGATATCCTTGTAAGTTGCGGGAAATGCTATCCATGCCAACTCGTTTATCAGCTTGATATCCTCTGTAGTAGCTTTTCTAATGTCAGTCATATATTCTTGTTTTTAGTTGTACTCTCGCAAAAATACGTTTTTATCGGGCTGATTGTAGCCGGACTTTAGTTAATTGTATTAAAAATAGTAAAATATCAAGTACTTTGTAATACAAGGTAATCTAATTATACATATATTTGTGCCATACAAACAAAGTAATAATAAAATCATGAATGTAGATAATGTAAAATCTCAGATGCGAAAGGGTATGCTTGAGTACTGCATTCTCCTGTTGTTGCACAGAGAACCGTCTTATGCATCGGATATAATCCAAAAACTGAAAGATGCAAAGCTTATAGTAGTGGAGGGTACGCTTTATCCCTTACTTACCAGACTGAAGAATGATGGTCTCCTTTCGTATGAGTGGGTTGAGTCAACTCAAGGACCACCACGTAAATACTACAAACTGACCTCTGATGGAGAAGGGGTATTGTCCGAACTGGAAACAGCGTGGGACGAGCTCTCCAATACGGTAAATCATTTAAGGAACGAACTTTTAACAATTGAATCAAAATGAAAAAGACATTGACAGTTAATTTAGGCGGCACTGTTTATCACATAGATGAAGATGCATATGTATTGTTGGATAACTATCTGAACAATCTGAAATATCATTTCCGCACAGAGCCCGATGCCGATGAAATAGTCAGGGATATGGAGAACCGTATAGCGGAACTGTTTTCGGAATATATCTCTCATGGCCAGCAGGTCATCACTATAGAAAATGTGGAAGAAGTTATAGCGCGCATGGGTAAGCCTGAGGAAATCAATTCGGAAAGCGACTCAAACGATAATGCCGATGAATCGTACAGAGCGTCGGATAACGGCGGGTCGTCTAAACGTCGTCTGTTCAGAAATCCTGACGACAAGATTCTTGGCGGTGTGGTATCTGGGCTTGCCGCATATTTCGGATGGGACGTGGCATGGACACGTATCGCTGTACTGGTTTGCGGCATATTCCTGCATGGGTTTATATTGGCATATATCATAGCTTGGATTATAATTCCTATGGCACGTACTGCAACCGAGAAACTTCAGATGAAAGGTGAACCTGTTAATATGGAAAATATAGGGAAGACTGTGACCGACGGTTTTGAAAAGATGAACGACTATGTCCATTCAGACAAACCGCGTTCGTTTGTTGAGAAATTGGGAAATATATTTTTCTCGGTACTTGGTTTCATCGTAAAGCTGGCATTTGTCATATTGGCTATATGTTGTGCTCCTGTGGTGATAGTAGGCTTGATTGTGCTTTTTGCTTTGCTGATGGCCGCTACCGGAGTTTTGGTCAGTGTTCCAGCATTCTTCTATGAGGCTTTGCCTTACATCAACTGGGATATGGTTGGAACATCTGCGGGACTTGCTGTCACTATGGTTGTTTGCGGATTGTTGCTGATAGGAATACCTGTAGTTGGAATTATCCATCTTATACTTCACATTACCGGGAAGAAAGAGCCTATGTCCATTTCCATGAAAGTTGTTTTGATCTTGTTGTGGATAGTCGCGGCTTCTGTAAGTATAGTGTTGGTTTCGCAGGCACCGTTCATTATTCACCCGACTCATCTTCTGTTCCACAGAATATTGTAATTCATAAGTATAATATTTTCGGAAAAATGTTATCTTTGCAGACATAATGTTATCTTTGCAGATATATAGACAAAAAATTTTATAATTATGACTAAAAAAATACTTTTGCTTGGCTCCGGAGAATTGGGAAAGGAGTTTGTAATTGCCGCCAAGAGATTGGGACAGTATGTGATTGCATGTGATTCTTATGCCGGTGCACCCGCAATGCAGGTTGCCGACGCGTGTGAGGTGTTCAGTATGCTTGATGGCGATGCGCTTGACAAGGTTGTAGCAAAATATCGCCCTGACATTATTGTACCTGAAATTGAGGCTATTCGTACAGAACGTCTTTTCCATCTGGAGAAAGAAGGTATTCAGGTTGTTCCAAGTGCAAGAGCCGTGAACTTTACTATGAACCGTAAGGAGATACGTGACCTTGCTGCAAAAGAACTTGGACTTAAGACTGCCAAATATTTCTATGCCAAATCATACGAAGAACTTAAAGAGGCTGCCGAGAAGATAGGTTATCCTTGTGTTATCAAACCATTGATGTCTTCTTCCGGTAAGGGACAGTCTGTAGCCAAAGGCCCTGAGGACTTGCAGTATTCATGGGATTATGGATGCAGCGGAAGCCGTGGCGACATCAAAGAGCTAATTGTAGAAGAGTTCATCAAGTTCGACAGCGAGATAACACTTCTTACAGTAACTCAGAAAAACGGTCCTACATTGTTCTGTCCTCCTATAGGACACGTACAGAAGGGAGGCGACTATCGCGAAAGCTTCCAGCCAGCACGTATCGCTCCTGAACATTTGGCTGAGGCACAGCAGATGGCTGCAAAAGTAACTGAAGCCCTTACCGGTTACGGACTTTGGGGAGTGGAATTCTTCTTGAGCCATGACAATGGTGTTTATTTCTCAGAACTTTCACCACGTCCTCATGACACAGGTATGGTGACATTGGCAAATACACAGAACCTCAACGAATTCGAACTTCATCTGTATGCTATTCTTGGATTGCCTATACCGGGAATTACTCAGGAACATATAGGTGCAAGTGCGGTAATTCTTTCACCGATAGCAAGCAAGGACGCTCCTCGCTATAAGGGTATAGAGAATGTATGTTCCCAGCCTGACACATACTTGCGTATATTCGGCAAGCCATATACAAAACTTAACCGTCGTATGGGAGTAGTAGTTTGCTATGACAAGGTAGGAGGTAATCTTGATGTACTGCGTGACAAATGTAAGTCACTGGCTGATAAGGTAGAAGTATATTGATACGTCTAAATAGAAAATAAACGGAAATTAAATGCGTGCTAAACGCAGAATGTTAGACAAACGCCCGCTGAACACTAGATGAACCCGGTGTACGGCGGGCGTTATTGTTTTAGGTAGCATTTAGAAACCGTTTAGTTTCTGTTAGAATACCATAGACTACATGTTCACTCATGCATAACTGTGCATACCTCCAAGTATAAAGTTTACTCCGAAATAAGTAATCAGCACCGATATGAAAGCCAGTATGCAGAAACGGTGGAAGAACATCGGGCTTTTGAAAAAACGGATTGATTCGGTATGCAGTGCCGAAGAGTAAATCAGCATCGTTATGAGTGCCCATACCTCTTTAGGATCCCAGCCCCAATATCTTCCCCACGACACGTTTGCCCATATTGCTCCGATAAAAATCCCGAACACTAGCAGGAATACTGCCGGATAAAGGATTATGCGGCTGTTGTTTTCCAGATTGCAGACCTCATTGCTCCTGTTTCCGCTTCTGTGAAGAATTTCGGCAGAGATTCCGTTCAGCATCATGATGGCAAACAGGGAGTAAGAAATCATGATGGACATAACGTGTATGCTCAGGAGAGGCGATGACAGAACCGGCATAAGCGGTGTTATGGCAGGATTGCTGTCGCCCATCATTGCGACCAGCAGTGCGAGTCCGGAAATCATATAGCCTACCGATACGGAATTGTTCATGCGTCTGTAGAAAATAATGCTGAACAGAATTGAAACTACTGACATTATCAGCATCGTTTCAAAACCGTTTGAAACAGGTATGTGTCCGCTTATTATCCATCTCAACGCAATAATTCCAAACACGTATCCTAGGGTAGGGAACAGCAGTATAAACAGGCAGCGGTTTGTTCCGCTCTTTCTCTTTCTCTTTCCCTTTACCACATTATAAATCTGGAATATGTAGCCGAATATGCCTATTGTGAGACAGAACATGGCGAGCAGTTTCAGATTGGCAAATGAATTGTATATCCTCTCTGCCTTAAATTCTGTGTCCGATGGCAGCGAGTTCCCGGCTTCCTTTTCCTGAAACTTTATGATTTTGTCTGTCAGTTTTTCCGTTCCGTCAAAATCTTTCATTGCCACTTTCTCTGCGATATAGTTCATGCTGTATCTTATGAACAGCCATTTGTCGCGCTCAATGTCCGATGGCAGATTGTCGGGAATTGAGTACCATGTATATGCACCTTTCTCATTGTCGAATACCGGATATATCTTCAGAAGATTTCCGGTACATAATGAGCTTATCAGACTGAATTTCTCCGCTGCCTCTTCCAGTTCGCGGATGCGCTTTCTGTCTTTCTCGGTTTTCAGCTTATTGTCTATTTTAAATCCGTCTGTCCCTATAAAGTCCGTCAGTTTGGCATACTTGCTTTCTACGCCCAGTACTTTCTGAACATATTTACTTTTTATGCGGATAAATGGCTCTTCTTTCCAGTAGTCGTAATAGAAGAAACATCCCGTCAGTACTTGTTCTGCCGACAGATCTTCGTAGCTTTTCTCTCCGTATATCTTCTTTGTGAAATCAATGGCAAGGGTTTGCAGTGGGGCTATCCGGCCGTTATAATTTACGCGTATGTTTCCGAAGATTTCAGCTGTACCGGCAGGGAGAGTAGGTGGCAGTTTGTTTTCGGCAAACAATGACGCAAATGGTATGATGAGTAATATGAACACTGCAGAAATCCTTTTCTTAAAAGCGGATTTCTTTTCAAAGAAGAACAGTATCATTGAAAGAAAGAGGAGTAAATATCCCGTGTAAGTGACGGCAATGCCAATCGGGTCGTGGCTTACGTAAAGTGTGCTTCCCTTCCCGTCGGCATCATATCCCGACTGGTAGAAACGGTAGCCTTTATGCTTGAATATACGGTTCATCGAAACTGTTCCTTCCGTATCCGAACCGTCGTGTATTGAGATTGTGCTTACATAATCCATTGGTGTTGTCGTGCCTGAATAGTATTCTGTTCGGAATTCCTTAAGCGAAATACAAAAAGGTAGTTCATGTTCGGTTTCGTCTGTCGTCTTGAAACTCTGTCTCGGATTTTCGTCCATTCTGAGATGTATGCTACCTTGCAGTCCTGAAGTATGGGTTATTAATGCACCAGCCAGTATAATGATGAAGGAGGCATGCATACAGAGAGTGATTATCCGTCTGTGAAGTTTCCGCTGTAGAATATAGATTATGCCTGATGCAGCGGCTACGAACCATAATGCTATGAAAAGTGGATTGGAATAGAAATATTGGTTGACAAATGATGTGCCGTATGTCTTTTCTGTTATTGTAGCTGACACCATTATTATTATCAGCAGTGACATTGTGATGATGGTAGTGCTTTTGGAGATTTTCAGCAGCTTGTTAATCATATATAGCGAATGTCTGTTTGAAAGACTGTCCTCCGATGTGTTGATAGGGGGACAGTCATAATTTTAAAATTAAGAGTTTGTCTTGTCCGACACGTGTCGGTCAATCGTCTGACACGTGTCGGACGATTGACTGACAGCTGTCAGACGATTGTTTGACACGTGTCAAACGATAGTGATTTCAGTAGTAAATATAACCGGAGATTTGAATAACCCTTCCTTAATATTGATTATCATTCACAGGAAATTAAATTGAATCGATAAACTTTACTATTGCGTCTCTGTCTTCTTTTGATAACTCCCTGAATTTCTGCACGGTATAGTATGCATCACTCTTTTCGTTGCCATGCCACATGATTGCTTCTATTACGTTGCGCGCACGGTTGTCATGAAGTCTGTCGGCCGTAGGCGAGCCTGTACATCTCTGGTGCAATCCTCTTCCCCAAAGCGGAGTTGTCCTGCACCATCCTGTGCGTATGTCGTTCACCATGTATAGCTTGTGCTGAATCATGTCCGAGTAAGGCCATATCTTCTGGTTAGGATATTTAGGAAGGCGGTTGTCGCCTTTGCTGAAAACGCCGTTAGGGTCGTAGAAATTGTCGTCGCCAGTAGTCCATGACGGTTTGTGGCAGTATGTGCAGCCTATCTGTTCGAAGAGTTCTTTACCCTTCAGTACATCCGGGTCGTCAACATTTCTTGCTGCCGGCACTGCAAGGCCTCTGTGCCATACCATGAAGTCCACATAGTCATCATCACTCATTTCCACGTCAAGTTCTTTCGAGGTGAGATAAGCATAAATGGCAGCTTCAATGTCTGCCGGATTATCACTAGCGGGGTGCCATGTAGGATGGTTCTTTTCCGGGTCTGCCTGCTCTATATAATCCTTATATCCGGCCTGTACTTCAGGGTCTTTTGCAGAATATTTGGCGTATGTTCCTGCTGCGTCAAGGTAGTGGTATCTTCTGTTTGTTCTTGTCACGTTTGTGATATTCCACAAAGCGTTTGATCCTGCGGCGTCCTGCAAAGGTCCGCGGCTAAGGGCGTATGTGAACTTGAATGGATGCTCTTCTTTCACTGTTCCTGGAAGAACATCTGTCGGCTTTGAGTTGCTGTACTGTTTCACCCACTCTCCGTTCTTGAAGAATGCCGGGTTTATTCCGTTTGGCAAAAGTCCGTCGGCTTCTTGTTTGGCATATTCGGCTTTCAGGTCCTCACCGGAGATGGCATCAAGAAGTCCTGTTCCATAGATACCAATAGTTGATTCTATCCTCACATCATAGTCTTCGGGCAGGGTATATCCCTGATTGACTACATAAATTGCTTCTTTAGGTATTTTAACCTCGGGATATTGCAGTTCGTATTTCTCTCCGTCGGGGAATGTGTTGTTCCACTGGTCTGTATGGTTTTTCCATTCCACAGTTATCTTGCTTTCGTCCAGAGGAGCCTTGAATGGTTCCACCGCATGTGTCTGTGGCATACCTGCAAGCCAGCTTACGTATGCGTCTGTCTGTGGATTATAAACTACCAGCAGACATCCGTTTCCTATGCTGTTTGTTTCGAATGTTCCGGCAGGAAGTCTCTTCCCGTGTCCGTATCCTGGGTGGCAGTGTATACACGATGTTCGTATGTACACAGGACCTAGTCCGTTTCTCACTCCGTCATGATTACTCATGAAAGGTTTTTCAAATAGTGCTTCTCCGTTCTTGAACTGGCTGTCCATGCCGGCCTGTTCTACTGCCGGAGTTGGTTGTTCTAAGGCATTAGAGGTTGCCAGAAAAGCTGTGCCTAATTCACCGCCTGTGTAGTACCATTCAGGAAGCTCACCTGGCTGGTTGCCGTTATCCGGTGTGTCGCCGGTATTGTCCTGGCATGCAGTCAGTCCGGCAAATAACGCTGTACTTGCAAGTAAATAAAATTTCTTCATAAGTTAGTTATTTTACATTTAAAGGATGTTTAATACATGTCTATGTTTTGTTAAACAGTGAAAGGTGTATAACACTATGGTTACACACTTTACACTGTAACTGTAAATATTTATTATTAATTTTCATTCAATACGTTTGCTGCTTCACTAAGTGTATTTGATACTTTAGCCACTGCTGCTATGGCATCTTTGGTAGTCTGGCTTGTAGCATTCTTTGCGAATGGTTCAGGAATTTTCTCTATAGATGTTATTGCGGCTGCTATAGCGTCTTTTACAGCTTTATCTTTTTCGGCATTTACCGATGCGATGAAGTCGCTCACGGACTTGTCTCCGTCGTTGCTGCCTTCGTATGCATTTTTGATGCTTCGGATATTATCTGCAAAGTCAACAATAGAGTTGAGACTGTATGGCGATTCGATATAGTTCTTATCCTCTTCGCTACTTCCGTTGGCAGGACGTCCCATTTTCTGTTCAGCCACTTCGTCGGCAATGTCGATGCAGCCTTGAAGGATTTCCTGAGCGGCATCAGTGTAATTGACGTATTTGCTACCGCCTTGACCTGCATTTAGCATGCTTTCTCCGTAATTGAATGTCGGTTCAAGTTCGTTGTCGGTAAGTATTGTCTGTTTTTCGGATGATACATTGTCCATGCCTGCCCATGAAGCTTCGAGGCGTACACACTGGAAGCACAGGTCTTCAGCCACAGCTGCCATGTAAATCATCTGGTTTTTGTTTAGTGAATTTACGTCTCTTGCCGATGACTTGTCGCCTGATGCGTTGAGCTGGAAGAGCATATACTCAATGGCATGGAAACCAAGCAGACCGTATCCCAGGTTTGCGCTTACGTATGCTCCACCTCCTTCACCGATAGCGTTCATCATGCCCTGGTTGTTGAGCAGCTGTTCCAAAGCCACCTTGTCAAGAGGCCATGAGTCGATATGCGGGTCGATGTTATAATCGGCTGCTGCGCCGAAAAGAAATGCTTCGCTCAGTTCCCAGTATTTTCTTGATTCCTTCCAGTAGTTGCCTGCTTCTGTAATCTTTTCCTGGGCACCGCTCTTGTCGCCGTCAAATTTGTCTTTCGCTTCATTGCAGGCATTCATCAGTTTGATGGCCGCATCAGCCATACTCTTGTAGGTTGTGATTACGGTGTTGTTCACGTAGGGAGTAACAGCATCTTTCAGTGTCTGCTCCTTTGCAGACAATTCGCTTGGGTTTTCACCATTGTTTTCATCGCACGATGTCATTGATGTTGCCATGATAGCACTCATTGCTATAAAGGCAGAAGTCTTTAAAATACTTTTCATTTTAGTTGTTGAATTAAAGTTATACATGTTTGTTTTTTGTGGATTATCTTGTGAAGAATCCTGCGTAGGCTATGCCAAGCGATACGGCAGGCTCGTTATTGTAAATATCTTTCAGAAGTCCTATGGAATATTCCCCCTTGATGACAATCTGTTTCATTGGGAAATAGTTGATACCTGCAGCTATGCGGTTTCTTCCGCAGTATTCGTATTTCAGTCCGCTGGTTTTGTGCATTGAGTCATAATAATCATATCTCCCGAAGATGTAGAATTTCTGGTCTTTGGCTCTTGTTTTTTCAAACTGTGAGAAAAGGTCATATCCGGCCTCTATTCCGGCGGCAATGGCGTCAGATGCTACTGCCTGTTTGGGAGAAGGGGAGTTGCTGCTCATTCCCATATTGTATTCGCTTATCAGCTGAGCGTCGGACAGATGGCCATAGTCGAAGTTACCTCTCACTATCCAGTTATGACCGTTATATCCGAAGTCGAATGCTCCGATAGCTACTGTACCTTTTACATTCTTGAACTTCTCCTTTTTGCTTCTGCTCAGAGTGTTGCTGAACGAGTTGCCTACATATCCGCTCACTGAAAGTCGAAGTCCTTTAATAGAATAATTATCCACTCTGAAAGCTCCAGCCATGGCGTTTGCAATCTTGAATTCATATGGGCTTCCTGCTCCGCCTTGAATCCAGTTCATACGGTTGAAACGATCGGAATCAAGTCCCGGCAGTAACATGGCCTCGTATCTCCATTTTCCTGCCTGTCCCCAAAGACTGATTCCTGTTTCGTGCCATGTACAAGGCATAATAGTGTTTTCACCCTCCGGACGGTAGACTCCGAAGAATTCGGTTGGCATATGATGCTGGTTTGTCCCTCCCACAGGTACTATGATATGTCCCATCTTGATATTGAATTCCTTACAGAAAGATTTCTGAATCCAGAACTGTTCGAGTGCCACTTCGCCTCCGCGTTCTATTTCGCTCTCGTATTCGCCGGCTTCTTCCTCTTCTATTTCAACGGCACTTTCAGTTCCTCCGTGCTCGAACTCGATTTCACTTCCCAGCGACCATCCTTTGCCGAAGTCGTAACCTACGTAGAATACCACATGCGGAAGGTCAAATCTGCCGTGGCTTTCACCCTTATAGTTCTTCGCGTCTGTATATCTGAGATAGTTGTCGCTGAAGAAGTTTCTGCTGTATGCAGCCTCGCCATATCCTCCGAATGTAAGTCTGCTTTCTTTCTTTTCCTCTTTCTTGTTTTCTGCACTGTTGTCGGCAAATGCGGCATTGAGTGTAAGGGCCGAGAACACGGCCGTAAATAAGATTCTTCCTGTTGCCATGATTTTATGTCCTTTTATAGTTTTTTAAGTCATGGCAAAGATATCGGCTTTTATACGTTACGTCAATACCTATAAATTGGTAAAATTATACTTAAAAATACCTATAAGTAGGTATATGACGTAATCAAATTGGAGATTTTTTTGTTATTTATGCAATATATACTTAAATTCGTGTTGACAATAAAAACAAAATTTTGGTTATGAGAAACTTTAATTACTATGCGTTGAGCAGTATATGTGCTCTTATAATAGGCATTCTGTTAGTGGTATGGCCAGGCGAAGCAGTACGCTATCTTGTTATAACAATTGGAGTACTGTTCATGCTACCCGGGCTTATAGGTGTGTTTGGATATCTGGCAACTGCAAAGCGTAGGCAAGAGGCCGGCATAAAATCTGTATTTCCGGTTGCTGCGGTAGGTAGTGCTTTGTTGGGATTCTGGCTTATGATTATGCCTGACTTTTTCATTACCACTTTGATGTATGTACTTGGTGTATTATTGGTGCTGGCAGGACTTTCTCAATTGTTTAATTTCATATCGGTACGCAGTATCACCAAAGTGCCGTTTCTGATGTATGTAGTTCCTGTATTGGTATTATTGGCTGGTATAGTGGTTTTGGCAAATCCGTTCCAGGCTGCAACACTTCCTTTTACCATACTTGGTGTTTCCGCTATAGTCTATTCTCTTACTGACCTGATAAGGCTGATACGTTTTAAGAAAAAAGTAATGAAAGAAGAGGAAAACATAGTAGATATAACTCCGATTGAAGAAATCAAGGATTAAAATCTGGAATCAGGTAATTTTTTCAATCTCTTATAACATTAAACAGCGTTTAAACAGTACTTAATTACCGTTTAAACGCTGTTTAAGTTATTACGAATCTTTTTTTATAATTCAGTGTTTCTGTATTGTTTAGGCGACATGCCTGTATATCTTTTGAAATATTTTCCGAAGAAAGAGATGTCAGGGAAGTTCAGCGAGTAGGCTATCTCCTGAATCGTCATTTCCGTAGATTTCAGTTTTGCTTTCGCATCATTTATAATGAATGAAGATATGATGTCTGTCAGGGTCTTTCCCGTAATCTTCTTTATTGTAGTGCTAAGGTGCTGTGGCGACAGATGCATCTTGTCAGCATAAAAACTTACGTTTCTTTCCGTATGATAGTTCATTACCACAGTTCTGACAAGTTCTTTCACTATTTCCTGGTTTCTGTTATATTGCTGGTTTACACTCTTTCCGTTCTTAATCAGATTTCCAAGTCCCAAAATCAGCTGTGTGAAAGTCAGTGCTGCCTGCTCCTGTGTGATAATATTGACTGATATGTTTTTTGCTTTGATAATTATCCTCATATAGCTGTACATGAGGTCAAATGCTTTTTTGTCAAGTTGCAAAACAGGCTTTTCGAAAATAAAAGGGGTGTATTCTATTGATTTTGAGAATAGTGACGAGCTCCTCACAAGCTCTGTGGCAAATCCGGCAAAAATGAATTTACAGTCATCACTTTGTTCCAATACCTGAAAATAAAGGTCCGGCAGCAATATAAGCAATGTCCCTTTTTTCATTGTGTATTGTGTGAGATGTACTGTTATTGAACATGTTCCCTTGAAACATAACAGAAACATATATCCCGGAACCTTTGACGGAGTCTTGAACAGATGTTTGATATTTCCTGTAATATCCATTCCTGCCATCAGGCCTATGTTTTGAGGTATATAATCCAGTTTTTCTAAATGTGTCATATTTTATGCTTGTTTCTATGTCAAGCAAAATTACTTGATTATATATTAAATCCCAAAAAAAGACCCATTTTTCTTTGTTTTTGCCCTTTTATTTTATCATAAATGTATTTGACAAAACAAAAAACCTTGTACTGGAACTATGTTTTTGTTCAAATACAAGGTTTATGTGATAATAACTTGCCGGACTTTTAACGTTTGCCTCCGCCTATGAATTTCCATACTAGTGAGCTGAATGCCGCACCAACCAGCGGCGCTACGATGAACAGCCAGAGCTGGCTGAGTGTCTGTCCGCCTTCCATGATGGCCGGACCTATACTTCTTGCCGGATTTACAGATGTTCCTGTAATAGGGATACATACAATGTGTATCAGTGCCAGTGTCAGTCCGATTGCCAGTCCTGCCATGTTTCCTGCGCCTTTCTTCTCGTCAGTCGCACCCAATACCACTAGTACGAATATGAAAGTAAATACCGCTTCGGCGATGAATGCCTGTGCTGTTTCTCCGTTGTCGAAAGTGTTGGCTCCTGTCATTGTAGGTCCTGCGTGTCCGCCGGTTCCAACCAGTATCGACAATATCATAGCCCCTATGATAGCTCCTACAATCTGGAACACTATGTACATAAAGGCGTCTTTGGTATCAATCCTGCCACTTATCCATGCTCCGAAAGTGATGGCAGGGTTTATGTGGCATCCGGAAATGTTTCCAATACAATACGCCATGGCTACTACTGATAAACCGAAAGCTAACGCAACTCCGATAGTTCCTGTTCCTGCACCTACTATGTCGGCTGTACCGCCGGCAAATACTGCACTACCACATCCCAGCAATACAAGGACCATAGTGCCTAATAGTTCTGCAATGTACTTTCTCATAAACATAAGGTTTTATAGGTTTATGTCTATAAATGTACATATTTTTCTTTGAAAATAGAAATTAAAAGCCTGTTTTAACACAAAATCAGGTATTTGCTTTCTTTATGTTATATCAGCAACAAGCTTACCGCCATTATTGCCATACCGGAGATTACACCGGTAATTCCCCAATGGTGATGTCCGTACTTTTCTGTGCTTGGCAGCAGCTCATCGAATGATATATATACCATGATTCCTGAAACCAGAGCCAGAAGCAGCGCATTGATTGAAGGAGTCCAAAAGGGGATGAGGAAAAGTATTCCTATCAGTGCGCCGATAGGTTCAGCCATTCCCGACAGGAATGAATACCAGAATGCCTTCCTGCGGCTTCCTGTGGAGTGATAGATAGGAACAGACACAGCCACGCCCTCAGGTATGTTATGTATGGCTATTGCAAACACAATAGGTATGGCTATTTCAAGGTCGGTAAGTGCCGATGTAAATGTTGCAAGTCCTTCCGGGAAATTATGTATTCCTATGGCAAGTGCCATCATTACTCCCGTCCGCTTCAGCTTCTTGTCATTGCCTTGCGACGAATGTATCTCATGCGGATTCTCATCTTCAGGAACCAGAAAGTCTATAAGTGCTATAAGCCCTATACCTATGAAAAAGGCCAGGAGCATATATACCGAAGCTTCGCGTTCGCTGTATATTCCGCTGAGCAGATGTACGGATTCCGGCATAAGTTCCATGAATGATACATAAATCATTACTCCTGCCGACAGTCCCAGTGACGCCGACAGAAACCGTGTGTCTGTCTTTTTCGACAGCAATGCTATAAGGCTGCCTATGCCGGTTGACAGTCCTGCTATAAGTGTAAGCCCGAAGGCCAACAGCATGTCGTTGTTGGTTATCATCTTTATTTGGTGTTTAATTATATCCTGCAAATATAATAACCATAAATATCAGAAAAAAGTTTGGTGAAATAATATTTTTTTACGTCAGACTATATATTTACTTAATTGGTTTATTCGTACTTTTGCGACCGTTTAATAAATGAATAAAAAATAATGACTATACATATCAAACGATTACACCCTTTGATGCTGGCGGGCACAGGCAGTGATGTTGGTAAGAGTGTTCTGGCAACGGCATTGTGCAGGATTTTCTTGCAGGACGGTTATCGTCCGGCTCCTTTCAAGGCACAGAATATGGCTCTCAATTCGTATGCCACTCCCGAAGGGCTGGAAATAGGCAGGGCGCAGGCTGTACAGGCTGAAGCTGCTGGAGTGCCGTGTCATACGGATATGAATCCTCTGCTGCTGAAACCGAGTTCGGACCATACGTCGCAAGTGGTATTGAACGGAAAACCTATAGGTAACCGCAGTGCATACGAATATTTTCGCAAGGAGGGAAGGGACGAGCTGCGCCGTGAGGTATGTGCCGCTTTCGACAGGCTGGCGGCACGTTATAATCCTATAGTGATGGAAGGCGCGGGAAGTATCTCTGAAATTAATCTTAGGGATACGGATCTTGTCAATATGCCGATGGCAAGGTATGCCGGTGCGGATGTAATTCTGGTGGCGGATATCGACCGTGGCGGTGTGTTTGCCAGTGCTTACGGCTCTATTGCACTACAGTTGCCGGAAGACCGCAAGCGCATAAAGGGAATAATAGTAAACAAGTTCCGTGGCGATTTGCGCCTGTTTGAATCAGGTGTGAAAATGATGGAGGAGACTTGCGGTGTGCCGGTGCTTGGCGTGATTCCTTATTATAAGGATATCTATATAGAAGAGGAGGATTCTCTGGAATTGCAGCAGAAACAGCGTGCGGCAGTAAGCGGAAAGGTTAACATTGCGGTCGTCCTGTTGCGTCATTTGTCAAACTTTACTGATTTCAACCGTTTGGAGCGGGACGAGCGTGTCAATCTGTATTATACCAATAATACCGAGGAGATAAGCAAAGCTGACATAGTGATATTGCCCGGAACAAAAAGTACTCTGGATGATTTGCTGGAGCTGCGCCGGAACGGGGTGGCCGAGGCTGTAGTCAGGGCGGCACGAAACGGAGCAACCGTTTTCGGTATCTGTGGAGGTTATCAGATGATGGGACTGTATGTAGAAGATCCGGACGGTGTGGAAGGAGGAATAAACCGTTTGCCGGGACTTGGATTGTTGCCTGTTTCTACTGTCATGCATTCGGAAAAGGTTACCCGTCAGACTGAATTCAGATTTCAGGCCCCGGACGGAGATATCTGCAAAGGGTATGAGATTCACATGGGACAAAGCATTTTATCGGCTGACAGTGATGCAGTTCCTTTGAATTATCTGCAGGATGGAACAGCCGAAGGATGGAGAGTGGGAGAGAAATGTTTTGGTACGTATATGCATGGTATATTGGATAATGAAGCTGTTGTCAATTATCTGTTGGCGCCTTATACAAACTTAGAAAAAGGGAATATATCCGATTATCTATCATTTAAGGAAGAGCAGTATGACAGGCTTGCCGCTCATGTTCGTTCGCACATAAATATGCCATTGTTGTATAAAATACTTTCAGATAATGATTAAAGGACACGGTGATGATATTTTTCAGTACAGGAATGGAATCCGTATGAATTTCAGCTCGAATGTTTATGGAAATGTTTCTCATGACGGGCTTAATGCCTATTTGTGCAGTGTGATATCATGCATACGTTCTTATCCTGAACCGGAACCATATTCCCTGGAAAGATTGTGGGCGGAGCAACTGGATATTGTGGATGCTTCGATTTGTGTCACAAACGGAGCTACCGAGGCTATTTATCTTATAGCCCAGTCTTTCAGGGAAAGCCGTTCGGTAATTCTGATGCCTACATTCAGCGAATATGCCGATGCGTGCAGGTTGCATTCGCATGATATCATAAAGGCTTATTCTTTTGAGCGGATGGATATTTCCGGTTGCGATATCTGCTGGATATGTAATCCTAACAATCCTACGGGGAGAGCTGTGGATGTGGATGAGCTCCGTAAGATGATAGTCAATAATTCGGGATGTCTGTTTGTAATAGACCAGTCGTACGAGGCGTTTACAGCTGTTTCATTATTATCGGCCAAGGAAACTGTTATGTTACCGAATGTGCTGTTGCTACATTCCATGACGAAGCATTTTGCCATTCCGGGGCTCAGATTGGGTGGAGTTACCGGAAATCCGGAACTGATAAACCGCTTGAAGAAGTGCAAGATGCCGTGGTCTGTCAATTCTCTGGCTATATCGGCGGGCCATTATCTGCTGACTCATCATGATGAGTTTGAAATTGATTTGCCTGCGTTGCTCCGTGAGAAAGACCGTGTGGCTTCTGCTCTGGAAATGACAGGGGAGATGGATGTCATGAAATCTGACACTCACTATATGCTTGTGTGCCTGAAAAAAGGTAAGGCTTCGGAACTGAAAACTTTCCTGGCAGAGGAAAAAGGAATATTGATTCGTGACGCTTCGAATTTTGATGGACTTGATGAACGCTTCTTCAGGATTGCCGTACAGATGCCTGAAGAAAATGATGAACTGATTAATTGTATTAAAGAATGGATTTGCATACGTTGAATGTATTGTTGCCGTTGCTTGTGGGAGTAGTGTTGGACAAGTTGTTGGGTGACCCTCTTTGGCTGCCTCATCCTGTGGTAGGTTTTGGAAATATGATTCGCTTTTTCGAACATAGACTGAATAGTGGACGTTTCCGCCGTATCAATGGAGCGTTTACGGCGTTGCTGCTTATTGCAGTTGTTTTTACAGCGTCCTATTTTCTCCTGAAATATGTTTCTTCATGTAGTAACTGGGCTAGTGTGCTTCTTTCGTCAGTCGCGGTGTTCTATTGTCTGGCAGGAAAAACATTGATAGACGAGGTCAGGATGGTGTTCGATGCCATGGAAGTGTCGCTTGAAAAAGGCAGGAATCAGGTTGCACGTATTGTGGGTAGGGATACAAACGAACTTGACGGTCAGGAAGTACGTGCCGCTGCATTGGAAACTCTGGCCGAAAATCTGAGTGATGGGGTGATTGCTCCGTTATTCTGGTTCATGCTGCTGGGGGTACCGGGCATGCTGACGTACAAGATGATAAATACTCTTGATTCGATGATAGGGTACAAGAACGAACGTTATCGTCTGTTCGGATATTGTGCGGCAAAGATTGATGATATCGCCAATTTTATACCGGCACGTATCACTGCTTTTCTGATGGTAATGGCTTCCGGACGTCCGTCGCTGTTGAGATTTGTGCTTCGTTACGGGCATGAACACGCAAGTCCTAATTCAGGTTATCCGGAGGCAGCGCTTGCCGGTATCTTGAATTGCCGTTTTGGAGGTCCTCACAATTATTTCGGGGAATTGGTGTATAAACCATTTATCGGCAGTAACAATCGTCAGTTTGTACGTGAGGATGTCGATGTGGCTATCCGTATAAACAGGATTTCGGAAGTTTTTATGATTATCATAGTTGCCGCCGTGATTTATATGTCGTCAGGGGTTCTTCCTGTATCGTAGTCTGGGTATCAGAACTCCGTTTCTACGATTTCACCGTAAGAGGGCTGTTTGCTGAATCCGTTCTCGAATGTTGCCATACCGGCATAAATCATAGCACATACTATGCTTCCGCCGTGGGAGAAAACTACGATTTCGTTTTCTTCCTTTTTAAGAATGTCATCAATAAAGGATGATATCCTGGAATATTGCATCTCCAGAGATTCGCCGTTAGGTGCGGGAAGATGGAGGTAGTCGTCTAACCACCGGGACAGATATGGATCGTCTATCTCGTCATAACGCTTCATCTCCCAGTTGCCGAAATTCATCTCCATAAGCCGCGGGTCATGGACAGCTTCCTTGAAGCCGCAGAACCCGGCAAGCCGTGTGCAGCGTGAGAGTGGACTGGTATATGCTTTCTGGAATGAGTATTTCTTTAGCTGTCCGGCGCATCTTAATGCCTCTTCTTCAAATGAAGCTTTTAACGGTACATCAGTCTGGCCGTAACATGTTCCCGGGATTACATCCGGGGCGGTATGTCTCACCCATACTATTTTCTTCTTTTTTCCTGTACTCATCGTATTTAGGTTTTTATCGGATCAATCCTGAAACTATTGCAATGGAGAACCACATTGACAGTTCACATATCAGAAATGACGCTCCGCAACAATCGCCTGTATATCCACCCAATCGTTTTCGCAACAGGTGTTGTATATAGATAAATACCAGTATCGGAACCGGCAGTGTTATGAAGAAACTGTGAGGCATGAATACAAGCGGAAGCAGTCCTCCGATGGCTGATGCTGTTTCTTCCTTATAGTTTTGTCTTGAGTATATAACCTTTGCTTTGCTTTCTTCTTCTTCTTTACGGGCGTAAGGCAGCAGCCATAGTATATGACTGCATACGAATTTACAGTAAGAATCGCAGCATAGCAGTATAAACGGAGTGTATGACGGATTTATGGAACTCAGGAGCTGGTACCCCAGAAGATAGTATATGATTAATCCCAGGACACCGTATGTACCGATATGGGAGTCTTTCATAATTCTGAGAGTGCTCTCCCTGTCTCTTCCGCCTCCAAAGCCGTCGAAGAAATCGGCAAGTCCGTCTTCATGCAATGCTCCGGTTATGAGAAGACGGACTGTAAGCGCCGCTATTACCGCTATTGAGACCGGAAGTATCTGGCTGACACCCCAGAAACATATCGCCATGATACCGCCCGTGAGCCATCCGCTGAAACTCCAATAGCTGACTACATGTTTGAAACATTCGTCCGGTACGCTTTTGATTTTCCAGAACGGCAGACGGGTGAAGAATATAAAAGCAGCAAGAATCTGATTCATTCCGATAGTCTTTTTTAGTCTTTAGAGTTTAAAAGTATTTTGTTATAGACGCTTTTTTGAATGAGTCCATCTCATTCAGCATTCTGACTGCAGAATCTACTATAGGGTAGGCGCAGACGGCTCCGCTTCCTTCGCCCAGACGAAGATTGAGATGAAGCAGCGGTGATGCTTTGAGATGTTCCAGCAGAATACGGTGACCGGCTTCATCACCCTGATGACAGAAAATGGCGTATTGCAAAACTTCAGGATAAAGTTTTGATGCTGCCAGTATGCAGTTACTCATAATGAATCCGTCAACAAGAATAATCATCCTGAGTTCGGCGGCTTTAAGCATTCCTCCTACAGCCATTACCATTTCGTATCCTCCAAACCGGCAAATGATTTCTTCGGCAGTATGCTCTCCCTTGAAATTGTCCTGTGCCTGTTTCAGGACCTGATATTTGTGCTCAATGCCTTTGGCATGCAGTCCTGCTCCGGCACCGATACATTGCCTCAATGGTATATTCGCGAAAGATGACATCCAGAGCGATGAGGCTGACGTGTTTGCTATACCCATCTCGCCGAAGCTTACTATGTTGCATCCTTTGTTATGGGCCATTTCCACGCATTCAGCTCCTCTCTCTATGCACAGTTCCATTTCTTCTTTGGTCATTGCCGCCTCATGAAGATAATTGCGGGTACTCTTTCTTACCTTCATGTTGATTATTCCACGGTCATAAGGCAGGTCATAATCTACTCCGGCATCTACCAGCATCAGTTCAAATCCATGCTGTCGGCACAGGAAGTTTATTCCAGCACCACCATCCAGGAAATTATATAGTTGCTGCCATGTTATTTCTTTTGGAGAGACGCTAACTCCTTCTTCCACTATACCGTGGTCGCTGGCAAACAGAATGTTGTATGGATTGCTTAAACGTGGAGAAAGTGTATGCTGGATCATGCAAATCTGTTTGGCAAGCTCTTCTAGTCGGCCCAAAGAACCTTTTGGTTTTGTAAGATTGTCTATTTTGTCGATTACTTCCAGTTCAAACTGCGGATCGTGTATTGGTTTGATATTAAACTCTTTCATTTTCTGATTATTTTTTATTTTATCTTCATTGGAATACCACAAACCATGAAAATCACTTCATCGGCTTTCGAAGCTACATACTGGTTTGCAAATCCTTGGACATCTGTGAATTTGCGCTGTATCTCATTCTCTGATACTCCTCCAAGACCTATCTCGTTTGTCACGAAAATGAATGTCGCGTCCTGAACGGTAAATTTGTCGAACTCTGCTTTTATTGAGTCCAGTGTTTTCTGGACATCATGATGCTTGAAGAAGAAATTAGTGCACCAAAGTGTGATACAGTCTATCACGATAACCCTTCCTTCCAGATTGTACTTGCTTAGTTCCATTTCTTCCTCTATATTAGTCCATTCCGGACCACGATTTTGCTGATGGCGCAATACGCGCTGGCGGAACTCCTCATCCCATATCTTTGCTGTGGCAAGATAGACAGGCCTGTCCGTTAGCTGATGTGCAAGCTTTTCAGCGTATGTACTCTTGCCGGAGCGTTGTCCTCCGGTTATTAGAATAATTTTTTTCATAGCTTTCTGTAAATAATACTTACTGCCCTACAGTAAGCATAAGTCCAACACCTCTTACTGTCTTGATCTCTACCTGAGGGTCGTTTTCGAACAGCTTTCGCAATTTTGTGATGAACACATCAAGACTTCTCGAAGCGAAATAATCATCATTCTTGTCCCAGCAACGGTTCAGGATAACCTCTCTTCTTACCACTTCGTCTTTGTTTTCGGCAAGCAGTTGCAGAACCTGTGCCTCTCTTGCAGTCAGTGTAGTGTTATTGCCAGATTCATTGTTGTGCAGCGTAGCGTGTCCTGCATCAAGAGTATATTTCCCGAACTTGCACATTCCGCTTTCATCGCGTGTTTTCGAGCCTTCCTTCATTTTCAGTATAGCGTGCAGATGGGCATCCAGCTCGTCAGGGATGAACGGTTTCTTCACGTAGTTGTTCACACCAATGTCATAACCTTTTCTGACGTCCTTTGGCGATGTAAGTGCAGAGGCAAAAAGAATAGGGGTGTCGCCGTCAGTCTCCCTGATATGGCGTACCATTTCGAAACCATCCATTACCGGCATGTCTATATCCGATATGATGATGTCAGGATGATGCTCCTCCCATGCCTGCAAGCCTTCCTTGCCATTGAAAGCGGTGATTACCTCATATCCGCCAATTATATCCTGTAGTCCGCTTTGGACTATGTATGAAAGATTCTTGTCGTCTTCTACTAATAACAGTTTTATCATTGTTCTTCTGATTTTTCTACACAAAGATATTTAAAATATCGTATTGTCTGTTTATTTGTAAAATAAAAATTGAATAGAGCTGAAAATATGATTTAATCATTATGACTCTTGAGTAACAACAGCTCATATATCTCCTTTGCCTCCTGCTCTTTCAGATTCATTATGATGAACGATGTTCCATTGGTGGAAATCACCAGTTTCACCCTGTGATAATATGGTGTGAAAGGAGTGGAACCCATACGTACTACCTCTATATTGTCATACTTCACATAATTATAAATCTCGGCAAACTTTCCGTTGCTTATTTCCATATAGTCCTCTTTGAGGGTGATATGGCTTCTGCGTACAGCAAGAAATCCCTTGGCAAGCGAAACCAGCATATAAGCTATGGGAGCAAAAAGCCAGATGTACTGTCCGTAATAGCACAAGACTATGGCTACTGCCAGCGAAATCAGAATGTCGAATCTTATGGTGTAGCCAAGCAACCCATAACCGGAGCGGGCAGAAATGACAATGGGCGAGGATGTATAGTCTTTCCCAAGCCACCAGCTCAGGAAGTTTCCGTCATGCGACGAACCGTAAATCTTTACGTCGGCACCTTTCTTTTCGTCTGTGGCATTCAGTGCCTGCCTGACCATTATAGTGCAGCATCCCAACCAGTTTTCAATGATATTCCTTTTCACGTAAAGTGTACATACCTTGTCGAATGAGAACCGGCTGCTGTTGCGCGTAATCAGTCCGCTTTCGAAGAAAAGCTGTTTTTCGCCCATACGTATATCCATATTGAAGTATTGCAGGAAAACCTTTCCCATCCACAAGATCAGTATTACTAAGTACAATATCACGATGACCGTTAATACAGCTGTAACAGAGAATGCTGAAGAATCGGCATGTGTCTCTACATAGTCAATGAAATAATTTGCAGCCTTATCGTTGACGGAAGTTATCTGATTGTACAGCGTGGCAAGCACACCGAACAGCACAGCCATGCCTTTCAGGTGATTCTGGCAGAGAGCACCTTTAATCAGATTCAGGTTGCTTACCTCCAGTTTCACGGTCTTGCTGTTTGCTGTAGCCACTTGTTCCGTAGCTACTGTCTCTTTCACTTCCTCCTGTGTATTCTCCTGAATCTCCACACGGCTTAACAGAGCATCCCAGTCGTCATCGTCAAGGATGAGTTCTATCTCTTCAGTCCGCGATGCAAGCGTGTCGAACGAGATGCCTTTCATATCAAGCATACGATAGATGAGACCGCTCTTGGTACGTAAAGACTGAATCTTATTCAGAGGGATGCTTGTCCTTTCATGCTGTATTACACCATGGATAAAAATCAGATTACCGTCCTCGACGTAATATTTCTTGAAATAGAAGCTTAGGAATGCGGTTATCAGCGATAAGGCAATGAATCCTGCCAGATAGGACAGAAGCATTATTATGTATTCCATGACAGAAGTTTCATCGGACGAATCGAATATCCTGACAGTGAAAAGTATCAGGATAAGACTTGCATAGCTTCTCAGAGCCTTCACGAAGAAAATCACGAAAGCGCTTTTGCTCATCCTGCGCGGTATTGAGAAATCATTTATTTTCATTTCTTATGCTTTCTGTTATAAGTGCCTTAATATCGTTTGCTTTCTCTTCAGTCAGTCCCGGAATGCTGGTAGCTTCAAGCATCTGCGCACCGTTTACGATGTCAATGGCATAAAGCCCGAAAATGCGTGTTATCGGGTTCTGGCGTACGCTGACCTGCTGTATCTTACAGAAAGGAATCGTAATTACGGAAGGGAATATGATTCCTGAACGGTATGTGATGTCATGCTCGCGGATGGCGAATCCTTTGTAGGCATAGGCCTTGGGAAGTAGAAAAAGATTTACAATCATAGCTGTCAGGAAAACACATTCTATGCCGATTGTCATTGCCACACGACAGGTGAACTCCTCTGCCAGAAGGAGCAGAAGTGTGAGTCCCATAAAGATGATATAAACCAATACTGTTTTTACTATCTGTACTTTCAGGTATTTCTTTTCCAGCGGAGTATAAATGAGGTTCTCCACCTTGTCTATGTTATCAAAGTTCAATTGTCTGTTTGTCATATTATTATTGATTTTGGTTTATTCCTCACTGTCTGTCAGAGGCAAATATATTATAAATTCGGTAAACTCACCCTCAATGCTGTTAACAAATATCTTCCCGTGATGTGCCTTTACCACCTGATCGACAAAGCTCAGTCCGAGTCCGAAGCCCGATGCGCCGTTTTTGCGGCTACGCTTTATTGCGGACGCGCGTTCAAACTTCTGGAATATCAGATGAATGTCTTTTTCTGAGATACCGAATCCGTTGTCGCGTATCTTCAGCATAGTGTATCTGTCGTCCTGAGCAGTGCTTATTCTTATCTCCACGCTTTCATCCGAATATTTTATGGAATTGTCTATCAGGTTGCTCAGTACCTCTTCCAGATATTCAGCGTCGGCATAGGCAGTTTCGGCTTTTATTTCTGTAATGAAATTCACTGTCTTTTGCGATTTCGCCTTGAACTTCTCGGTCAGTTTCTCTATTATAGGAATAAGCTCAACTTCTGTTCTGTTCATCTCCAGTTTATGGTTTTCCAGCTTGGAGATTGTCAGCACTTTATTTGTAAGGGCAAGCAGATGGTCTGCCTCGTTTTCGGCAATGTCGAAATATTTGTCCTTCATTTCCTGCCTGTTGTCAAGCTTTCCGCTTCTGAGGAAATTCAGCGCCATGATGATGGAAGTAAGCGGAGTTTTCATGTCGTGTATCATGGCGTATGAGAAGTCTTCGCGAATCTGGAAAATCTTTTCGAAGCGTGAAATGAATCTTACCTGATAGCTGATGCAGACGATTACGAGTAGCATGATGATGAATGTACCGGCAAGCATCAGGCCCATACGCTCTAAAAAAGTCTTATTAGGATTGGTGATGATGAGCTGGACAACCTGTGTATAATCCGATCGGATAGGAAAGTATTTGGGTTTGACAGCCATAAAGGACGGTTCTTTTTGGGTGCCGATACCGTTTATCTTTTCTCCCGTCTTTAAATTTATAATGTCAATATAATATTGGTTCCCTAATCCGTTTTGGGTTAATAATTCGGCAGTAATGGAATCAAGATTGTGCAACGACATCGGATATCCCATGTCTGAAAGCCGTTCATAAAAATATGTCATTGGAGGAATGGTGTCGTTTGTAGGTCCGCTCATGATTTTTGTTCCTTTGGGAGTTTGTCCGAATCTCATATTTCCTTCTTCCTCCAAGGCTTTTTCAATGGTAGCATAACCTTCATTCAGAATGTCGTTTTTTATCAGTTCATACGAATTGTATATCCATATCATCTGCAAAGCCATAGCCCCGACAAGTCCTACGACAGACAGTATGGTGATGAATAATATGTTTTTCTTACGTTTTGAAGTCTCCATATATGATATTATATGACTTTTTAATGGTTTTTCAGTGCAAATATAATATTATGATTGCTAATATAAACCATAAATTGAAGTATTAACCTAAAGATAACATAAGGATAACGAATGATTTGATTGTATCACATTATATTTGCAGTGTGATAAAGAATAAAATGAAAAAATGCAATAGACATGAAAGCACTTAAAAAATATTTTAGCGGACAGTCATCCGGAAAAGGAACATTGATTTTGTACGGAAGAGGCTCTGAAGGGGAGGAAGTGATGATAGACATCACAGAACCTAAAAGAATAAATCTAAAAGCAATAGTGGCATTCATTATTATCCTGCCGGTTATGATGTGGCTGTTTTCTGCCATTTATGGAACTGAAAGTCTGAATGTAACTTCAGAGAATTATTTCAGTAAAGGCAGGTATGTCGTATTTTCCAGTGTGCTTTGTGGTATTTTATTGAACTGGTTAATTCAGGCCATCGTTTATATTATAATCAATCCTCGGTCATATAGTAAATTTGCAGTAATACATAATAAGCGAAACCATACCATACGTTTCTTTTATAAAGGAGATGTGAGGATAATTCATTTCCGTATAGCTAATATCCTTGCACATTGTGTATGCGGATATATCCCTTTGCTGTTAGGTTTTATAATAGGTGATATTTCTATATGTTACTTTGGTCTTTTGTCAATCGTCTTCTTCTTTGATGAAACCAGTCTTGTATGGAGACTGCGCCGTTACAGCGGACAGGCTTTGTGCAGGTATAAGTCAGATAGAGAATAACTATCCGAGATTATGACAGAAGGTTTATTACTCTATATGAATCTACGCTCAAAACAGATTGTGCGTCTATTTGCAGGTATCGGACCGTTCCGGTGTCTGTTTCTTATCGGTATTGCTGCCATACTGTTTTATGCTTTTACGAAAGTAACGAGTGTATGGGTATTGCCAGTATGTTATCTGCTTATGCTCTGGCTGTATCATAACAATAGAAAAGACAAGGAGTTTCTGTCTTTACAGATGCATGGAATCAAAAGATTGTTTACGGCAGAATATTTATTGCTCGGTTTACCGTTTATTACTTCGGGGATAATTGCTGCAAATTACATTTCTTTACCGCTTATCATACTGATTGCGGTAGTTATGCCGTGGATTCACCCTGTAAGGTTTCATTCTATAATTCTGCCTATGCCCTTATTATACTGTGGGGATTTGTTGTATAGAAGGATGTTCCGGAAACAAGTACTACCGTATGCGGTATTGCTCTTTCTGTCTTTCATGGGAGTACTGCATGACAATATCAATCTCTGTAAAGTATGCCTGATACTGTGGGGAGCTATTCAGGGAACTGCTTATATGGTGACGCCACCGAAGCATGAACTCTCTGTCTATAACAGTTTCGGAATGTATCAGCTGATACTGGTCAAATCAGGGCTGAGGAATATCTTTATAACCATGTTCCCGTTCATTGTACTTATTCTTGTGCTGATACACGATACAGAAGCTATACTTTTCTGTCTTGTATTGTTTTCTTCGACATTGTTATACCAGTTGAATATGGGCATGGCAAGATTCTCCTTTGAGACACAAACAGTAATGGGAATATATTGGCTGCTATTCCCGTTGCCGTTGTTTTTAGTTTCGATTATAACCCCAGTCGTACTGATACTTTATTTAGCTTTGAATATAGGCCTTACACTTTCTGTAAAGAAAAAATATAAACATATATGGAACTGATATATATAAAAGATTTGAGCAAGGCATACGGTAAGACGAGAGTGCTTGACAACCTTTCCGTCTCTTACGAATCCGGGAAAATCTACGGACTGGTGGGAGAAAACGGAGCCGGGAAAACTACACTCTTCAATTGCATTATGGGAGTAATCGATTACGACGGTGAAATAAGGAAGTCATCCAATATGGCCGTTGGCTATATGCCGGCTGAAAGCTTCTTCTACTCCCTTATCACAGGAAAGGAGTATCTTGAGTTCTGTGTTAAGGCAAAAGGGAAGAAGATGGACGCTAAAGCCATAGATTCCTTGAATAAAGTCTTTCAACTGCCATTGGAAAGATTCGCTTCAGACTATTCCACCGGGATGAAGAAGAAACTTGCACTTATGTCCCTGCTCCTTCAGGATAATGACCTGTACATCCTTGACGAACCTTTCAACGGGGTAGATCTTTACGGATGTATCCAACTTAAAAGAATCATACGCGAACTGAAGGACAAAGGGAAGACTGTCATAATATCATCGCATCTTATCAATACCTTACACGAACTGTGTGATGAGATTGATTTCCTGGATAATCATACCATCCGGAAAAGATATATTCAGGCATCAATTGATGAGATTGAGCAGGATATTCTTAACAGGAAACATTAACCTAAAGATAACGTATTGATAACATAAACTGTTGTTCCTAGCGCATACCTTTGCAGTATAAGTCATTAATCTTGCAAAACTTATATGTAATATAGATTTTATGTAGCAACATATTATAGTGAATATAGCGAATTTGTTGTAAAATATATATTGACAAATTACCCTGTTTACTCAACTTAAAGATAATTCTTTTCAATGAATTTATATAAAAAAATAAAGCAATGAAGAAAAAGACAAAACGTAATTTGATTATCACGGCGATATTAATAGTATTAATCAGTGCAATAATTGCTTGGCTTGCTTATCCGTTCGTCCGTTATAGTTCACATACACTTGCTTACCGTTCAACTCTACCGGAAAATGCTTGCTATCAATATCCAATTCAATACAGTGAAGAGGGGTGGTTTTTGATTGATTGTGTCATTAACGGCAAATATAAAGTACCTCTCCGCATCGACACGCAAGCAACGAGTCTCATGCGAGAAGATTCCATCCATGCGTATAGTGGCGAATACTGGGGAAATCTGCCTATTAAAAGTACCAATGCTTATCAGAAAAAAGATTCGCCTGAGTTGTATACATTTACTTCTATTTCTTTTGGTGATGCATGCATACAAGAACCAATGTTTAACAGCATCAGTAAGGATAATATAATATACAACGTAATAGATGAAGGCATTTTCGGAACTGAAATGTTGGCTATCGGCACATGGAAATTTGATACAGAAACTGGAATGATGACACTTTTTCATTCCAATAATAAAGACCTGTTGGCAAAGGAAACTATAGGTATGATTTATTATCCTCAAGGTCTTCGTGAAGATTCCATTCCGATTTATATTGAAGGAATAAATGATAAAGTATGCTTTACACTCGATATGGGTTATGCTGGAGTATTAGAAATAAATAACGCTCTTGCAGATCGGCTTAAAACGCATTTCCACTATAAAGAAGAAATCACGAAGCACGGAGAAGAATTAACTGATACACTTTCTATTTTCAAGATCCCTGTTACGATTGCCGGAACACGGATTGATTCTTGCGAGATTGTGAACAGCCGCATTGTGAATGCCAACTATATCGGAGCCGAATTTATGCACCATTGCAATTTTGTATTACATCATTCCCTTAATGAACATGGCAAGCCGAATAAAGATCTCTATCTGAAAGTGAGAGAATAACTGAACAAAAAACAAATTCTAATTATATGATAAAAAAATATTTTCGCTATTTATTCCGCATACTGTCAATCCTATTTATTTGTGTGCTTATATATCTTGTTTACATAATCTTTTGGATTAGAAATTTCAATGTAGAACAAAGCAAAGCTGTTGAAAATATAAGTGTAGATTTACACCAGACCTTCCCGATAATCCGTGATCCGAACGGTTGTTTTGGAGTCGTTGCTACAGTAAACGATCAATATACTGATACACTCTTATTTGATACACAAGCATCTACTTCGCTTGCCAAGCAAGAAGTTCTTGACCGATATGAAGCGGAATACTGGAAGCGAAAGCCTATGCCAACGTTTAACTTCTACAAACAAGCCTACTTCTCAAAACTATATAAAGTGAATGATATCACTCTTGGAAATGGAAAATTGGAAGGAGTTATTTTCACGTCAGTCCCGAAAGATAATGGTATGTATAATGCGCTTTACAGACCTGTATTGGGACGAGCCATCATGGAAAACATAGGTTGGAAATTTGATATGGATAATAATGAGATGGTTATGTTCGCACTTGACAATGAGCAGTTGTTGCAACATGAGAGTAAAGGATTCACTCTTACAAAGGAATCTGTAAATGATTTACAGCTGTATAGTGAACAGACCGATACTTTGAACGTGATGTTTGATTTAGGTTCGAATTATGACATCATAATAGACAAGAACGTTTATGAGACACTACGAAAACGCCAAACACCGAGAATGTATATCAACTATCGTAGAGAGGGGCTAACCGATACCATTGCGGAGTTTCATGATATTACCGTGTTTTGTAATGGGATAGCCATACCAGACTGTACGTTAAGTTACATACCATCAATTGACAGAAATGTTGCTGGCAACATCTTTGCCGGAAAGATCAATTTCATACTTGCTAATGGAGATCTATATATCAAAAAACGTACTGATGGGGCACTTCAGCCCATTAAAGACGGGCTGCCTTCACTCGGTTTACGCCTTAATGTCCGCAACAATACTATTTGTGTTACGGCATTGGAAATAAATGGACCGGCAGAAAAAGCAGGGTTAATGTTAGGTGATAAGGTTATTGCTATTGATAAAGGAGCAATCGAATTCGACATAATGTCCGTTTCAAGCGGCAGATTAGAATCATATATCCGACAAGCAAAGAGCCTTACTTTGGAGATAGAGCGTAATGGGGAAAGGAAGATATTTGTTATCATGCGGAAAAGGATAAGTATCTAACTTGTCTTTGGTTGAATAAATAATGGAGGATAAAAAGGTTATGTTTATGTGTTATATTGAAAAGAAAAATAGAATACCTCTTTGGGGTGATTTGCTGCTTTTAATTTTGGGTTTCTTTTTTGGAGCCTTGATAGCAGAGGAATGCACTTTGTCTTTATTGGGCTCAACTGGTTATGAAAACGACCAATATTATTTGTTGTCTGCTATACTGTCCTGTTCAATGGTGTCTTTGGTTGTCTTGTTTTTGCATTGTATCATAGACAGACGTCCTTTAAGCGAACTTGGCCTGTGTTCTTATAATAAGTTAAGAAAATTTTCTAAGATTATTATATTGTGGACTGTTATAGTA
>NZ_JADYTF010000080.1 GCF_021530995.1 Bacteroides caecigallinarum
TTAGTAAGTATAATGAGGGAAACAATGTGTTACTTTATTTTGCTTATGACTGGTCAGAAGCTAAAGAAGATATTAAGAAACTTGATATCTCAAATCTTCTTAGCAGGGAAGTTTCTTATGAAAATATAAATGACAAGGACTATATTTTTGACAATGGATCAAAGTTATTGCTTACGAACGCTTCAAGTGGTGTACAATCTGTATTACCATTGTACCAGACGATAATATATATGTTATCAAATCTGTATAAGAAGCAAAGGGCTTTGTCTCCGTCTAAAGAAATGGCAAGAAAGGATTTCGCTAATGAAATGATTATGGTGGCTAATAGAATTGCTGATGGAGAAAATATCAGTAACTTCAAGAAATATTCAAATATATTGATTTCCATGTTTAAAATGCTTGAGAGTTATGATGTAAAGGCGATAAACAAGCTCTCGGATTTACTACCGAAAGAATTGTCTCATAATATATATGAGGCTGTTCATGTTATGTATCGGTTATTTAATTATCATTATACTCAGCTGTTTATAGAAGAACCGGAGCAAAATCTTTTTCCTGATACGCAACAAGAATTTGTTTATTGGTTATTGGAAATTATGCAGAATGATAAAAAACATGCTGCTATTATTACCACACATAGTCCATATATATTGTTTGCTCTTAATAATTGTATGATGGGAGGGTTGGTAAAAGATAATATTCCAAAAGAAGAGGTCTCTGATTTTGTATCTCATTCGGCATGGATTAACCCAAAATTGGTGTCTGTCTTTGAATTGGATAATGGAACCCTTCGTCGAGTACAAGATGAAGATGGCATAATAGAGGACAATTATTTAAATACGGCATATAAGAAGAATTCAGAAGAGTATTTGGAACTTTTAAATTACTATGAGGATGAAGAATAAGATACAGGCCGTTTATCCGCAATCTGTCTTTTGTAGTAGCACAGCCTCTAAACTGTATATCGCTGATTTTTCAGAAAGAACAAACAAAGAGAGAAAAGTGGAATTTCATGAAATTATACCGAAAGCGCCGGATAATACATCAGATATGGACTGTTTGGTTTTTGAAAACTTTTCACAATTGTCCGTTGTATGTAATATTTTTGATGATCATCAGTTTAAAGATAAGAAAGGAAAAGATTTACTACATTGCGAATGTGTAATATTTCCTGAAAGTGAGCTAAAAGATATAGGCATGGCTTTTGTGGAAATAAAGGACTGTAAACCTAAAAATATTTCAGAATATAAGGCTATTGTAAAGAATCAGATTATTTCTGCAGTGCAAATATTTAGGGATAAAGGTATTATTGGAAAAGAACGTGTGTATGGTGTAATATCGTTTCCAAGAAAGAATAAGGTGTCATTCAATCAAACTATTTTTGATGACGCAACTGAATACAAAAGATTACACCAAAAATATAAAGTGCGCTTTTTCCCAACTAATACTGTATCTATTGTAGATGAGAAGATGCTAATTGCTAAATTATAAATGCATTAATTAGTATTTATTATGTCAAATTGAGTAAATTATAGCTATTCAGTGAAATCATTAATGTTTAATTCAAAAACAAAGTTTTCATGACATCAAAACAGATCCTTAGAAGAATGAACGAAAGGGAGTTGCTGGAACAAGCATACTACCTGGTTATAAGTTTTCCTTTTCATGAAGAAATGTGTAAATATACCGATTCTTTATTTGGAGAATTGTGTGAGGATAAATATCCTTTGGTTTCGAAGGGAATGTGGACCGGTATAATAGAACTAAGGTCGCACAATCTTTTAAACTGGCCTGAGGAATATGGAAATATTCTTTTTCAGGCTAAGGTGAGTGATAGTGGCACTTATTTCCTTCTCGGAAAAGACAATAAAGCGTTATGTAGAATTTCGGGTTATGTTCCCAACAGGCTTATTCCGGATGCTGACGGATGTGGGGATTACATAAGGTTGAGAATCAAGAGTAATGGAACGATAGAAAATTGGCCGGATGTTCCTGATTTTTCTGAATTCATTGATGGTGCTATGGTTGTTGACAGGATTGACGGTAACATAAAGGAAGAACCTGTATTTAATGTCTGTATGGATTTGACGTATGACGAGCTGATGGATAAGCTATTTCGACTGCCTAAACATTTACAAATGGAGATTGGAAAGGCTTTGATAGAGAATGCATCGGGGAATAATCTATAGATTCTTGTGTATGCTTTGCAAACATGTTTCAAACCTTTTGCAAAAGGTTTGAAATACCGCTCAGCCGACGCTTAACGAACGGTTAGTGAACTGTTTAAATATCTTCTATCGGTTTGGATATTGAAGCAAAATGCCTTTGCTTTATTATTGCATGTATTATATCAGGTCTATTGGTCATTTCGTCGGATAATATTGTTCATTATGTCGGTAATTAGTCATTATTAGGATAATTATAGATGGTTTATCCTATTTTTTGGCTAACTTTGTACGCTAAATGTATATAACTGAATGATGACTGATATAAAATCACCGCTTTTGGGTAAAACTTTGAATGAACTTCAATCTGTGGTTTTGGATTTGGGTATGCCAAAGTTTACCGCAAAACAGATTGCATCGTGGCTGTACGAGAAGAAAGTTTCCTCAATAGATGAAATGACAAACCTGTCACTGAAAAACCGTGAGCTATTGTCGCGGAAATATGAGGTTGGGGCAACTCCTCCTGTACACGAAATGCGTTCCGTAGATGGAACTGTGAAATATTTATTCCGTACCCCGGAAAATGATTATATTGAGGCTGTTTATATACCTGACGATGACAGGGCGACATTGTGTGTGTCATCACAAGTGGGATGCAAGATGAACTGTAAGTTTTGTATGACGGGCAAGCAGGGATATACCAACAGTCTGACAGCCGCGCAGATTCTTAATCAGATATATTCCATACCTGAGAGGGATACATTGACAAATGTTGTGTTCATGGGTATGGGTGAGCCTTTTGATAATCTGGATGAGGTGCTTAGGGCTTTGGAGATACTCACCGCTGATTATGGATATGCGTGGAGTCCGAAGAGAATAACCGTTTCTACCGTTGGCTTGAAGAAAGGTCTTGAAAGATTCCTCGAAGAAAGTGACTGCCATCTGGCTGTGAGCCTGCATTCTCCTTTTCCGGCACAAAGACGCGAGCTTATGCCTGCTGAGAAAGCTTTCTCCATAATGGAGATTATAGAGATATTGAAACGGTATGATTTCAGCAAGCAGAGACGTCTCTCGTTTGAATATATTGTTTTCAAAGGAGTCAATGACAGTCTGATATACGCCAAGGAGCTTGTCAAGATATTGAAGGGACTGGATTGCAGAATGAACCTTATTCGTTTTCATGCCATACCGAATGTGGATCTTGAAGGTACTGACATGGATTCGATGGTGCTATTCCGTGACTATCTGACACAGCATGGAGTGTTTGCCACAATAAGGGCTTCGAGAGGTGAGGATATATTTGCGGCTTGCGGAATGCTTTCCACTGCCAAGCAGCAGGCTGAGAAAAATAATGTGTAAACCAATAAGAAATTGATAATATGAAACGTATTGCTTTTTATTTTAGCTTCGTGATGTTGGCTGTCGTGTTGGCATCATGCCGTAATGATGGTAAAAGTATTATTACTCCGGTTTCAAGCGGAAGACCATACGAAGTGATGGTTGTAGCGGACGATAATTGCTGGATGAGTCCGGACAGTGCGCTCTATCATGTGCTTGATACAGATGTGCCGGGCTTGCCTCAGGCGGAACGTTCGTTCAGAATCTCACGTATCCGTCCTGCGAATTTTGACCGTGTGATGCGTATTTTCAGAAATATCATAATAGCTGATATTCAGGATATTTACACTCAAACCAAATTTAAGTATACGCGCGATGCATACGCTTCTCCACAGATGATAATGACTATACAGTCGCCAAATCAGAAGGAATTTGATGAATACGTAAGTAAGCACGGACAGGTGATTGTGGATTTCTTTACACGTGCTGAAATGAACCGTCAGATAAACCTTTTGCGTGAGAAACATAATGCTGCCATTTCGGCAAAGGTGGGAAGTCTGTTCGATTGTGATATATGGATGCCTAATGAACTGAACTCGTTTAAGACGGGCGAGGATTTCTTTTGGGCTTCAACCAATCTTAATGATATGAATTTCGTGATGTATTCTTATCCGTTCAGGGACAATAATACGTTTACAAAGGAGTATTTTATCAACAAACGTGATTCTGTAATGAAAATCAACATACCGGGGTCAATGGAAGGTATGTATATGGAGACAGCAGACTCAATCTTTGTGGATGTAAAGAACATAGCTGTTAAAGGTGATTATGCTTTTGAGGCGAGAGGATTATGGGAAATGAGAAACGATGCTATGGGAGGTCCTTTCGTATCGCATGTCAGGGTTGACAGGGCTAATGCCAGAGTAATAGTGGTGGAGGGTTTTGTCTTTAAACCTGACAAATTGAAGCGTGACCTTATGCGCAAGCTTGAGGCATGTCTTTACACTCTGAAATTACCTGCACAGAAAGAAGTATTCGAATTGCCTATAGGGGCTGGTGTGACTGAAATTACCATCACAGGTGACTCTATAAAATAAAATATACATTATATTATAAGTATAGACATGGAAAGACGTAAAATAAGAGTGGGAATCACCCACGGTGACATCAATGGAGTAGGTTATGAGGTTATATTGAAGGCCTTTTCCGAACCGGAAATGATGGAATTATGTACGCCGGTAGTGTACGGGTCGCCAAAGGTAGCGGCTTATCATCGTAAAGCGATGGATATTTCTGCCAATTTCAGCATAATAAATTCTGCAAAGGAAATACAGGATGGCAGACTGAATGTCTTGAATTGTACTGCAGAAGAACTTAAGGTGGAGCTTGGCAAGCCTACAGCAGAAGCCGGAAAGGCTGCACTGGATGCTTTGGAAAGAGCGTTGGCCGACTATCGTGAGGGTGGAATTGATGTGCTGGTAACAGCTCCTATCAACAAGCATACCATACAGTCCGAAACATTTCATTTCCCTGGTCATACAGAATATATAGAAGAACGTGTGGGAGACGGCAACAAGTCATTGATGATTCTTATGAAGAATGATTTCAGGGTGGCTTTGGTTACAGGTCATGTTCCTGTAAGGGAAATCCCGTCTATACTTACCAAGGAATTGATAGAAGAAAAAATAGAGATATTCCATAAATCGTTGAAACAGGATTTCGGAATAGGATGTCCGCGCATTGCTGTGTTCTCACTGAATCCTCATGCCGGTGATAATGGTCTTCTTGGTACAGAGGAACAGGATGTCATTATTCCGGCAATGGAAGAACTGAAAGCTAAAGGAATACAGTGTTTCGGACCTTATCCGGCTGACGGTTTTATGGGCTCAGGAAATTTTACCCATTTTGATGGTATAATGGCGATGTATCACGATCAGGGATTGGCTCCGTTCAAGGCTTTGGCTATGGATGAAGGAGTAAATTATACTGCCGGTTTGCCTATTGTAAGGACATCGCCTGCGCATGGTACAGCGTATGACATTGCCGGACAGGGTATCGCTTCGGAAGATTCATTTCGTCAGGCCATATATGTGGCTATCGATGTATTCCGTAACAGATGTATGGAGAGAGAGATAAGTGCGAATCCGCTTCGCAAACAGTATTACGAGAAACGCGACGATAGCGATAAATTGAAACTTGACGCTGAATATGAAGAGTAAATTCAGGAATATATTTTTCATAGTAGGGGTAGTAGCCATAGTAATAATGCTTTTTGGAATGGACATGACTTATGAAGATGTTGTGTCATGTCTGAGAAAGGCCGGTATATGGTTTCCTGTATTACTGCTGCTATGGATGTTTATTTATGCTATAAATGCGGGGGCATGGTATGCTATTATTTGTAATGGGTTGAATGGAGTTAAGGTTCCTTTTATGAAAGTATTTAAATATACCATAACAGGATTTGCTCTTAATTCTACAACTCCAGTCGGATTAATGGGTGGAGAACCATATCGTATAATGGAACTAAAACCATATGTGGGAATAGAGAAAGCATCGTCCAGTGTTATATTGTATGTCATGATGCATATATTCTCTCATTTTTGCTTCTGGCTTTTTTCCCTGCTTATATATATATTGTCCTATTATAACCAGATAAATAGAACTTATGTTATAATCATGAGTATTTTTGTGGTGGCTTGTATGATAGGAATTTACTTTTTCATAAAAGGATATCGTTCGGGAATGGTGATGAAACTTATGCGTTTTCTGCAACGTATGCCTTTTATAAAAAACAAGATAACCAAATTAATAGAGAAAAAGGAAGAAACTTTTGTGCAGATCGACAATCAGATAAAAGATTTGTATAGGAATAACAAATATACGTTTTTCACTTCATTGTCATTGGAGTTTATATCAAGGGTAGTATCTTGTCTTGAAGTATATATCATCTTGTTGATATTTTCTACCGACGCAAGTTTCTTCGACAGTATATTGATATTAGCGTTTACATCATTGTTTGCCAATCTGATGTTCTTTTCGCCAATGCAGCTTGGTGCGCGTGAAGGTGGATTTGTTATGTCGGTGGCATTATTGTCCATTCCATATTCGTACGGTGTGTTTATGGCACTTCTGATAAGAATAAGAGAGGTGGTATGTGTTATCATAGGTATAGCATTGATGAAAATAGGAAATAAATAGTAAGATATTGTTATGGATTTTGCATCGTTCAAAAGAGGTATAAAATCTACATTGAAATCAGAAGATACTGAAGGCTTTTTCGAGATATATGTAACGCGCTCCTGTGGATATTTGTGGGCCCTATTCTTTAAAAAAATAGGTGTACATCCTAATGTTGTAACTATTATATCCATTATTTTGGGAATGTTGGCTGGATATATGTTCTATTTTGACGATTTGAAGCATGGACTTTATGGTATATTTCTGTTGATTTGGGCCAATTGGTATGATTGTGCCGATGGTCAGTTGGCTAGAATGACTGGAAAGAAAAGTCTTTTGGGGCGTGTTCTGGACGGATTTGCCGGTGACCTGTGGTTCTTCTCAATTTATTTTTTCATTTGTTTGAGACTTAATGATACATGGGGCATATATATATGGCTATTGGCAGCTTTCTCTGGATTTATATGTCACAGCAAGCAATGTGCACTAGCTGATTATTACAGAAATATACACATGTTCTTCCAAAAAGGGAACTCAAATTCAGAATTCGACAAATCATCCAGACAAATAGAAAAGATGAAATCGTTAAGTTGGAAGTCAGACTGGTTTGAGAAACTGTATTTGTTATTTTATATAAAGTATACGAAAAGTCAGGAAAGCTTGTCGCCATCTTTACAGAAACTGTTGCGTGGAGTAGAGAGAAAATGGTTGGAGAAAGGCGAAGATATTCCTTCTGATTTTAGGGATGAGTATAGAAAGAACAGTAAACCATTGATGAAATATACCAATATTCTTACATTTGATACAAGAGCTTTTGTGCTTTTTGTTTCTATTCTTGTTAAAGAGCCATGGTTCTTCTTTATCTTTGAAGTTACAGCTCTTAATTTTATATTTTTCTATATGAGAGGCAGGCATGAAAGTTTCTGTATGAAAATGTATAAAGAATATAGTTTAGATGTAAATATATGAAAAAGATAGCTTTTGTAACAGCAGGAGGTTCTGGCGACAGAATGCATAAGGATACGCCAAAACAGTTCCTGGAGTTGCAAGGTATTCCGGTAATAATCCGTACTTTGCTCAGGTTTGAACAAAGCAGTGATATTGATGTTATTATTGTAGTCTGCCTGCATGGATGGGTAGATAAACTCAAATCAATGGCTGAAAGTTATGGTATAAGTAAGCTAGAGGCTGTTGTTGAAGGTGGAATCAATAGTCAGGAGTCCATTTCAAATGGTATTGAGTACCTCTTGTCGAAAGGTTATGGTTTTGATGATATAGTTCTCGTACATGAGTCTGTAAGGCCATTTATATCTGAAAAGATTATATCTGACAATATCGATACATGTATTAATAAGGGAAATGCTGTGACGGTTATCAGAGGAAATGAATCTTATCTGTATAGTGAAGACGGTATCTCATCTGAGAAGCATTTTCTTAGAGAATCAATGTTTATGGTGCAGACACCACAGACATTCAGACTGGGGCAGATACGAAAGGCTATAAATGAAGCACAAAAGAAAGGTATTGTGTCGCAGTCGTTATATATACTTATGTCACAATTGAAATATACACCATTGTATATGGTTGATGGAGACAGGTTTAATATTAAACTTACATATCCTGAGGATTTGAGGATATTTGAAATGTTGATGAGTATAAGATAATAAATTTATATATAGAGTTTTTATTTGGTTAAGATTTAAATAGAGAATCATATGGGAAAGGAAGAGTCAAAAAGAATTCAGACATCAATACTTAATAGGGCTGAAAAAGTTGCACTGGTATGGCTGGCACAACGTCAGCCCAAGTGGGTTACATCGGATTTTCTGACTTACATGGGAGTTTTGGGAGCTTTGATTTATGCTCTGGGGTGTATGTTGTCTTCTGGCAATATTTTGTATTTATGGTTAGCCTCATTTGGAATGGTGTTGAACTGGTATGGCGACAGTCTTGATGGAACTCTGGCTCGTGTACGTAATCTGCAGCGTCCTGTCTATGGATTTTTCATCGACCATTCTTTGGACGCGATAACTATCTGTATAATGTGTATCGGTGCCGGACTTTCTCCTATGTTCAGAATGGATGTGGCTCTTTTGGTTCTTGCAGGATATCTGGTTCTCTCGGTTTATACATATATTGTTACTATAATAAAAGGTGAATTCCGTTTGACATACAGTTCTTTCGGACCTACAGAATTCAGATTGGTTATAATTCTTATAAATACTATATGTATGTACACTCCATGGAAAGAAGTTAGTTTTGATATCTATGGCCAGCATTTGGGTGTATACGATATTGTAGGATTGGCAATTGCGGTATTCCTTTTTGTCGCTTATTTCATTCAGTTTAACAAAGACAGGCGAGTATTGTCATTGCAGGATCCTTTGAAACCTTACAAAAAGTAAACAGACTTATTTATCGGCTTGGTACCTGTATTGCCGGACTTGTTTTTAATAGAAATATATTGTTAATATGGTAAAAAGATTACTTGTAATAATAGCATTGTGGATTTGGACATTAGGATTATATGCCCAAATCCATGGAGTTGTTATAGATTCGGATACTGGTGAGCCTATCCCATATTTGAATATATATTACGATGGGAAAGGAGTTGGTACAATAACCGATATAGACGGTAAGTATGCTATCCCATATCATGAGGGATGGAACAAACTTACATTCTCCATGGTGGGATATACAAGGCAGGATATAACTGTTTCATCAAAGACTACAGAACTTAATGTGAGTATGAAGTCTGATTTGGTGCTTGATGAGGTTATCGTTAAGCCTAAAAAGGAGAAATATTCCAGAAAGAATAATCCGGCTGTTGAATTAATGAAAAAGGTTATTGCTTCAAAGAGGAGGACTAATCTTGAAAATAAGGATTATTATTTCTATAACAAGTATCAGAAGATTACTTTGGCTGTAAATGATATAACCCCTGATTCTTTGAAGGAGTCGTGGCTTTTCAAGAAATATCCGTTCCTTCGTGATCAGGTGGAAATGTGTGATGTTACCCAAAAAAGGATATTGCCAGTTTCGGTCGACGAGACAGTTTCACAAAAGATATACAGGAAAGATCCACGCTCTGAAAAGACTATTATACAGGGTATAGAATCAAAAGGTATAAACGAACTGTTCAGTACGGGCGACATGCTCACCACAGTGTTGAAGGATGTTTTCCAGGATATTGATATATATGAAGACAGATTCCGTTTCCTGCAATATCCTTTCGACAGTCCTGTGTCGGACGCCGGTATCCGATTTTATAAATATTATATCATGGATACTGTGTATGTGGAGAGGGACAGATGTTTTCATTTGACTTTCGTACCTAACAATTCACAGGATTTCGGATTTACAGGACATCTTTATATATTGGCTGATTCAACATTCAGGGTGAAGCAGTGTGAACTCAATCTTCCTAAAAAAACAGATATAAACTTTGTTGATAATATGATTATCAAACAGAAGTTTGGTGAGTTGCCAACCGGTGAATGGTCGCTGATGGAAGATGATATGCTTTGCGAGTTGTCATATCTGAAAAAGATTCTCGGATCGTATATGGTGAGAAGGACTACTCGTAACTTTGATTTTTCTTTCGAACCGTTGCCTGACAAACTGTTCAAGAAGAAAGGTTCCGAAATAAAGGATGTAAACGCGATGATGCGCGATGATGAATTCTGGAAAAAGTACAGGCAGGAGGAACTTACAGAATCGGAAACACGAATGGGTAACTTCCTTGACGATCTGGCAAAGATAAAGGGGTTCAAATATATAATGGTAGGACTTAAGGCTTTGATTGAAAGTTATGTCGAGACAAGTAAGGACAGTAAAGTGGATATAGGTCCGATAAATACGATGATAACATCGAACTATATCGATGGGTTACGATTGCGTGCATCAGCACAGACTACAGCCAATCTCCATCCTAATATCTTCCTGAAAGGATATTATGCATACGGATTCAAGGACAAAAAGTCGAAGTATATGGGAGAGCTGGAGTATTCGTTCGACAAGAAGGAATATCTTCCAAGAGAGTTCCCTAAACATTCCATGACATTTACTTATCAGTATGACAATATGCTGCCGTCTGATAAGTTTATAAATGCAGACAAGGATAATGTGTTTACAGCCTTGAAGGTGTGTCAGGTGGATCAGTATAACTACGAACGCAAGGCCACTATCAAGTATGAGCGTGAACGTGAGTTCGGTTTCAAGACAACTGCAATGTTGAGATATGCCAATTACGAGCCTTGCGGCGAATTGTTCTATCGTACAATGGCGGGCGAAAGCGCACTACAGACTGCTATTGCAGACGGGTCGCTATCCGGACAGAAATGGGTACAGTCGCCTTTCAATACTCACGATATAACAGTGACAGAGGCTTCTTTAACTTTAAGGTACGCTCCGGGCGAGACTTTCGTAAATACGAAACAGAGACGATTGCCTGTAAATCTTGATGCACCTGTATTTACGTTGCAGCATACATTAGGACTGAAAGGTGTTTTGGGTAGTGATTATACTTATAATATGACGGAAGCCACTGCTTACAAACGTTTCTGGTTAAGTTCGTGGGGTAATCTTGACGTGCATTTGAAAGGTGGAATACAATGGAACAAGGTTCCTTTCCCATTGCTTATAATGCCGGCAGCAAACCTGTCGTACATTATACAGGACGGAACTTTCAACCTTATCAATAATATGGAGTTCCTGAACGACCGTTATGCGTCGCTTGATGTATCATGGAATATGCAGGGAAAACTCTTCAACCGCATACCTTTGATTAAGAAACTGAAATGGCGTGAGTTTATCGGGGTCAAGTGCTTGTGGGGTACGCTTACGGATAAAAACAATCCTTTCCTTGAGCAGAACAGGAATGATGATATGCTAATGATGTTCCCGGGACATTATGATATGACCGGTAAATATAATTATTCAAGTAATGTGATGGATCCGAAAGTGCCGTATGTGGAGATTACAGCCGGAATTCACAATATATTCAAGCTTTTGCATATAGAATATGTGAGACGTCTTAACTATAATCATCTCCCTACGGCCAACAAGTGGGGTGTGAGATTGATGATACGTACAGTGTTCTAAAGTAATTTTCTGCCATATTTACTGATTCTTCCCAAAGATTTTGTAAATTTGGCAGACAATTTTTATTATATATGGTAAAGTCGGATATTCAAAATATAAAGTTACGTTTTGGTATTATTGGTAATACCGAGGGGCTTAACAGGGCTATTGATATTGCTATGCAGGTTGCGCCTACGGACTTGTCGGTACTGGTTACCGGTGAAAGTGGAGTAGGTAAGGAAAGTTTTCCGCAGATAATACATCAGTTCAGCCGCAGGAAACACGGGCCGTATATAGCTGTCAACTGTGGGGCTATACCTGAAGGTACAATAGACTCGGAACTGTTCGGACACGAGAAAGGTGCCTTTACCGGTGCCATAAGCGACAGAAACGGTTATTTTGCCGAGGCTAACGGAGGAACAATTTTTCTGGATGAGGTAGGAGAATTACCTTTGTCAACCCAGGCAAGACTGCTGCGTGTCCTTGAATCAGGCGAATATATCAAAGTAGGTTCATCCAAGGTTCAGAAGACAGATGTAAGAATTGTTGCCGCTACAAACGTTAACTTTGCTGATGCCATAGCCGAAGGACGTTTCCGTGAGGATTTGTATTACCGATTGAATACAGTTCCTATTAAGGTTCCGCCATTGAGAGAGAGACCGGATGATATAGCGTTGCTGTTCAGAAAGTTTGCAGCCGATTTTGCAGAGAAATACCGTATGCCTTCCATACAGCTTAACGAGCAGGCTAAGCGTATGCTTGTGGAATATCCATGGCCGGGAAATATCAGACAACTTAAAAACATTACCGAGCAGATTTCCATAATAGAAACCAATAGGGATATTACACCTGAAATACTCTCTACTTATCTGCCGGATATGGGAAACAGTTCCAGACTGCCGGCATTCGTAGGAGGTAAGGGGGCTCATTCCGGAAACAAGAGTTTTGAAAGCGAGAGAGAAATTCTCTATCAGGTACTTTTCGATATGCGTCGTGATGTGACTGAACTGAAAAAACTGGTGCATGAGATAATGACTGAACGTGAGGCTGCCGGTCATCATGTGGCACATCCGGTTGACAGCGGTTCTCATTTTCTGCAGACTCCAACAGTCGATGTCATCAGTGATGTACCGATGGTGATGCCGCAGCAATATCCGCAGGTGAGCCAGATACAGCCGGTTAATAAGGTATCTTCCATAACTCCGGTTTCTAATGTGTCTGTGAAACATACTGATTCGGATTATCAGGATACAGAGGTATATGTAGAAGAAAATCTTTCACTGGATGATGTTGAGAAAGAGATGATAAAAAAAGCTCTTGAACGACATAATGGTAAGAGAAAGAATGCTGCCAACGATTTGAAAATTTCGGAAAGAACATTGTATAGAAAAATAAAAGAATATGGACTTGAATAAAATAACAAGATTTAATATCGTCTCTGTATTAGTACTGTCGTTATGTTTTCTTGCGGCATGTACTGTTTCGTATAAATTCAACGGGTCTTCAATCAATTATGACAAGGTGAAGACTATATCGTTCGAGAACTTTCCCAACAGGTCGGCTGCTTTCGTATGGGGACCTATGGAGTCAATGTTCAACACAGAGTTGCAGGACAAGTATATGCAGCAGACACGACTTAAGCAGGTGAGACAGAATGGTGACTTGCAGCTGTCAGGTGAGATAACAAACTACGATGCTTACAATAAAGGTGTGGGTTCGGACGGCTATTCTACAATGGCGGAGCTCAAGATGACTGTGAACGTACGTTTTGTGAACAATACTAATCATGCGGAAGATTTCGAACAACAGTTCTCTGCAAGCCGTGAATATAATTCCACACAGCAGTTGTCTGCCGTTCAGGAAGAATTGGTTAATCAGATGATTGACGAGATAGTGGAACAGATATTCAATGCTACTGTTGCTAACTGGTAAGGAGATTAATGTATGGAAATGCAGCAACTCAATGATTGGATAAACAATCCGGAACTGATGGGGGAAGAGACTCTTGGCGAGCTTCGTTCTCTAATATCGCGCTATCCGTACTTTCAGACAGCATGGTTGCTGTATCTAAAAAATCTTTATCTGCTCAATAATCCTTCTTTCAAGGAAGAATTACGACGGGGAGCATTATATGTCGCGGATCTGAGCGTATTGTTCTATTTCATTGAAGGTAACAAATATTCTATAGAACACAGAAAGAATGAACTCTCGGACAAACCTGTAGTCCATGACAGAACGCTTGATCTTATAGACCGCTTCCTGTCTGAGATTCCTAATGACAAGGGGTTTAGTTCAGAACTGTCTATCCCTATGGATACTGTTATGGATTATTCATCATTACTTCTTTTGAATTCCGGTTCGGGAAGAAAAAAGGAGGAAGAGGTTGAAGTTTCGCCGTTAAAAGGTCAGGATTTGATAGACAGTTTTATACAGAAGTCTGAAACCGGCAAGATTGCGGAAGATAAAGATGACGTAATGTCGGAGGAAGATAGCGGGGAAGATTATTATGATGAGGTTGATGATACTGACTATTGCGGTAATGAATGTAAGGTGGAGAATGAATCTCATCAAGATGATACCGAAACGGCAGAAGGAAGTGAAGACGAATATCTTACAGAAACATTGGCTAAAATATATGTTAAACAGCAAAGATATGATAAAGCATTGGAAATTATTAAAAAATTAAATTTGAAATATCCAAAAAAAAATATTTACTTTGCAGACCAAATGAGATATTTAGAGAGATTGATTATTAACGCTAAATCAAAATAAAAGAAAATGTATTTATTATTTATTGTATTGATTGTGCTTGCAGCATTGTTGCTATGCTTTGTTGTAATGATACAGAATTCAAAGGGTGGAGGCTTGGCTTCTAGTTTTGCATCTTCAAACCAGATTATGGGTGTTCGTAAAACTACTGATTTCATCGAAAAACTTACTTGGGGACTTGCTGCCTTCATGGTAGTAGTAAGTATTGCTGCTGCATACGTTATTCCTCAGGCTGCTGAAAGCTCTTCAGTTATCATGAAACAGGCTGTAGAAGAACAGAGTACTAACCCATTGAATGCACCTGCCGGTTTTGCTGCTCCTCAGACTGATGATGCAGCTGCTGCTCCTGCAACAGGTGATTCTGCAAAATAATATTTTCAGAGTACAAAGTTTTAAAATTATAATGTCATTCATAAACCTATAAAGTTTGTGGGTGGCATTTTTTTTGTTTGATAATATGATGAAAGCACAGAATGAAAATGCGCGTAATGTGGCTATTGATGCTCTGCGCGGTTTTGCGGTAATGGGGATAATGTTGCTGCATAACATTGAACATTTCAATTTCTATTCGTTTCCTGAAGCTTCGGGAGAAACAATCAAGGCACTAAATACTAGTTTGTGGGATATGATGTTCTTTACCTTTGCAGGTAAGACATACGCAATTTTTGCTTTGTTGTTTGGTTTTACATTCTATCTGCAGAGCAGAAGTACGGAGAAGAGGGGAGAAGATTTCAGAAACAGATATATGTGGCGACTTTTGCTACTCCTTGGATTCGGATTTATTAATGCCGCATTCTTTCCGGGAGAGATTTTGGTTCTCTATGCCATTGTTGGTTTTGTGCTTGTTCCTGTAAGGCATTGGAGTAACAAGGCACTTTTTGCAATGGCATTGTTCCTGATGATTCAGCCTGTAGAATGGATAAAAGTTATATACTCAGCTTTCAATCCTATGGAGAATCCTAAGCAGATGATTTTCTCGCTTGGTGATGTCTATCCGCAACTTGGCGGAACGTCGTTTTGGGAGATGGTCAAGGTAAATCTTGTAACAGGACAGCTGGCCAGCCTTAACTGGGCATGGTGTTATGGACGTGTGTTCCAGACAGCATCCTTGTTTATGATTGGACTTTTGTTGGGGCGATTAGGATATTTCGATGCTTCGTCTGAAGAAAAACTTATTAAGTCACGTAATTTCTGGACAAAAGTACTGTGCCTTTCATTGCCGGTAACTATACTGATGTATTATCTGAAAGAGTTTATCTATACTCAGATAGAGATTAAGTTTATGCTTTCTACAATGCAGACAATACTCAATTCGTGGTATAACCTGTTTTTTATGTTGTGCATAGTAGCTTCATTCCTTTTATTATATTGGATATGCGGTGAAAAAGTACAGAAACTTTTAGCTCCATACGGAAGGATGAGTCTTACTGATTATGTATCCCAGTCTATTGTCGGTAGTTTCCTTTATTTCGGTTATGGACTGGAATTACACAAAGTATGCGGAACTACATGCAGTCTGCTTGTCGGTATCGTATTCCTTATTCTTCAGGTGCTGTTTGCCCACTGGTGGTTCAGGCATTTCAAGCGTGGACCTCTAGAAACTGTATGGCACAGACTTACATGGATTGGTAAGGAAAAATAGAATATTGCAATTTGTATAAAATAAAAAAGAGTAATATCATTTACCGCTTGGGTGTTGATATTACTCTTTGTTTTTTATTTCAACTGATGATTACTTGTTGATTTTGCTCCAAGTATCTTTCAGTGATACTGTTCTGTTGAATACCAGATGTTCAGGAGTAGAATCCTTGTCCACATTGAAATAACCAATACGCTGGAACTGCAGATAATCCAATGGTTTTGCATCTGCCAGGAACTTCTCGACGTAACATTCGTTCAGTACAGTCAGAGAGTTAGGATTAATCATTTCCTGCATTGCCTCAAGAGCTGAGCAGTTCTTAGCCTCGCGGATGGCAGCCATTTCGTCGCGTGGATTTTCCACCTTCCACAAGCGGTCGTACAGACGTACTTCAGCTTTCAGACAGTGGTTGCAGCTTACCCAGTGCAATGTACCTTTTACCTTGCGGTTTGCCTCAGGCATTCCGCTCTTGGTATTAGGATCATATTCGGCATAAACAGTTGTGATGTTTCCGTTCTCATCCTTATCGCATCCTGTACATTTCACAATGTAAGCATTTTTTAATCTCACCTCCTGTCCTGGAGTCATACGGAAATACTTCTTAGGAGCATCTTCCATGAAGTCTTCACGTTCCATCCACAATTCACGGCTGAATTCGATAGTATGAGTTCCTGAGTTCGGATCTTCAGGATTGTTGATGGCTTCCATTTCTTCCACCTTGCCTTCAGGATAGTTTGTGATAATCAGTTTCACAGGATTGATTACTGCAGATACACGTGTAGAACGAGCGTTCAAATCTTCGCGTACAGCACTTTCAAGCAATGCGAAGTCATTCAAAGCATCGTATGTAGTATATCCTATTTTGTCAACGAAGTTTCTGATAGACTCAGGAGAGTAACCACGGCGGCGGAAACCGCAGATAGTCGGCATACGTGGGTCATCCCATCCGTTTACGAGTCCTTCCTTAACCAATGTCAGAAGATTACGCTTACTCATAAGAGTGTAGCTCAAGTTCAGTTTGTTGAACTCATACTGACGTGGACGGTGGTCTTCGAGGTCTTTGCCTTCCTTCACCCAGTCTACGAACAAGTCATATAATGGACGATGTACAACGAATTCCAGTGTACAAAGCGAGTGAGTCACACCTTCGAAATAGTCACTCTGTCCGTGAGCGAAGTCATACATAGGATATGCCTTCCACTTGTCGCCTGTACGATGGTGAGGAGTTTTAACTACACGGTAGATGATAGGGTCGCGGAAGTGCATGTTAGGGTTTGCCATGTCGATTTTAGCACGCAGAACCATCTTGCCTTCTTCTATTTCTCCACTGTTCATCTTCATGAACAGGTCAAGATTTTCTTCGATAGGACGGTCGCGGTATGGACTGTTTGTTCCAGGCTGAGTAGGAGTACCCTTTTGTGCTGCTATTTCTTCAGACGACTGTTCGTCGATATATGCTTTGCCTTCTTTGATGAGCTGGATGGCGAAGTCCCATAATTGCTGGAAGTAGTCCGAAGCATAATATTCGTTACCCCATTGGAATCCCAACCACTGGATGTCTTCCTTGATAGCCTCTACATATTCCACATCTTCCTTAGTAGGGTTTGTGTCATCGAAACGAAGGTTACACACACCGCCGTATTTCTTTGCTATTCCGAAGTCCATGCAGATGGCTTTGGCATGTCCTATGTGAAGATATCCGTTTGGCTCAGGCGGGAAACGTGTCTGTATTCTGCCATCGTTCTTTCCTTCTCTTAAGTCTTTCTCTACGATTTGTTCGATGAAGTTCAGACTTTTCTTTTCTGAACTTTCAGTAGCTTTTATTTCAGTCATAGTCCTTATTTATAATAATGTGCAAAAATAATCATTTCTTTTTATATTATATGTTTAATTGATTTTTAATTCAGTTGTTGGTATTATCTTTCTTGACTTGTGTGGTTTATGTAAAGC
>NZ_JADYTF010000081.1 GCF_021530995.1 Bacteroides caecigallinarum
GATTCATTCTTCGTACTTGATATGACTATAGGTTAATATTATTCCCTCACATAAACCTTATGCGTTCCCAACCCCTTTATTGCAATTCCAGACTCTGTATCAGCTGCCCATGATTTTAGTTCTTTTGCGGCTGTAGTACGGTTAAGCTCTGTCATCTTTGAATATTCACTCACCGTAAGGAAAGGATTCTCTTCGAGATATCTTTTTGCCATCTCCAGCCTCTCTTCAGCGGTAGTCTTAGGTATTCTGCATTTTTTCACTCCCGAACCTCGTTCAAGGTTGCAAAGAGTATTTGTTTCGTTGATAAGTGTCCTCTCGGCACGGAAGTTTATTCCTCCAATCTCTATGCTGGCAGCGTTACGGCGCGGAGAGTTTCCTTCTATATTTTCTCTTTCCTTGCCTTTTTTCAGCTTGACTGTGGGAGTGAAAAGACCGATTCCCTCTATTCGTACAGAACGTCCTTCCGCCATGAAACGTGCCATCGCTCCGGCTATAAGATCCAAAGCTCCGCGGACCTCACCACGATTGAATGTAGAACCTTTGATGCTTGCTTCCACCAGTTCGTCAGTTTCGCAAGTACCTGTAATTTCCATTCTCGGATAAAGTATTGTTTCGCCTTCTTTCCTCATGTCGGGCATTTCCTGCATGAAATATTTTGCCATAATCTTAAAGGTATTAAGTGGTTGTTAAATTAATTATTTCAGTTCTCTAAATTATAAATTCTTTGGCATTTTCTATAAATATAAGTTATATCTATATAAACATAATTTGTGTTTTTATAAATATAAGTTGTATTTATATATAAATAATCTGTATATATAAATTATGTAAGTACAAATATAAATTTTAATCAGCAGATTTACAATTTATTGTGCAGATAAATGTGGGCGTGTGGAGGGGAAAATGATGATTTATGTGTTGCAAAACAAAATCATTGTGTGAAATCTTTTGTCGTAAAATAAATCTATGTAACTTTACCACTTGATGTTTATTTGAATTTAATTCTTGTGTATAAATATAATGAAAAATATTATAGAAACCATCAGAAAGCATTATCCAGTGACAGATTTGACAATTCAGGAATTGATATCATATCTGACTCCTTGTTGCTTCCCGAAAAAGTATCAGCTCATTAAGGAGGGTGTATATTGCAAATATGCCTATTTCATAGAGAAAGGTATGCTGAGGGCATATTGGATTGTCGATGGGGAAGAATATACAACATCTTTTGGTGCGGAAGGATGTATGGTTTTCAGTATGGACGAACTTTATTATAACAGGAAAAGCGAGGAATATGTTGAGACGCTGGAGGATGTGGAAGCTTACAGAATAAATATAAGTGACCTTAAAAAACTTATGGAGACAAACATTGAGTTATGCAATTGGGGAAGGATAATACATCAGAATGAGTACAGAAGATTGCACCAAAGCCATAAGGAGCGACTGGCTCTTCCGGCCAAAGAACGTTATGAAGAGTTCCGTAAGCAATTTCCTGAAGTCTGTAAAAGGGTTAATCTGACATATATAGCATCGTATCTTGGGATAACTCTTTCTACACTCAGCAGATTGAGGAACGAAAGGCCATAATTTGATTTAGGACAAATTTTTATTGAATGATAGAGTATATCTTTGTGCAATGATATTAAATTACTAATTATGATAGCACAAAGAACAGCTCATTATCAGTATGATTTGGATGTGTTAAGAACTCTTGCATGTTTTCTTGTAGTTTGGCAGCACGTGACGGAATGTTATTACATTCTACCGGATTTTAATATTTCAAACAATTCTGATACATCTATAATAGGTTGGATAAACAGCCTTACACCTATTGAAGTTCCGCTTTTCGTTATGATATCAGGATATTTCCTTTTACCTATGAATACTGATATCGTTCAGTTTTTCAAGAGAAGGATTATGCGTGTGATATATCCGTTTATTGTATGGTGTATAGTTTATGCATTGTACTATGTATTTAAAAATGGAGACTCATGGCAGGATTTCTTTGTCAATATTTTACATATACCTGTCAATTTCGGTACCGAGGTAGGGCATTTATGGTTCATTTATATGATTCTTGGGCTGTATATGCTTACTCCGATAATCTCGCCATGGCTTGAACAAAGCTCCAAGAAACAGATACAGGGATATTTGTGTTTATGGGGATTGACTAACTGCCTTCCGTATATTCATCTGTTTTTTCCTGCGGTATTGGGTGAATGTTTCTGGAATCCCTCTCCAATGCTATATTATTTTACAGGATTTGCCGGATATTATGTCTTAGGCTTTTATATACGGCGTTACGGAGCATTATCATTACAAAAATCAATATTACTTATAATTATCGGTTATTTATTTACCGCATTTTTTTATCAGTACAGACTTGGGGTTGCAACCAATGTTAGCGAACTTGAGCTTGGATGGCGTTTTTGTGCAATAAACATATCTGTTATGGCTTTAGGTGTTTTCTCTTTAGTCAAGAATATCAATTGGAAAGAAAAGGGGGCTATTCCAAAATTTATTGCTGATATTTCATCAAAAAGTTACGCTGTATATTTTATTCATCTTATGATTATTTTACTGCTACAGCCTGTGATGAATACATCTGCGTTTCCTGTTTATATTAAAATACCATTGATTACTATATCATGTTTTTTGACTTCATACTTGATTATAAGTGTATTATATTTAATACCAGGTCTAAAAAAATGGATAGGATAGTACTATTAAAATAAAAAACCTAATTTATACTAATATGAATAAAGTAATATCATCATCGGCTTTCACAGATACGAAGCCTCATTATGAACTTCTTGACGGACTGAGGGGAGTAGCAGCTCTGCTTGTAGTGTTTTATCATATTTTCGAGGGATTCTCTTTTGCCGGAGGAGGAACACTCATTACTACAATTAACCATGGTTATCTGGCTGTGGATTTCTTCTTCATCCTTTCCGGATTTGTTATCGGATATGCGTATGATGACAGATGGAAAAGGAATATGACGCTTAAGGACTTTTTCAAGCGAAGGCTTATCCGACTTCATCCTATGATAATAATGGGAGCTGTAATTGGTATAATTGCTTTCTTCGTTCAGGGAGGTGTGAAATGGGACGGAACTCATGTAGCTACATCTATGGCTATGCTGGCACTGTTGCTGACTATGTTCTTTATTCCTGCATGTCCGGGAGCGGGATACGACATTCGTGGTAATGGGGAAATGTTTTCACTTAACGGACCAAGCTGGTCGCTCTTTTTCGAATACATAGGCAATATTCTTTATGCTCTTTTCATTCATCGTCTTGGGAATAAGGCTTTGACAGTGTTGGTAGTACTTCTTGGATTAGCACTTTCATGGTTCGCATTGTTCGATGTAGTGGGCTACGGGATGATAGGTGTGGGATGGACTCTAGATGGTATGAACTTCTGGGGAGGTATGCTTAGGATGCTTTTCCCTTTCACTCTCGGTATGCTTATTTCAAGAAACTTCCGTCCTTTCAAGGTTAGGGGAGCTTTCTGGATTTGCAGTGTAGTGTTGACTACGGTCTTTTGTGTTCCGTATATTGAAGGAAAATCACCTGTATGCCTTAACGGGGTGTTCGAGATGATATGTATTGCCATTGTATTTCCTATCCTTGTATGCATAGGTGCATCGGGAGGGACTACATACAAACATCCGGCAAATGTATGCAAATTTCTTGGCGATATATCATATCCACTGTATGCAGTTCACTATCCTGTGATGTATGTGTTCTACTCTTGGCTTATAGAGAACAAACTCTATACACTGGAGGAAACATGGATGGTTTCGGCAATGGTTTATTTCGGCAGCATAGCATTGGCATACGCATGTCTGAAATTTTATGATGAACCTGTAAGGAAATGGCTTGGCAATAAGTTTGTTAAATCAAAACCGACTGTATAGTTGTTTGCTTGTATTTGTTCTCAAGTTTTATTACCTTAGGGGAACAAAATATTATAGTATGGGAACTTTAGGATGCATAAACGACATGATGCGTCGTGACAAGGAGAACCGTGAGCTGAGAAACAGAAACCGCGAGCGGATGAATGATACGCGTAACCGCCTCATAGAGGTGGGGAAGGGGCGTGAACTTCCGGATATGTCGGCCGACAGTATAGACCATATAAGGAAAAATACAGTGGAAAAGGAGAGGGCTGATAACGACAAGTTGTTTCGTCTGAAACTGAAGTTTGCTGTGATCGTTGGTGTGGCACTGTTGCTATTTTATGTTGCTTACGTGCTGATAATAAAATAAAATTTTTTACTCAATAATCCATTTCTCTATACTTTTAATATTGTTATTGAAATTGACTCCTACCTTTATGAGTTTTCTTCCGTCCGAGGCAAACGGCAGTGCATATTGTTTGTCGTTGATCTGTTTTATAGCTTCTTCGGCTGTGCCTTCCAGCTTGAACTCCATGATATAGATATAGTCGTTTGTTTTTACAACCATATCTATGCGTCCGGATGATGTATGGTATTCCACTTCTGTGTAGAATCCGAGCAATCGGAATACTATGAAGAGTACATTCTGATAATGCAGTTCCAACTGGCGTGTCAGCTCGTAAGGTATATCTGCAAAGAAACTTTGCAGGCGGGTCATGAAACTGTCGATGTCGCCTTTTCTAACATCCTGAACAAATGATATTATCTGGAATGATGACTTTCCGGGTTCAATTGAAGCATAATATGGCAATAGGAATCTTGTGAATCCGTCTTCCACTTCACGGTTTGGAAAACCGAGGTTGTATGTCCTGAATTCTTTATCGTACCCTTTTATAGTGAGATAACCGCTTTGATAGAGGATAGGTACAGGATTTGTGTACATAGAGTCTATCCCTCCGAGTGTGTCGGCAAAGGCCACTTCTTCTGTCAGACCGTAGAGGTTATAACTACTCCTTTTGAGCAGTTCCACCAAGAATGTAGGAGTACCAGTCTCGAACCAGAAACTTCCGAACTCACGGCTTTTCATTACGTTGAGTATGCTGAAAGGATTGTATATACCTTCCGGGCTGCTACTGAAATGGTAACCGTCGTACCATAGTTTTAGCTTCTGGCATGTCTCTTCGTATGTCATATCGTTTCTTTCTCCGAGGTCTTTTATTTCATCGGGGAAATAGCGCAACAATTCTTCTTCCGTTATTCCGCAGAGATTGTTGTAATCTCTAAGGATTGAAATGTCCTCTAAGTTGTTAAGATCGCTGAATACACTTACCTTACTGAACTTTGTAACTCCGGTAAGCAGTGCAAAACGCAGATACTGGTCGCTGCTTTTAAGAACTCCATAAAAAGCTTTCAGTGTGTTGCGGTACTCGTCCATGAGTTCGTCATTGCCTATAGCCTGGAGCATAGGCTTGTCGTATTCGTCGATAAGAACTACTACATTACGGCCGGTTGTTATACTTATCTTCTCTATAAGGTAAGAAAATCTTTCTTCCGGAGAGCGATCTTTTTTTTCATCGCCATACATCTGTTCCCATTTTTCAAGATGTTGGTTCAGTATTGCAGTAGGTGAAAGTTTGTCTTCGTATTTTTTTGAATTCAGGTCAAGATGTAGAACCGGGTATTCTTTCCATTCAGTTTCCAACTTTTCCATGGCAAGCCCCTTGAAAAGGTCTTTCTTCCCAAGAAAATATGCCTCAATGGTCGATACAAGAAGACTTTTTCCGAAACGTCGCGGACGGCTCAGAAAATAGTATTTACCTGTCTTCACCATTCTGTATATGAGTTCTGTCTTGTCTATATACAGATATTTCCCTTCTCTGATTTCTCTGAAACTTTGTATGCCTACCGGATATAGATTGTTCATAATGGCAGTTTGCTTAACTATATAACATAGTATCACAAAAGTAATGTTTTTTTCTGATATTCCAAAAGATGAGTCTTTGCAAACCTTTTTAAAAGCCTTTTAAACACTGTTTAAATGCTTTTTAAACAGTGATTAAAACTGAAATGATGAAGTCACCGATTTGTTGTACGGATTATAGGTAGTAGTTCCGCACGAACTAAGACATGCGGAAAGACAGATTACTGCGAGGAATATAAAAAGCTTCATGTGAATTAATTAATAATTAAAAATTAATAGATAAGAGTTGTTAGTTTTTAGTTATTAGAGGCATTCTGATGGGAACTAACAACTAAGAACTAAAAATTAAAAATAATACGTCAGTGATACTACAAACGTCCTGTTCTTGGTCTCAGGTTTGTTCATATAAGCATTTTTCATACCCCAGTCATATCCTATTGCTATCTGTGTGTGACGCGCAATTTCCACTCCGGCACGGAAACCTATTCCCCAGTCGAAGCGTGGTGAGAGTCCGTCTTTGAACATATTGTTTGATGATATTCCTGTTTCCGTTTTGCCGTCTGGATATGTAGTCGTATAATTCATCTTGCCAAACATTCCGATGTTGAAGTACGGACCTGCGTTTACGAAAATGCTTAGATTGTCATTGACCTTGAATTTATAACCTAAGTGGATTGGTATGTTCAGGTAGTAAGGTGTTGTGTCCCATTCTAATTCTTTTCCGGTTCCGTTCTCGTATGCAGGTGTGGATTTCCAACCGTATGATGAAATCATCAGTCCGAAATCGGTGTACAATCCTTTCTGTGCATCCCTGAAAGCATATTCACCTTTCAGTCCGGCATGGAAACCTGATTTTGATTCGTTTGCTATCATAGAGTTAAGGTTGTAACCTCCGGAAAGTCCGTATCTGAATTCCTGTGCTTGTGATGTCGCAAATACTATTGCAGACATTGCGATAGTGAGTAAAAATTTCTTTTTCATAAGTCTATGTTTAAATAATTGATTATTCTTAGTTCCTTTTGTCTTTTGGGTTATCAATCCAGTCGGTTTCGTAAATATTGCATCCGCCCAAAAGACCGATACCGTTTTCTATGTTTGTGTAGTGGCTGCGAATAGGAGCAAGGCCGTATTCTCCTAATTCATTGTTGTTAATATCGTTTACTGATTTCAGATACTGGTACATTTCTTCCGAGAATCGGTAAAGACAGATTTTGAACTTGATGGTTTCTATCATTTCATCATCATTATAGCCTTCGTAATAATATGTACTGGGTTGTAATGTATAGCTTTTCCCATTAAGCATGGTGTCGTCCCACAGATATATGTCACGGTAATAAGTTTTTGAAATGTCAAAAATCTCGTCAAAGCCTACTTTATTAAATAGCAGGGGTTCTTCATCAAGTTTCAGGTCTATTCCTTCGATTTTCTCTTCATCATCAACTTCACCATAGTAATGTGTTACTGTATTCCTTACTATTCTCATTCCGTAATAGTCCTTTGTCTCTGCATTATCAGTAAATGATATGCGGAACTGTATTTCTCTGCCGTATGAACCGTTTTCTAAAACCATTTCCCACTTGTCCAATGGGAAGGCTTGTGGTATTACAGTACTTGATTTTGCCGTAGGCATATCCGGATATGATGCCTCCAAGTCTATCTTGTCGCCTTCCTTCAGTTTGCCAAGAACATAGTATGAATTAGCAGGTAGCAAGTCAGTCGCTTTGTCAGTATATTTTATCTCCTTTTCCACTCCGTTCAACTTAAATGTTATGTCCGGTTTGTCAGAAGTGTTTGTACCTTTATTGTTTACAGTTGTGCTTTGCGATACCTGTATCAGTGTAGTGTCGCTGAGGGTGTTTGGCATACAGAATACTACAGGCTTTCTTTTAGCCTCTATATCATCTATACTGAATTCGTATGTACAAGATGATAATGTAATCAGTAGTGATGCAATATATATAAATTTATGTCTCATATCAGTTTAAAATTTAAGTGTGTAGCTGAATGATGGAATAATAGGGAATACACCCTGTCCTTTTCCGGTGAATGTACCGTCCTTGTTCTGTTTTACTGTGGCATACAATGGATTCATCCTGCAATAGGCATTGTAAAGACTGACATTCCATATTCTCTCAAAGCCTCTTTTAGTGGTTTTGCGGAAGTTTATACCCAAGTCAAGTCTGTGATAGGCCGGCAGGGATACATTGTTCGGGGTTTCATAAACCATAATGCTTTCGTTCGTATTCTCTGTTCCCGGTATAGCCGGAGCTTCTATTTTTTGCGTAGGGATTGTCATACGGTTTCCGCTATGGAAGTTCCATGATGCGTATGCGTCAATCCTGTCGCTGAACTTGTGGCTCAGGTTGATAGAGAATTTATGACGGTTGTCGAACTTGTCCGGGTACCATGACTGATGGAAGTCCGGGAAGAATCTCTTGCTCCACGAAAGAGTGTAGGATGCATCGACGGATGTTTTTCCGTTACTGTAGCTGATGTCTGCTTCCGCGCCGTATGCCTTTCCTTTTCCTGTCCGTACATTTTCCTCCCAGTCGTCGGCAGACGGGTTGAGTTGGTTATCGCCATTGTATTCTATCAGATTGTTCATGGTCTTATAGAATCCTTCTATGCTTAATCTGATGTTATACGGAAGTCTGCTGTATATCCCTGCTGAGTATTGTCGCGACCTCATAGGGGTGATTTTTTCAGTAGAAGGCACCCAATAGTCTGTCGGCAGGTTCAGGTAGGTAGCCGATAGCTGATGCATGAACTGGCTCATCTCCGTATATGATACCTTGAAACTTGCATTGTTGCATATCTTGATGTTCATTGCTGCGCGTGGCTCTACAGAGTGATATTTCGTACCTGCAATACCGAACATGGTGTAGTGTATTCCACCGTTCAGTTTCAGACGGCTGCCAAGCGAGATGTCATCTTCGGCATAGAGGGTAAATTCATTACTCTTGTACTGACTTTTTATTTTGTCTGTCAGTTCGTTGTTCGCCGCATTGTCATACTTTGAGTAGAAATTCTGCGGCATGAAGATGTGGCGCATATAGTTTGAACCGAAACGGATGTGATTCCATGTGTTTGGACGATAGTCGAACTCCATTCTGTAGCCGAAATCGTTTATGGTGGAATGGTTGTTCTGGATTTTTATTATTGCACCGTCCAATCCCTCTATATATCCCAAACGTTCTTCACTCAGATAGTCGAATTTGGAGCGGTTATGGGTATATACTCCGGTAAAATTTGCAAACAGTTTGTGAGAAAAGATATATTTCCAGTTGACCGATGCGGTGAAGTTTCCCCATTGCAGATTGAACTTGTCTATGTTTGAAAGTTCCGAAGAATAAGAATATGCCTTGTTGTTCACTTTCAGAAGGTCATTGCCGGAATACAGGCTGACATCCGCACGACTCTTTTCAGAAAATATGTGAGTAACTTTCGCATTGATGTCGTGGAAGGCATATCTTGTATTTATCTTGTCGCGTCTGCTTGTATTCATTATGGCTAATGAGGGGGCTGTGAGTAAATCTATCCATGTGCGTCGCATAGCCACATTGAACGAGGTGCGGTCTTTTACTATCGGTCCTTCAAACTGTATTCTGCCTTCAAGAAGTCCGAGCGTGAAACTTCCGTGATATTCTTTCATGTTTCCGTCGTTTGTACGGACATCTACTACCGATGACAGTCGTCCGCCGTAACGGGCTGGGAAGCCGCTCTTGTAGAAGTCGATGTTCTTTACAATATCTGTATTGAAAGCAGAGAACAGTCCTCCGGCATGGTTCACTTGATATAGTGGTGTACCGTCGAGCAGGAAAAGGTTCTCGTCGTTCCCGCCGCCGTGAACATAAAGTCCGGAGATGAGCTCCGTGCCGCTGGCTACTCCCGACAGACTTTGAAGCTTCTTTACTACATCAGGCGAGCTCATGAAGTTACTTCCGCTTACGAAGTCCTTTGCCGTAAGCGAAACTTTTCCGGTCTGTGTAGTGTAGATAGGGGAGTTTAGGTCGGCAGTAACCACCACCTCATTTATGCGGTAATCCGCCTTCAGGTATATGTTCTGCGATTTGTTTCCTTTTAGCGTAATATCTTCCGTCTGTTCGCCACAGCTGATATGCGAGAAACGGATTTTATGTTTTCCTTCGTTAAGCGTAAGACTGTAGAAACCATGCTCGTTTGTCAGTGTACCTGTATTGGAGGTGACGTCCCAGACTGTGGCGTTTATCACTGTCTCGCCATTCTCCTGATAGATATATCCGCTTAATGTATATGATGAGAGTCTTTTCAGTATAACATAGTCACCGTCTATCTCCCATTTGATGCCGGTGTTGCTGAATATTGTTTTAAGGCTGTTTTCAAGGCTTACCATACTTGGTTTCTTGCCTGAATAAGGTATGTTCAGCTTTATTGACGAGTCGTAAACAAAGCTTACAGGGTATATACTCTTCACCTGCCCCATCATGTCTTCTACAGTGACTCTGCCTTGTGAATTTATTGATGAAACGCATATTGTAGAAAACAGAAGGATTATTGATATTATTCTGTTCATGTTCAGTCTTTTCTTGTTATTTTGATGTCTAGTGTCTTTTCTATCAGTGAGATAATTTCGTCCAAGCTGTCCGTTTTGAACTCGGCTGTAATGGTCTTGAAATGTTCGGACGCATAAAGGCTTTTTCCGTAATAAAGTGATAGTTCCTTCATTACGGCATCTATAGGAGTATTCTTGTAAACGAACTTTCCTGTAGCCCATGCTGACGGGTTAGGAAAGGCAGTGCTTGTTATTTCAGGCATTTCGTCTTCGTGCTTCAGTGTTCCGCTCATATCCTTTGTGAGGATAATGCCTTTGGAACTGTTCTTGCCCTTGAACATTACCTTTCCGGATTTTACATACACGTTTGTGACAGTGTCCTGCATACGTTCGTCAATTTCAAATTCAGTTCCGAGGACTTTGACTTGTGCATACATTGCTGTAGCCGTGAATGGTGACTGCTCGTTTCTGCGGACAGAGAAAAAGACTTTTCCTGACATATTTACTTCGCGTGACTTCTTTCCATAATTATCGGAGTCGTATTCCAATGTAGAACCTTTGGAGAGTATGGCAAGTGTGCTGTCCGGCAGGAAATGTCTGGTGATTCCTGCATCCGCAGTGACTGATATCATGTTACTGTCACTTCGGCTTAACAGTGTATAGCTTACTATACATATCAATATTGCAGCAGCTATGCCGGATGAGTATATCCATAATCTTTGCAGATTATTCCGCTGTCTGATGCCTGTTATTTTGTTCAGAGCCTTGGCCGTGTCCAGTTTCCCGTGTCTGTAATATCTGAGGACGAACTGCAAGTTTTTTTCTTCTTTATCTTTCATGATTGTACTTTGTTTTTAGATAAGACGCAAAGTATTGAAAAAGCGACTATGCCGAAATGAAAAAAAATTATCCGAAAAAGAACAAATATACTTTGCGGATACCTTCTTTGAGGTTTTTTAGAGCTTTGTTCATCTGATTTTTTACCGTGTTCACGGAGATGTTCATCCTGACGGCTATTTCCTCATACTTCATTCCGTCGCGTTTTGCAAGCAGGAACACTTCCCTGCATTTTTCCGGCAGTGAGTCTATAGCAGTCCATAGTCGGGCTTCGTCGTACGAACGTTCCTCGCATTCCTCTTCGGAAATAATGCCTTCAAGGTCGGACGGCTGTACATTGCTGTCTATCAGTGAGTCTTTCTTTGCGATATCTATACAGCGGTTCCTTACCATAGAATACAGATATGATTTTATATCAGAAATCTCCATTCCTGAGTCTTTCCGCTCCCAAAGCTCGGCAAAACAGTCCTGCACCGTGTCTTCCGCATTGTCTATATCGTGGAGATAATGCAATGCGAAAAGGCATAACGGACGGTAGTATATACGAAAATTTTCCTTAAATGTGTCGGTATTTATAGCCATAATGTGTCGTATCGTGTGATCTATATTTCATAGATGACGGTAAATATATGTTTTACTACTATTAAGCCCCAGTATCTTTAACAACATTTAAGGGTATATGGTTTTATAAAAAAAGACAGCGCATAATTTGTTGAAAATTCCTGCGCTGTCATCTTTCATGTTTCTTGAATAATTTAGAAATAATACATCATCAATCCAAGGATTCTGTGATTTGTAACGTTGTGGGTGTTGATAACACGGCCGTTTGAAAAGTCGGTATCTCCATACCATGCTGTTGTAGGAACGTATTCCAATCCAATCTGCCAGTGTGGAAGATTGTATGAGAAAGCTAGATTGAATGAGCAAATCTGGTCAATGTTCAGCCCCATTCCGTATTGTTCGGACGAAACTAGAGGACTGTCGCATCCTAACTTCTTTGTGTATCCGGCGAAAAAATGAGCTTTCCATTTCTTACCGTAAGTAAAGTTCATCCATGAAGTGGAATGGCGCATAGGTGTGTATTCCTGTTCGCCTGTAACCGGATCTATGTTTGATATTCCATATCCTCCGAGTAAAGCTGTGTGGTCAAGACATGAGGCTAATATTGTCTTTGCAGCAAACCGCCATTGTATAGATTTATATTCCAAATGTGCTTCGCAGGAGAATGTTGTCATACGTTCGTTTACTTTGAAACGTTGTTGTATCCCTGTTTCATCAACTACTGTAGTATGCGTTCGTGGTTTGAGAGAAATAAAATGAATACCTGCTCCGGCAGTAAATCCCTTGCTCCTGTAATCTGCACCCAGGTAAAATTCCGGCAGACAACTGTTTTTCAGATAGTTTTCGCTTGCCCCTTCAGGACCTGATGACATGTATTGAAGTTGCCATAAAGCAGATGCCGTGAAATTCATTTTTCCGGAATTGAATCTTAAAGTGATTTGCGGTTCTCGGTTAAATGGTTGGAACGGTGCTCCGGTGGAAAGATTCAATACGTCGGGAACAACACTCCCGAACAACGGGTGCCATGTCTGACCTATAAGCAGATTGGTATGTTTCCAGTCTAAAGCCACATAAGCCTGGCGTATTCTGAGCATTGTGGTACTAAGTGAGAAACCTCCGAAATCGACTTCCACTTTTGCGCTTGATTTTGCTTTGCCTATATCCGGACCCTTCATGTCAACTCCCAAACGGGTAGTAAATGTGTAGAAGCTTCCATTTGGCGTGGCATTAATGTCGTTTCCACGGCTGTCGAAATCGTTGTCCAGAGGGTAAAGATAGAAATTTCCGTCCACCGGTGCCTGATTGGCACGTGTATTATAGAACAGATCTCCACGTACGAATCCGTAGAAATGATATGAAAAGTTCTTCTTTTGTGCCGCAATCGAACACGACAGACTCATTAATGCAATTAATACAATCGTATTTTTCATAGTTTGTATTGATTTCTTGGCTGTTTGTTAGTAAAACTCGTATTTATATGTCATTTTGCGAATATATAAAAAGTTTTTTATTGTATTAATAAACACAAAAGTTTTTTGGGTTATTTACATGAATAAGCCTGACATTCTGTTCCCTCTGTTTCAGTTTCGATTGTACAATGATGCACTCCTGATTTATGGAAAATCTCTCTTACTTCTGTCTTGACATTTTCCATGTCATTAAGGTCTTTTATAACAATGTGAATGGTAGCGGCAAAATCAGTGGTGCTGATAGCCCAGATATGAAGGTGATGCCAGCTTTCTATCTTGTTATAATTGCGTAAGTCTTCTATGATGTGCTCTTTGTCAACGGATGATGGAACGGCATCAAGCGTCATAAGCAGACTCTCTTTGAGCAGATTGTAGGTGGAGAACATGATTATTATTGCCAATACGATACCGATTACCGGGTCTATCCATACCCATTCAGTGTAACTTATTATGATTCCCGATACTACAACACCAACTGACACAAGTGTATCCATAAGCATGTGAAGGTATGCGCCTTTTACGTTTATGTCCTGCTTGCTTCCACCCATCAGCAACCATGTGGTTAGTCCGTTTATCAGTATTCCTGCTCCGGCAGTCCAGCTTATGGCTGTACCTGATATCGGTTCCGGATTTTTCAGTTTATATATACTTTCTATTATGATGGCACCTACGGCAACAAGCAGTATAATGGCATTAATCAGAGAAATAAGTATAGTGGCTTTCTTATACCCGTACGTAAACTGTGGGGTTGATGCAGCCTTGCTCATTCTGAATGCGACAAGCACAAGTACAAGGCTGAAAACATCGCTAAGATTATGTCCGGCATCCGACAACAGTCCTACAGAATTGTATAGTAATCCTACAACAGTTTCAATCCCTACGAACAAGAGATTTAGCGCAATGCAGAAAATGAAAATCTTGCTCATTGAAGCAGAAATCTCATGATGATGGTGATAATGATTGTGGTGGTGATGAGTGTCCATAACATATATATTTTTCTTCAAAGATATGGAATTAGTTATAAAACTACCAAAGTTTAGGTAAGAAACCTGTTTCTGCTGACATTAAAATCATTATTTTTAGGTATTTCAGAAACACTTTGTTTGCACTTATTTTGCAATGTCAAATCAATTAAATGTAAGGAAATGAAAAAGACTGGAATTTTTTATGGTTCCACTACTGGAACCACAGAATCGGTGGCAGGAATGATTGCAGGTAAATTGGGAGTCTCATCTGCTGATGTACATGATGTAAGCAAGATGACTGCGGATATGGTAAATTCATACGATGTCCTTCTGCTGGGAACATCAACATGGGGCGACGGCGAGTTGCAGGACGACTGGTACGACGGTGTGAAGCTGTTGAAAGGGCTTGACCTCAGTGGCAAACTTGTCGGACTGTTCGGCTGTGGAGATTCAGAATCGTATCCGGATACGTTCTGCGATGGTATGGGAATTATCTATGAAGATTTGAAAGGCACCGGATGTGAGTTTATCAATGGAGTTCCTGATTCTGACTATACTTATTCTGCGTCAGTAGCAGTTGTTGACGGACAGTTTGTAGGTCTTGCCATTGACGAGATGAACGAGAGCGGAAAGACCGATGAAAGAGTGACTGCATGGACTGACCATATCAAGACTTTATTGTAAAAATATTTATACATAAAACCTATCGCCTATGATGATGCAAAATGTAAATCCTACTGACATGAAGGTGTTCCTAAACCATGTGTATGAGTTCAAGAAGGGAGTACGACAGATGGTTCTTTATACCATGAACAGGAAGAATCTTGAGTTTGCCGTAAACCGCCTGAAGAAACAGCGTATAAAGTTCGTCATACAGACAGTTGACGATGAACGCATCAACTTGTTCTTCGGCAAGGACGAATGTATCAATGCAATACGTATGATAGTCACCCGTCCGCTTAACCAGCTCACGCCGGAAGAGGATTTCATTTTGGGTGCCATGCTCGGGTATGACATCTGCGGGCAATGCAAACGTTATTGCGACCGCAAGATGAGAAAAAAATGTGTTATGATAAACTAAAATCAGGCTCGTATTTGTATTTCAGTCCCAATCATACTATTTTTGCAATATGAAATACATATACAGTGTCATAGGCTTTGTTTCGGTGTTGCTGGGCATTATAGGAATTTTCCTTCCTGTATTGCCCACAACACCTTTTCTATTGCTGGCGGCCGCATTGTTTTTCCGCTGTTCGCCCCGTGCTTATAAATGGCTGACCGAGCATCCACAGCTGGGACCTTATATAAAGAGTTTCCGCGAGGACAAATCCATTCCTTTGCGAATCAAGGTTATATCAGTAACTACTTTGTGGGTTACTGCAGTACACTGTATTGTCTTTATCTTTGATACGTGGTGGTTGAAACTGTTTATGGGAGTACTTGCCACTTGCATTACACTTTATATTCTTTCTTTTAAAACACGCAAAAACAAATGTCAAGACTAAACTTCCTGTTGCGCCAGGATGCCATAAAGAGAATGAACTATTATGGCAGAAGGGGAATCCCGTTCTTCTTTCTGATAGACTTTGATGAGGAAAACTGCATTGTCGAAGAACCTGACAATCTGCCTGACGATGAAATACTGTTTAGTTTCCCGTCTAGTGGAAATTATGGTGAAATGCCTTTTACTATGAAAGAACATTTCATGTGGGAGCCTCATCCGCAGACAATAGAGGAATATTCCCGTTCGTTCGACATTGTCTATAAAAATCTGTATGCAGGAAATTCATTCCTTACAAACCTTACTTGTGCAACACCGGTTGAAACAGATCTTACACTCAAGGATATATTTATTCATTCGCGTGCAAAGTACAGGCTCATGATGAAAGGTCGTTTTGTAATGTTCTCACCGGAAATTTTTGTGAGGATTACGGACGGTATGATCTATTCTTGCCCGATGAAAGGGACAATAGATGCGTCATATCCTTATGCGGCTTCCGTGATATTGAACGATGAGAAAGAATCGGCAGAGCATGCAACAATCGTGGATTTGATAAGAAATGATTTGAGCCAGATAGCATCCGAAGTGACTGTCACCAAATACAGATATATAGATGAGGTTCAGACGAACAACGGTACTTTGCTTCAGGTAAGCTCCGAAATACGAGGGAGACTGCCGGAGGATTTCTGCGATAAACTGGGAGATATGTTTTTCAGACTCTTGCCTGCAGGGTCAGTGACAGGAGCACCTAAGAAGAAAACAGTCGAGATAATACGTGAGGCAGAGACATACGACAGAGGATATTATACCGGAGTAACCGGATTCTTCGATGGAAAAAATCTTGACAGCGCGGTTATTATAAGATTTGTGGAACAGCTACCTGACGGCTCTTTGGTGTTCAAAAGCGGTGGAGGTATAACTTTTAAGAGTAATAAGGTAAGCGAATATGAAGAAATGATCCAGAAAGTATATGTGCCGTTTTATTGAGACAATATGTATAAATGATGGAGTGATAGATAATCTGTCGGCCCATAATGAGAGGATGAACAATACAATCCGTGTGCATTATGGCAGTTCTGCCATGCCTGTTTCTTTGGAGGACTTCATAACCGCTGAAGGTTGTAAAGGAAGAACCCGTTGCCGTGTGGAATATACTTCAGCGGTGGAGAAAGTAGAATATCTTCCGTACAGTATTCGTGAAGTGAAATCGCTGCAACTGGTAAACGACGATACGGCAGAGTATTCATTCAAATACGCTGACCGTTCGGTGCTGGACCGAAACTTTGCCTTGAGTGGCAATGCGGACGATGTAGTAATTGTCCGCTCCGGTATGCTGACAGATACTTCAATAGCAAATATCGCACTGTATAAAGAAGGAAAATGGTATACTCCCAAATATCCATTGCTGAAAGGAACACGCAGGGCAAGACTTCTGGCGGAAGGAATTATAGAGGAGGACATTATTATGGCAAACAGTTTACATAAGTATGAGAAAATCCGCCTTTTTAATGCAATGATCAGTTTTGGAGAGGTGGAAATAGATATAAATAATGTCTTTCCGATACTTGAAAAATAATTTAGCAAACAGTAATAGTACTTTTCCAAATATCTCAGTCTTAATAAAAATGGACGCAAGTTTGATATAGTACTGTAAATTTGTTATTTTTGTGAAAACAGATATTTTATGATATATTATGATAAACAGACTTTCTAAACTATTTGCAATCATTCTATTGATGTCAGTGCCTTCACTGATGTTGGCACAGTATTATTCTTATTCCAAGAGAAACGGTCAGGTCTATTATGACGGTAAGGTAATTCATGGAGCCGACTCACATTCTTTCCGTGATTTGGGTTACGGTTATGGTAAAGACAGAAATCATGTTTACAGATACGGAACTATATTGGAGTATGTAGATCCTTCTTCGTTCAAGGTTGACAGAAGATTTTCTTCCGATAACCGTCCGTCGCATGGTCGTCCCGATGGAGGATACCATAATTGTGAAAGACCGGGATATTATGTATCAACCTTCGATGTTTTTTATAATGGAGAGAAGATACCCGGAGCATCAGGCAGCAGTTTTGTAATTCTCAAAGAAGGATATGCCAAGGATGCATTCAATGTATATTGGATGGGAAAGAAAATCTCTGGGGCATCAACTTCTTCCTTCGTCTGTCTTGGAAACGGCTATGCCAAGGATGCTTTCAATGCTTACTGGGAAGGACGCAAGATAAATGGAGCTTCAACTTCATCATTCAAAGTTACGAGGGGATTCTATGCCGAGGATGCTTTCGATGTGTATTTTAAGGGAGAGAAACTTAAATAATCGCTCTCTTTTTAAGACTTAAAAATCAAAACAAAAAGTTTTTTATTGACAGGTCTATTA
>NZ_JADYTF010000082.1 GCF_021530995.1 Bacteroides caecigallinarum
ACCAAACATATAACAAAAACAAAAAATGCATACAACTATACGTACTATTAGATAATATTTATAAAAATAAGGATTGTAAAAACTATTGGATAGAATTTATAGATTAACTTTGTAGAAATAAAAAAACATTTTCATTATATGATTCCGTCCATTTTAATTGTTGAAGACGATCTAACATTCTCTACCATGCTCAAGACCTGGCTCAGTAAAAAAGGCTTTGATGTAGAAACTGCCGGCACATGCGCAAAAGCCCGCAAGCAGATTACATCGAAGGAATTCAGTCTGATATTATCAGACCTCAGACTTCCGGACCAGGACGGTATGCAACTGCTCACATGGATGAGAGAACTTGACATAAACACCCCGTTCATAATGATGACAAGCTATGGAGAGATACAAAATGCTGTCACAGCTATGAAACTGGGAGCAACTGACTATGTAAAGAAACCAGTACAGCCTGACGAACTTCTAAAGAAAATAAACGAGGCACTGGAATCACAAACAAGGGTAAAACCTTCTCAGCAAAAAGAAAAAAAGAAGGAAAACTCAGCCGAAACTTATGCAAACAATTTTCTTGAAGGAGAAAGCGAAGCCGCACGCCAACTGTTCAGTTACGTCAACCTTGTGGCACCGACCCAAATGTCCGTTTTAATAAACGGTGCAAGCGGAACAGGAAAAGAGTATGTAGCCCACAGAATACATCAGTTGAGCAAACGTAACGAAAAACCGTTCATAGCAATAGACTGTGGTTCAATACCTAAAGATTTGGCTGCATCCGAATTCTTCGGACACGTGAAAGGTTCATTTACCGGTGCACTTACAGACAAAACCGGAGCATTTGAAGAAGCAAACGGAGGAACACTTTTTCTTGATGAAATAGGTAATCTGAGTTACGAAGTACAGGTACAGCTATTACGCGCCCTTCAGGAAAGACGAGTAAGGAAAATAGGTTCAACTAAAGAAATACAGGTAGATGTCCGACTGATATGCGCCACTAACGAGAACCTAAAAGAAGCCATTTCAAAGGGAACGTTCAGAGAAGACCTGTATCATAGAATAAATGAGTTCACCCTTCGCATGCCGTCTCTTAAAGAACGCCAGGAAGACATTCTTCTATTTGCAAATTTCTTCCTTGACCAGGCAAACAAGGAGCTGGACAAGGACCTGATAGGGTTTGATGCTGCAGCAAGCTCAATGCTACAAAAATATGAATGGCCAGGAAATTTAAGACAACTAAAAAATATAGTAAAAAGAGCGACACTACTTGCCAAAGGCGATTTCATTAGTCCCAACGAACTTGGAGAAGAAATAAGCGAAAAAAAAGAAGCTGATTCAACTCCATTGATTTTCGGTTCTTCACTGAATAAAGAAGAAACTGAAAAACAGCTAATCATCAACGCTCTTAAACAAACCGGAAACAACAAATCTAAAGCGGCTACATTACTGGGAATTGACAGAAAAACACTCTACAATAAATTAAAACATTACGACATTCCACAATAAGCTGTAGAAAAATTCCACACATTCTACAAATATTCCACATGCATGGCAACAATGCATGTGGAATATTTTATTTATAACAAACTGATTGACAAAGAGATATTCCAGCCACACATTTTTTGGCACAACATTTGCGAAATATTTATCGAATAAGATTTTAAAATTAGATAAAGCTAGACTAAACACACAAAACCCAACCCCATAGAATAAATTTTCTGAGATTGTATATCAATATACATAAATCTACAATCTTATGATAATGAAGATGCCTATGTGTTAAAAACGGAAAAGAGCACGCTGTGAAGCATGCTCTTTTATTTTTTTATATTCCAAAGCCATTCCAGAGATTACCGGAAGGCAATTCTGCCGTAACATCTATTACTTCTTTCGACACCGGATGTATAAATTTCACTCTACGCGAATGCAGGCAAATACTTCCATCCGGATTTGAGCGTGGAAATCCGTACTTCAAATCACCCTTAATCGGACATCCCATCTTTGCCAACTGACAGCGTATCTGATGGTGGCGTCCCGTATGCAGATTAACTTCCAACAGGAAATAATTCTGCGAATGTCCGATAAGCCTATAGTCCAAAACAGCCTTTTTGGAATCTTTTACTTCTTTATCGTATGCATACGACTTGTTCTGCTTTTCATTCTTAACCATATAATGTACCAGAGTGCCCTCTTCATTTGCCGGTGCATTCTTCACTACTGCCCAATAAGTTTTCTCCACCTCACCATTTCTGAACATATCATTCAGACGGCTCAAAGCCTTACTGGTTTTTGCAAATACAACCAGTCCGCTGACCGGCCTGTCCAATCTGTGGGTTACACCTATGAAGACATTTCCCGGCTTATTATATTTCTCCTTCAAATACTGTTTTACGGTTTCTGAAAGTGGAGTATCACCAGTCTTGTCTCCCTGAACAATTTCCGAGGCAGTCTTATTTACAATTATTATATGATTATCTTCGTAAACTACAGTCATAGGAATATATTTATAAAAAACAGGCACAGATTTCATTATACCAACGAAGCCTGTGCCCGAACAATATCGTATATGAAAAAATTACATATTCATACCACCATCCACTTGGATAACCTGTCCAGAAACGTATGCAGACAAGTCAGAAGCAAGATACAATGCTGTATTCGCAACATCTTCAGTAGTACCGCCACGACGCAAAGGAATACGCTTGTTCCATTCAGCCTTAACTTCGTCTGAAAGCTGTGCAGTCATTTCTGTGATGATGAATCCCGGAGCGATAGCATTGGCACGGATACCGCGTGAACCAAGTTCCTGAGCAATAGATTTAGCCAATCCAATCATACCAGCCTTAGATGCAGAATAGTTACACTGACCGGCATTTCCGTGTACACCAACTACAGATGCCATGTTGATGATGTTACCACTCTTCTGACGCATCATGATTGGAGTACAAGCATGGATAAAGTTGAATGCCGACTTCAAGTTTACAGCGATAACAGCATCCCACTGAGCTTCGCTCATACGCATCATCAAACCGTCTTTTGTAATACCGGCATTGTTAACAAGAATATCGATTGTACCGAATTCCTCCTTAATCTGTTCAACAACCTTAGCAGTATCTTCAAAATTGGCAGCATTCGAAGCATAACCCTTAACCTTAACACCGAAAGCTGCAATTTCCTTTTCTGTGTTCAATCCGTTTTCATCGATTACCAAATCAGTAAACGCAATGTTTGCTCCTTCTGCAGCAAACTTCAATGCTATAGCCTTACCGATACCCCGGGCAGCACCGGTTACGATAGCAGTTTTTCCAGTTAATAATCCCATAATTATTTTAGTTTAAAATATTACTGTCATTTGTATTATCAGTTTTCAGCCTTACATCCCAAAGCACCGTAAACTATTTTCTTGACATATCTCCATGAAGTTTCGTCATCCAGTTCTTCGGCTATCTGTCCTCTTATAAACGGGACCTCTATACCTTTTATGCAGTAATGCAGTATTGAAGCCGTTATTTCCACATCATCAATATCAAATACTCCCGCATCTTTTCCCTCTTTAAGAATTTTCCTAAAAAGAGCCACTTCCTTTATATCAAAGTCCTTTCTTTCTGCCTCAACCTTCCAAATGTCTCTGAAAAAATCGGCTCTTAAAGTACCGTTTCTATAAACAATGGTTTTAGTAGACTCCAGATGTGTAAAAATCAGTTCCAGAATTTTCTTTTCAGGAGAGATATCTTTCTGCGCAACTTTATTAAGAGTCTGATACAGCATTTCTATTTCAGCCTCCACCACAGCCATATATATTTCTTCCTTGCTCTTGAAATAAGTATAGAGCGTCCTTCGCCCTTTTTTTGAAGCAACAGCAATATCATTCATGGTAGTATCCTCGACTCCTTTTTTTGCAAAAAGTTGCCTGGCTACATCCACTAGTTTGGCTCTGGTTTTTAATACTGTCATATTATCCTCATTCTATTGCACACCATCTATATCTGTGTGCAAAAATACATCTTTATATCATATAATACAAATGTACGGTAAATTTTGTTATTTTATTCTATAAAATCAGTTTAAATAAAACTTGCCATAAATTTGAAGTAAAACGTGGGCAAATTTGAAGTTAAACGTGGGCAAGTTTGAAGTTAAACGTGGGCAAGTTTGAAGTTAAACGTGGGCAAGTTTTTTTAAAACATTGAAGAGGGATAAAACAGGTCAAATTATCATTGGATCAACCAGTATATCAGACCTAAAAAATCACCTTCTTTTCTTGAAGAATTCCTTCATCAAACCGGCACATTCGTCAGCTAAAATTCCGGAAACAACTACGGTTTTCGGATGAAGAGATTCAGGAGCGTAACGCTGATATCCCCTTTTTTCGTCAGAGGCACCAAATACCAGTCTTCCTGTTTGTGCCCAGGCTATAGCACCGGCACACATCACGCACGGCTCCACAGTGACATAAAGCGTACAGTCATTCAGATACTTTGCTCCCAAAGCATTTGCCGCCGCAGTAATGGCCTGCATCTCGGCATGAGCTGTAACATCATTTAGAGTCTCAGTCAGATTATGCGCACGGGCTATTATACGGTCACGACAAACCACCACGGCCCCTACCGGTACTTCTCCCCTATCTGCTGCACGTTCCGCCTCGGCAAGTGCCTGCTTCATATAGAACTTATCGTCCGCCATATACTATCTACGCATTTCGTGTTCATTGAAAAGAGTAGGATAATCATCGTCCAATTGCTGATGGATATGAGACAATACGGTCTCACGAAGCCATCTCGCCTTGTTTGTTATCTTATATTTCTTGAGATAACATTCCACAATGCGGATTTCTTCTTCACTCATCAGACATACCATACGCTGCTTGCGCGGTGGAACAGATGACGGAACTCTCTTTCTTGTTTTACCTTTTGCTATCATTCAATGTGCAAAATTAATCTACTTCCGGTTAATTAAGAAAAAATAAATAAGTATTTTTGCAAAAAATGACAAAATGGCTCAACATAATATTTTAGGAAGAACAGGAGAAGACATAGCATGTAAGTTTCTTCAAGAAAAAGGATACGAGATAATGGAAAGAAACTGGACATGGAGAAAACTGGAATTGGACATAATAGCCAGAAAGGACAACTGCCTGATTATTGCAGAAATAAGAACAAGAAGTACTGATGTTTACGGTGAGCCTGAATACACAGTATCCGACAAAAAGATGAGAAGGATAATCAATGCTGCCGATGTGTATATAAAGAAAAATATGATTGACATGGATGTAAGGTTCGACATAATATCAATAACAGGACAAAACGGAAATTTTAATATAAAACATATTGAGGACGCCTTTATTTCTCCGGTATGGTAAAACAACAAATAATAAATTACAATGAGCTACCCAGAACCTATATATATACCACAAACAATATCAACTAATGTAAGCCTGGCAGAGATTTGTTCAAAAGGCTATACAGAAAACCTGACATCAGTATATTCGTCTTTTCAGACCGACGGCAGAGGACAACGAGGAAACAAGTGGGAATCTGAAGACGGCAAGAATCTGTTGTTCAGCTTTGTGATTTTCCCGAAGGGACTTCCAGCCAGAGAACATTTCATACTGCTGCAAATAACCGCTCTCGCACTATTCGACACTCTGTCGGAATACACAGACGGAATAAGCATAAAATGGCCGAACGATATTTACTGGATGGACAGGAAGATTTGCGGAACACTTATAGAAAATGACTTGAGCGGTATGAACATAGAAAGATCCATCTCGGGAACCGGTGTAAATCTGAATCAGAAGATATTCAGAAGCGATGCACCAAATCCTATTTCATTATCACAAATTACGGGACAGGAATACGATATTGAGACAGTTCTTCATAAGATAATGAACTCTGCAAGTATCTACCATCGTATGTTCGATAATGGTGAAAGCGATATTATCCGAAAAAAATATTTTGAGGCGATATACAGAAAAGATGGTTTCTACATGTATAAGGACGATAACGGAACGTTTGATGCCATTATAGAGGATATAGATAAAGACGGACGCCTAGTCCTGAAAGACAGAGAAGGAAGAGTGAGAAAATATCTGTTCAAGGAGGTGTCATACATTATATAATATACCAAACACAGAAACATGAACCAGACAAACAAGGAAATTCTGCAGATAGCCATACCATCAATCATCTCGAACATCACAGTACCACTGCTGGGACTGGTAGATGTAACCATAACCGGACATTTGGGGAACGTGGCATACATAGGTGCCATAGCCGTGGGAGGTATGCTGTTTAATATGATTTACTGGATTTTTGGTTTCCTGAGAATGGGAACAGGGGGTATGACATCGCAGGCATACGGAAGCAGAAACGACAATGAATGCCGAAATATACTGCTGCGCTCGTTAGGAATAAGCATTCTACTTGCAACCATACTTATTATGCTGCAAACACTCATTGTCAGCATAGCCTTTCTTTTTATCGATACAAGCCCTGAGGTAAAGAAATACGCGTCGGAATATTTCCACATATGCATCTGGGGGGCTCCGGCTGTATTGGGGCTATACAGTTTCACCGGATGGTTTCTCGGAATGCAAAATTCCAGATACCCGATGTACATAGCCATAACACAGAACGTAATAAACATTGCAGCAAGTCTTTTCTTCGTGAAAGAGATGGGAATGAAAATAGAGGGTGTGGCATACGGAACTCTGATTGCTCAATATGCCGGACTTATGATGGCAATAATCCTAGGACTTAAATACACCAAAAGGTATACATGGAACATATCTGCCGCACATATATTCAACAGGAAAAGTATGTCAGTTTTCTTTAAAGTGAACAGAGACATATTTTTCCGCACATTATGTATAGTAGCTGTGACAGTATTCTTCACATCATCCGGAGCGACATACGGAGACACTACACTCGCAGTCAACACTCTGCTAATGCAGATGTTTACTATCTTCTCATACATAATGGACGGATTTGCCTATGCAGGCGAAGCCCTGGTTGGTAAACATGTAGGCAGCCGTGACAACCGACTTCTGCGTCTGACAGTCAGACACCTTATTTATTGGGGTACCGGAGTTGCCTTATTTTTCACCTTATTATATATTATAGGGGGAAAGGATTTCCTGCAGCTACTGACCGACGACATGAACGTGATAAACAATTCATCACAATATTACTATTGGGTACTCGCAATACCTTTTGCCGGATTTATGGCTTTCATTCTGGACGGGATATGTATTGGCGCCACTGCAACGGGCATTATGCTGCGCTCGATATTCGTGGCTTCGATTGCATTCTTCTCTACATATTATATATCGGACAGTACAATGGGTAATCATTCGCTGTGGATGGCATTCATCGTATATCTGTTTGTAAGAGGAAGTGTTCAGGCAATACTCACCTATCGTCTTATTCAGTCTGACTTTCGGGCCAATTGACAAGATAAAGTTTCTCGCTTGCTCGGGTCAAGGCTGTGTATAACCAACGGTAATAATCGGGGGTGAAAGTATCTTCTGTGATATATCCCTGGTCGATAAAGATTCTTTTCCACTGTCCGCCCTGAGCCTTATGGCATGTCACGGCGTATGCATACTTCACCTGAAGAGCGTTATAGAAACTATCCTCTTTAAGTTTTTTCATACGTTCCCTCTTATTGGTTATGTCCGAATAATCTTCCATAACGGCATTAAACAGACGGTCACTGTCTTCTCTAGACATTGACGGATAATCGGAATGAAGAGTATCAAGCAAAATCTTGAGTTCAAACTCTATGTCATTATGGTCAGGAAAAGAAAGCACCACATCAGCAAATCTGAATCCGTACATTTCCTGAGTCCTACGTACTCGACGTACCACAGCTATATCCCCATTGGCTATGAAATCCATCTCCTTACAGTCTGCAGTCCAATGATAGTTGTTCTTGGCTATCATAAGTATATCACCTGTATTCAATTCATCTTCACGATAAAGGATTGTATTTCTTATTCCTTTATTATAAAGGTAAGCCCGTTTGTTGGAACGGCATATTATCATGGTTTCGTCCATACCCACCTCGTTATACGATGAGTTTATGGCTTCTATCAGTTCGCTCCCGGGAATTGAAGATATGTCGTCATAACCTTTAAACGACAATTTAGGAAGTTCATAAATATCATCGGCAATCATTCTTTCTCGGAGCATAGTCGCATTGGTAAGTATCCCGTTTCTGCCAGAATATCGAATAACCTCAGTGAGAATACATTCTGTAACATTAAGTCCGTAACCACGCAACACATCGGTACATAAAGCCGGGCTTTCTTCTTCTCCCACAGGCGGCAACTGAGCATTATCACCTATTATGATAAGGCGGCAACCTTGTCCGGCATATACATATTCAATAAGATCGTCCAGGAGCCTTCCGCTTCCGAACGATGCTCCGGACAATCCGTCGTTCGAAATCATAGAGGCTTCATCTACAATAAAAAGCGTATTTTTGTGAAGATTGTCATTCAGAGAGAAATTGTCGAGTTCGTTAGAAAAAGATTTCTGACGATAAATCTTCTTATGTATAGTATAGGCAGAACAACCAGAATAGTGCGAAAAAACCTTTGCAGCTCTTCCAGTAGATGCCATTAAAACATATCCTATTCGCAGTTCGAACAAAGTCTTTACAACAGCCCCTATTAGAGTCGTCTTACCGGTTCCAGCATAACCTTTCAGCAATAGCAATGCATCATTTTGGGGCTTAAACAAGAAATCTGCTATACATTGCATAGCTTTTTCTTGTTCATCTGTTGGTTTATAACAAAAATTTCGCTTAATTTGTTGCGTTAAATCGTTATTTAACATAAAAGTAGATAAAAAGATTGAGTAATATTTACGTTGTTCAAGTTATTTATTTTATTTTTGCGCTACGAATATAAACTAAAAAAATAATATTATCATGAAAACAGTTATTAATCTTGTTTTAGCAGCCTGCGTTGTAGGTTTGGTTTACATCTGCTACGGCAGTGTTATGGGTCCTATCAATTTTGACAAAGAAAGAGACATTAGAGAAAAAGCAATCATTGCTCGTCTTATCGACATCCGTAAGGCACAGCAGGAATACCGTGGTATGCATCAGGGTGCATATACTGCAGACTTCGATACATTGATTGACTTCGTAAAAACTGCAAAACTTCCATTCATCCTGAAAGTTGGTTCGTTGACAGATGCTCAGCTTGAAGCTGGTATGACTGAAAAGAAAGCAATGGCTATCATCAACAAGGCTAAAAAAACAGGTAACTATAAAGAAGTAGAAAAAGAAGGTTTACAGAACTTCCGTCGTGATACAATGTGGGTAGCTGTACTTGATACAATCTTTACAAAAGGATTTAACCCAGATTCACTTTGCTATGTACCTTACGGTAACGGAGCTAAATTTGAAATGGCAGTACGTAAAGACACTATGAAATCAGGTGCTCCTCTTAACTTGTTCCAGGCACAGGTTGCATACGATGTATATTTGGATGGTATTAACCGTCAGGAATTGGCTAACTTGAAAGACATGCAGTCTAAACTTGGTAAATATTGCGGTTTGAGAGTCGGCGACATCGAACAGCCAAACAACAATGCCGGAAACTGGGAATAATCAATCTCACTCATAAATGACAAAAGATTTAGATTTTAATAAATCAGAACAATATACATTATCCATCCGTCTCAGTACGGATGGATTTTCTTTTTCTATCTATAACCCTATTATAGAAAATGATTTCTACAGCCGTACATTTCCTGTAAACACACAAAGATCTATGGCTGCTAACGTGAAGGACTTTCTTGCCGCAACAGACGAGCTAAAACATACTTTCAAACAAACAAATATCATTATTCATTCAGAACGATATACTATTGTTCCACTTGATTTCTTCGAAGATGAATCGATGGAAGAAGTCTTTTATAACAATGTAAGGGAAAAAAGAAATGAAATAGTATTGTGCAATGTTCTGACCAACAGTAACTCTGTCGTTATTTTTTCACTTGACAAGCTGACACATGTATTCCTATCTGAACATTTCGCAAATGCCAGATTCTTTTCATCTATAAGTCCGCAGATTGAATATCTCACAATAAAAAGCAAACAAAGTAATTGCAAAAAGCTTTATACAAACATCAACAGCGGATATATAGATGTTATTTCAATGGAAAACGGAAGATTGATGCTCGCAAATACATATCAGTCTGTTTCATCCAATGATATTAACTACTTCCTGCTGAATATATGGCAAAAGACAGGATTCAGTCAAGAAAGAGACGAACTTCACATTACAGGAATACAAGATATAAAGAATACAGTTATTCCTGAAATGAAAAAATACATTAGCCATGTTTATAGTATTAACCCGCAAGCGGAATTCAACAACTCGACAACATCGAAGATAGAAAATATTCCGTTTGACGTACAATCATTAATCCTATGCGAGTAATTAGCGGTATATATAAAAGAAGAAGATTTGACGTTCCACATACTTTCAAGGCAAGACCTACAACAGACTTTGCTAAAGAAAACCTTTTCAATGTACTGAATAACTACATTGACTTTGAGGATAGCGTTATAGCTCTGGATCTATTTGCCGGTACAGGAAGTATCAGTATAGAATTGGTATCAAGAGGATGTGACAAAGTAATATCTGTGGAAAAAGACCCTCAGCACTTTGCTTTCATAAATAAAATAATGAAAGAAGTTAAGACAGACAAATGCTTTGTTCTGAAAGGAGATGTTTTCAAATATATTGAAAGATGTAATGAAAAGTTCGACTTCATATTTGCCGACCCTCCTTACGCACTTGAAAAACTTCCTGAAATTCCAAATATGATCTTTAAATATGAACTTCTAAAAAAAGACGGACTATTCGTTTTGGAACACGGGAAAGACCTGAGTTTCGAATCGCACCCCAATTTTATTGAACACAGATATTACGGAAGCGTAAACTTTTCATTCTTCGGATACAAGGAAGATACTCAGACTGAATCATCTACAGCAGAGGAGAAAACAAACGAATGACCGCCTCCTGGAGCTTATGCTTACCAGAACGTGAATTCCATATTTTCGGAGTAAGAAGCATACACGATTTTATATCATTATTAAATATACCCTTTAGAGCCAATGCCGTCTTTTTGTCATAAAAGAAAGCATTGGCTTCAAAATTATGTTCAAAACTCCTGAAATCCATGTTTGTAGAACCTATAGTAGAGATATAATCATCACTTACCATTAGTTTTGAATGAAGGAAGCCTTTCCTATACAAATACACCTTAACTCCTGCATCCATCATATCATCCAGATATGACATTGTACCCTTATGTATAATCCATGAATCGCCACGTTTGGGTATCATTATACGGACATCAACTCCCGCAAGAGCAGCCGTCTGCAAAGCGCTTAAGACAGGCTCTGTAGGCAGAAAATAAGGAGTCTGTATATATATATATGTTTTAGCACTGCTAATTGCCATAACATATCCTTGCATAATATCTCTCCATTTTCCAACCGGATCGGATGTAACTATCTGTGCAATGGAACCGGAAGAAGCACTAATGTCAGTATCGGCATCCGAAGTTTTCATCTTAGGGAAATATTCAGGAGAAGTTATCAGCGATCGTTCAACAGCAAACCAATCTGTCAGAAATGCTGTCTGAAGTCCGTATACAGCCTTACCTTCAATCTTCACATGCGTATCTCGCCAAATACCCCAAGAGAAGCCGTATAAATATCTGTACGCAATATTCATTCCACCGATATATCCTATATTACCATCTACGACAACAATCTTACGATGATTTCTATAGTTTACTTTAGATGTAAAAACCGGAAAGCGGACTTTAAGGAAAGACTGTACTTCAATCCCTTCACAAAGCATTTGTTCAAAAAACTCACGACTGACTTTCCAGCATCCCACATCGTCATAAAGCACTCTTACTTTAACACCTTGACGAGATTTATCAATCAGGGCATCTCTGAACAAACGTCCCACAGAATCGTCCTCTATTATATAAAACTCTACGTGAATATGATGTTTGGCACTGTAGATGGATTTAAGAAGTGAAAGATACATGGAATGTGCATCTGTAAAGATATCAATATTATTGCCTTCGAACGGCAAAGCATTGTTTACCTTTCTAAAAAATGACATTATCCTTGTCTTATCAGAATTTACCTTAAACGATTCCTGCATCTGATACTCTGACATTGGTCGCTTTATCAGCCTGGAATATCCTTTTTTGCTTATCAGACGTTCTTTTCTATTGCTTCGTCCCAAAAAAAAGTATAGTATCAACCCAACCAATGGAAGAAAGAAAAGAACCAATATCCATGCCATTGCCTTTACCGGATTTCTATTATCAAGCACGACAAATACGACTGTTGATAAAATCACCAACATGTACGTAAAATAAAAAAGAGTAAAGAATATATCACTCATAATATTACATAAACAGGTATAAAACAAAAATAAATGTTTTTCTCCAATTTATATACTATTCAATGAATTTAAATAATAAAAAACTGCATAAACCGATTATAGATTTATGCAGTCGATATATGATATGGAATTTTAATTTTATTATCTTCTATGTCCGAATCCAGGACCATGTCCTGAAGGACCAAATCCAGGCCCTCCCATAGGACGTCCACCTTGCTTTCCTCCAAACAGATTCAGACGATATATGAAATGTATCATACAATAACTATATATCGCATTATACTCTGTATCAGAACGCATTGCAGCTGATATTACACGACTGATATTACTCTGATTTCTCAAGATATCATAAAACTGAACACTTATTGTTGCAGCATTTCCTTTAAGGAAATTCTGGGAAATCTGGGCATTCCACAACAGCTCATCACGGTTCATTGACTCATCAGTATAACCACGTCTGGAGTTTTGGGACAAGTCTGTAGATATTGACATATTCCAAGGCAAGTTTATATTAGTACTGGCACCATATGAGAACTGATATGTATCCATATTGCTCGAAGCCTGATAACTGTTTCTGGAATGCATATAATTAATAGAACCATTCAAAGAAACTTCCCACCAGTCCGACCTGTAAGTTCCTCTAAGTCTTTCACCCAGATTCAGTTGTTTAGTGATATTCTTATCAGAATTCGTAGTAACTTCCTTACTACTGATATAACTTACCATATTGCTATATCTTGTAGTAGTGAACGTGTTTATGGTATACTTCTTGTTCTTCAAAGCAATATTTCCACCAACCATTCCGAATATATTCCAATTACCGTTTATATTCTCAGGCCTTGTAGTATATCCACCGGTTTGCTCATTATAGGTACGTCGGTTACTTATACTGTTCAACGTATTATTATATGTAAAATATGTCATACATCCTCTTTGAGTATTAACATTAAAAGTGTTATAATTTATTCGTAAGGTATTGGTAAATGCTGGTTTCAAATTAGGATTACCTTGTTTTATATTAAGCGGATCCGTATTATCCTCTATAGGCAAAAGGTCTGTCATACTAGGCTGCGAACTACGTCCTCTATAATCTACCCTTAACTGACTTGTCTTGGAAAATTTATATCTAAAGTCCAAAGTAGGAGTAAAATTAAATATCTTACGTACACTTACTGTATCCAAATCACCTTTTTTATAGTCTAGTTTTGTATTCTGTGGTTGCAATGATACTCCCAGGTTGAATTGGGATTTCTCAGTTATCCATCTATAAGACAGATCAACCTGATGATTGTAATAATCGTATACGGCACTCTTACTCAAATCATTGTTGTATACTCCGTTTATATCACCAGCCAGTCCCTGCGGAACTGTCCAATCATTAGGCATATCATAAGTAGAGTTATCAGACTGGTTTCTCTTGTACTGGAAATTATAGCTAAACTGTAAAAACATGTTTTTACGGATAGGCTCACTGTAAGAGATACGTGCACTGTAGTTGTAACTCTTTGTTGGAGTAGTAATATAGCGGTTCAATATTTCCAGCTGTTCCTCTACCGATTTCTGAAAATAATTAGTTTCAGAAGTAGAGAATTGCTCTGATTCACTATTTGTGAAACTATAGTATCCCCTTAAAGTTATATTCCTACCGGCCTTTCCCAAACGTCTGTTATACATAAGCGAAGCACCGTGGGTAAGAGAATTTGAACGTGAAAGACTGTTTCTGATTATCGTATTTATAATATTCTCCTCTGGAACAAGCTCTGTCAGATTATCAGCATTCATAAGTTCGTCAGTAGAATATACCGGATCCTGATTGAATGTATATGTTTTAGAGTCTGTTCCATTATCAGTGTCTCCCAATTGAAATCTTGGACGGAAAAGCACCATAGTCATAGTATCAGGATTCCACTCTATTCTGAAATCTGCAGTAAGATTCAAATTTTTATTGTCTTGCAGATTCATTGCATTGGTGAATGAGCTGGAAGTACTTGAAACAAATGTTTCCGAAGCTTGCTTGCTGCGGATATCAGAGTTTTTCAGATTAAAATTCACACTACCGTTGTTCTGCCATTTTTCTGTTTCTGTAGCAAAATTAAATCCCCCCATGTGTATTGTGTTCAAACCATTTTGGCGTCTCCATCCGCCTCCGCCACCTCCACCGGGGAAACCATTGTCGTTGACATTATTGGATGAACCAATTACAGTAAACTGATTACCACCGTAAAAACGGTTCAACAAGACCTTAGCACTATATCTATCCTGAGTACCACCTGCAACGTCAGCATTACCAAACCAGCCTTTGTTCATACCAGGCTTTACAGTAAGATCAAGCACGGTTTCTTCTTCACCATCCTGTATACCTGTAGCCTTAGCCATATCAGACTGTTTATCGTATGCACGCAATTTATCAATTATGTTAACAGGAAGATTTTTCAAAGCAATATTAGGGTCATCAGCAAAGAACTCCTTACCATCAATCATAATCTTACTGATTTCCTTTCCATTTATAGTGATCTTACCGTCATCATCAATTTCAGCACCCGGAAGTTTCTTTACCAGTTCTTCCAAAGCTGAGCCCTCTGGAACACGATATGCAGAGGAGTTATATACAAGTGTGTCCGCTACTGCTGTTACTTCAGGCGCCTGAGCAACTACTACCGCTCCTTCAAGCATTATTGCGTCTGACGACAGCTCTATATTACCTACAGACAATCTTGGTTTTTTACCTGATATTTCCACATTCTTGTATACAGGCTTATACCCTACAAAGGAAACTTTAAGTAAATACTTGCCAAACTTTGTATTTAAAGAAAATTTTCCATCCATATCGGTTATGTTACCGGTTACCATAGTACTGTCTTTCGGTGAAAGTACTTGAACTGTAGCCTGCATTACAGGCATCTTGTCATCGGCATCAACAACCAAACCAGATATGGTTCCTCTAGTAGTTCTCCCTTGAGAGAAGATTAGCAAAGGAGTCAAAACTCCTATCAAAAAACACAAAACCCTAATTTTCATAGTCCCAAAACTATATCATTCCATATTTAATAAATTAATTTCAATACGCATTTGATAAATAGATGGGCAAAAGGTTTAAATCAATAACGTTTTTTTAGTTTTTTCTATTGAATCTATTCTCAATTTTACGCTTTTGTTGCAGAAATTCAAAACAGATAACATTCATTACCATATAATATATACCTACAGAATTGTCAGCGCGCTGATAGTCCAATTCTATTGCAGAAAATATCAATATCGCCAAATAATATATTCCCCAAACAAACAATGCAAACCTCATGGCTTGTGCCCTAAGAGAAGATGTGACACTGTCCTCATCGTTTGTTTTAGCCAAAAAGATAAAAAACAAAGAAATCCAAATAACCGATTTTGCCGCTAATTTGACATAAATTAAACTGGCGTCTGTCTGGACCATGCCGAACATATACATTATCATCGGAACAAAAACAGACAAGATAAGAAGCACATAACCTAAAACTCGGAAAAATACGGGAAAAAGTCCTTTCATAATATAATTATCATTTAGTTTTAAAATCAAGATACAAAATTAATTATTTGTAAATGTAAATATTAGTTTTTCTAACTTTTTTTCTACTTTTGCCATTAAAATAATACAATCATGAGTAAACAGGAAATAATAATCTGCAATAATCTTAGAAATGACCTCGAAAAGTCCATATCATCGCATAAGTATGACAAATTGTTCATTCTGACTGACAATCACACATATTGCCAATGTTTGCCAGTTATAGAGAATATCAATCAGATAAAAGATGCCACACACATAACGATTGGAGTAGAAGACATAAACAAAACACTGGAAACTCTGGCATATGTATGGCTTAAACTAAGCAACAGTGGAGCTACACGCCATTCATTGATGATAAACCTGGGAGGAGGTATGGTTACAGACCTTGGAGGTTTTGCTGCTGCTACTTTCAAAAGAGGAATTCAGTTTATAAATATTCCTACAACACTTCTATCAATGGTAGACGCTGCTGTGGGAGGCAAAACAGGTATCAATTTCAATGGACTAAAAAATGAAATAGGTGCATTTGCTCCAGCTTCGGAAGTAATAATAGACAGTGAATTTCTGAAAACATCCGATTACGAAAACATAATATCCGGATATGCGGAAATGTTGAAACATGGATTAATCAGTACAGAAGAAAATTGGAAAGAACTCATCAAATTTGATTTTGACAAAGAGATAGACTATAAATCATTACAAAACCTTATAGGCAAATCCGTAGCAATAAAAGAAAATATTGTAGAACAGGATCCACATGAAAAGGGTATAAGAAAAGCTTTGAATCTTGGACATACTATAGGTCACGCATTTGAAAGCTTCGCCTTAAAAACAGAACATCCATCATTACATGGCTATGCAGTTGCATGGGGCTTGGTGTGCGAATTGTATCTTTCTCATGTTAAACTCAATTTTCCAAAAGAAAAGCTCAGACAGACTGTTACTTTTATAAAAGAACACTACGGAAGACTAAACTTCTCATGCAAGGACTATGACACACTATATGAACTAATGACTCATGACAAGAAAAACGAGTCTGCTGGCGAAATCAACTTCACCTTACTAAGCAATATCGGTGAAATAAAAATAAACCAGACAGTTTCAAAAGAAGATATATTCGAGAGTCTTGATTTCTATAGTGAAACTATGGGATAAAATAAGTAATGACAGGGATGTTAGGCAACATGCAAAATGTGTAGATTCCAAAACGAAGTGCAACGTTTTGGTCTTTAAAAGTAGTAGATTCAAGGAGGAAAGTGTTAACTTTGCCTCGTGGATCAAAGAGGAGGCGAGCTCTGCTGAGGAGCAACTCGACCAAGCA
>NZ_JADYTF010000083.1 GCF_021530995.1 Bacteroides caecigallinarum
ATGTTAACACAGATATCCTATTTTACATTTCAAGGAAATTTAATTCAAATATTATAAAGCAAAAACTAACATAGATTAACATTTTCCTTCTAGAATGATATTTTCCGAAAATAGCAATAATACATAATAGATAAAAATGCAAACATTTTGACAGATAAAATGACTTTCCACTTACAAAATAACAGATATACACAAACAAGAAGATTTGCCATCAAAATTATAACCCGGTTCCGCACCTGAACTACAGGATGGAAACCGGGTTAAACTAATAAATATATTAAAGCTCTTTCTTTATCTTCTCTATCATCGAAGCATACTCTTCGTCAGATAAATATACTTCCTTAGGATTCATTCGGAACACGCCACCGAAATCAGGACCATCAACATACTTAGGAACAAGATGGAAGTGCAAATGCTCCAAGGTATCTGAATATGTGCCGTAATTTATCTTGGCTGGACTGTTTTTCAATATATCACATACATCTAAAGCAAAATTTAAAACTGTTTGAAAAGCTTTTGCAAAAGGTTTTAAAACTTTAAGATTTATAGTACATTCTATTATCAGAACAAACCGAATAACAAAATAAATATACAAAATGAGAAAAAAATTTTCATATATCGAACATATATACTATATTTGTCATAGAAAACATGTAGCATAGATGACAGAAGAGGACAAAAATCTACTAAACAGTTTCGAAGGAAAGCTAAGGCATGTCCTTTTTTTATATGATGAAGAGAAAAAAGAAAATGCCATTTTAAAGCAATCCATAGCCGACAAAGATTCTGAAATACAGGTCTTGTTAAGTAAGATTAAAGAACTTGAAACCAGATATGCGAACCTGAAAATGGCCCGTATGATAAGTGTTAACGACAATGAAATCAGAGACACGAAACAAAGACTTACGAGGCTGGTGCGTGAAGTCGATAAATGTATTGCTTTGCTGAACAAATAAAGGAAAGATAAGGCAGTGAAACATATAATATATGGACGACAAACTGAAAATACACTTACAGATTGACAGGGAACGGTATCCGCTGGTGATTAATCGTGAAGAAGAGATTTTCTACCGTGACGCTGCCAAGATGATTGACAATAAACTAAACAAATACCGCAGTCTATTTCCGAATCTCGGAACCATGAAACACTGGACTATGGTGGCACTGGAACTGGCATACGAAAACGCCAAAATTAAAGATTCAGTAGATACATCACCATATACAGAAAAAATAAAACAACTGGAAGACCTGTTGGATGGTTACATAGAGGATAGCAAACAAAAGTAGTTGTTTAGGAAACAAGTAAGGAAATCCACGCACAAGTTTACAGGAAACACCCTGAAGCTTGTGCGTTTTTATTTATATTTTAAACCTAAATTTTAGATGTTGACAACAGTAATACTAACAGTTGTAGCCTTCCTGGTAGGAGGAGCTATTTCATATAGCTTTTTCAGATACGGTCTGAAATCGAAATATGAGAATATCATTAAAGAGGCTGAAACGGAAGCCGAAGTGATAAAGAAAAACAAACTTCTGGAAGTTAAGGAGAAGTTTCTGAACAAAAAAGCCGACCTCGAAAAGGAAGTGGCTGCCCGCAACCAGAAAATCCAGCAGGCTGAAAACAAGCTGAAACAGCGTGAAATGGTATTGAACCAGAAAAATGAAGAACTTCAGCGCAAACGCAACGAAACTGAAGCCATCAAGGAAAATCTAGACGCACAGCTGGTAATCATCGAGAAGAAGAAAGAAGAACTTGACCACCTGCAGTCACAGGAACGTGAAAAGCTTGAAGCTATCTCAGGTCTGTCTGCAGAAGATGCAAAAGAAAGACTGATTGAATCGCTCAAGGACGAAGCCAAGACTCAGGCTCAGTCGTACATCAACGACATTATGGACGACGCCAAACTTACAGCCAACCGCGAAGCTAAGCGTATCGTGATACAGTCTATACAGAGAGTAGCTACTGAAACCGCAATCGAAAACTCTGTAACTGTATTCCATATCGAATCGGACGAAATCAAAGGACGTATCATCGGACGTGAAGGACGTAACATCCGTGCACTCGAAGCTGCTACAGGAGTGGAAATAGTAGTAGACGATACTCCTGAAGCTATCGTACTTTCTGCTTTCGACCCTGTTCGCCGCGAAATCGCCCGCCTTGCGCTTCATCAGCTTGTTACTGACGGACGTATCCACCCGGCACGTATCGAAGAAGTCGTTGCCAAGGTACGCAAGCAGGTGGAAGAAGAAATCATCGAAACAGGTAAACGTACCACTATCGACCTTGGTATCCATGGTCTGCATCCTGAACTTATCCGTATCATCGGTAAGATGAAATATCGTTCATCATACGGACAGAACCTGTTGCAGCATGCACGCGAAACTGCTAACCTCTGTGCTGTAATGGCATCTGAGCTTGGTTTGAATCCTAAGAAAGCTAAACGTGCCGGATTGCTTCACGATATAGGTAAGGTGCCTGATGAAGAACCAGAATTGCCACACGCATTGCTCGGTATGAAACTGGCTGAGAAATACAAGGAAAAACCTGATATCTGCAACGCTATCGGTGCTCACCACGACGAAGTGGAAATGAATAGCTTGCTGGCTCCTATCGTACAGGTGTGCGACGCTATCTCCGGTGCACGTCCTGGTGCCCGCCGCGAAATAGTTGAAGCTTACATCAAACGTCTGAACGACCTTGAACAGCTTGCAATGTCTTATCCAGGTGTTACCAAGACATACGCTATCCAGGCCGGACGCGAATTGCGTGTAATTGTCGGTGCAGACAAGATTGACGACAAGCAGACAGAAAGCCTGTCAACAGAAATCGCCAAGAAGATACAGGACGAAATGACTTATCCGGGTCAGGTAAAGATTACCGTGATAAGAGAAACACGCGCCGTAAGCTTCGCAAAATAATAAATAGAGAAATAAAAAATAAAGGCTATATTTCATATCCTATGGTTAAGGATTGGAATATAGCCTTTTTAGTTTTATATAAAAAATTATCGACGAATATGATGACGTTTGATTCTTCTTTTTCTTCTGTTCTGATTGCGTCTGTTCCTATATTTCTCTATCTTTTTATACGAAACATAGATAACCTGCACCAACAGTGTAAGAAGAATAAATATCACAAGTCCTCCTCCCAGATTATCTCCCTTGACGTGCGACCACATATCCAGAACTGCCTGTGTCCTCTCTCCGGAATCGCGTATGATTGCACAGCGTGCCACTACCGCACTGTCAGGATACTGTATCGGATCTATCTGTATATGTCTTGCCTCAGGGCCGAAGAAATAAGCCAGATTGGAATATGTTTCAAGAGTTGTATCAATCTTTTCCTCAAGAATCTCAGGTGTGGCAACCGCACTGACATAACCTATGGTTTCCATATTAGCCAATGCCACATCAGGACGGCAAAGATAGTTTATGAAATAGCTTGCAGCCTTCCTGTTGCGTGCATATCGCGGGATAACCCATCCGTCGAACCATACGTTACTTCCTTCTTTTGGCACTTCATATCCCAATTCCACTCCTATCGCTTCAGCTTCCTCTATCGCCCACACGGCGTCACCGCTCCATGTCATATTCAGATATGCCTTGCTTTTGGTCATCATTTCCTTACCGAAATCGGCCTCCCATCCGGCTATGTTAGGTTTCAGATCCTTCAGGTATTTTTCAGCTGTGGCAATAGCCTCAGGCGAATAGTTGTTCATCAGGTCATCAACCTTTATATCGCCCTTTGCCAATGCTTCACGATTGGCATATATCACAGCCGTTCCGTACGCGTCACGATAGCTGTCTTTCATCAGCAGCTTGTTACGGAACTTGCTGTCCCATAATGAATGCCATGTAGATGCTTCTTCTGTCGATACATATTTCTTGTTGTAAAGTATTCCTGCCGTACCCCACATGTACCCTACAGCATATTTCGACGTCGGGCGTCCCGGAAGTCCAAGCTTGTCCATCTCGCCGCGTACATACGGAGATATATTGTGAATGTAGTTTGGTGTCTTGCCGAAAGCCGTATCTATAGGCAGAAGCAGGTCTTTCACCAGCATTCTCTCGATAATATACTCCGAAGGGCATACCACATCGAAATCTTCCTTACCACGTTCTATCTTGGTAAGCATTATCTCATTTATATCGAATGTCTGATATACAATGCTTATCTCCTCTCCTGTCTGCTCCTTATACCACTCCGGGAAAGCCGCCAGCACTTCCTCGTCGATATAATCGCCCCAATTGTATATCTTCAAGACCTTTTCGCGATCCTCACTGTTATAGCATCCTGTAAGGAATATTGCCGTGAGCAGAGTCAGAAATATTGTATAAAGTCTGTTCATAATCTATTATCGTTATTTTGCATTCTTCTTCCCTGCACGGCGGTTTATCATTATAAGCATAAACAGCACGATAAGGAATATAATAGTTGACAACGGACGAAGCTCCGGTGTAAGTCCGCCCTTTCTTGCATCAGAATATATGTATGTAGAAAGAGTTTCAAGTCCTTCGTTTCCTATGGTAAATATAGTTACAGCGAAATCGTCAATCGAAATTGTCACTGCAAGCATGAAACCGGCTATCATTCCGGGCAGGATTTCAGGGATTATGACTTTCCTCAATGCCTGTCCGGGAGTTGCTCCCAGGTCGAGCGCAGCCTCGTAAAGGTTAGGGTTCATCTGTTTGAGACGTGGCAGCACGCTGAGCACCACGTATGGTGTGCAGAAAGCTATATGGGCCATGAGCACAGTGCCATATCCCTGATGTATTCCCAACGAGACGAAAAGCAGGAACAGTGATACACCCATGATTATATCTCCGTTCAATATAGGAATATTATTTATGAATGACACTGCCTTACGCTGACGTACACGCAGGTTGAACATTCCTATTGCAGTTATCGTTCCAAGCAGAGTAGATACTACAGCTGTAATCAAGGCTATGGTAATGGTGTTCCAAAGGGCATTTACCAATGAGTGGTGAGTGCCATGCACAAAGAGGTTTTCGTAGAGTTTTGTTGAAAAGCCGGTCCAGTTGCCAAGAACTTTAGCCTCCGTAAAGGAGTATATCATGATTATGATGATAGGAGAATAAAGCATCAGAAGCAACAGCCACAGATAACCATGGCAGAGAACTTTCTTTATCATGTTTACCATATCGCACCTCCTTCCTTCTCCTGATTATCATCAGAAGCAAAAAGAGTAGCGGCACCTATAAGGAACAGCATAATGAGCGAAAGTGCGGCACCGTAGTTCCACATACTGTTGTTGATGTTCTCCTGAATTGTAGTACCGAACAGTTTTATATTGTTCATTGTAAGCAGCTCGGCTATGGCAAAAGTAGAAATGGTAGGCATAAACACCATGAGAATGCCGCTTGCCACTCCCGGCATGGACAGCGGAAGTATGGTTTTGGTGAAAACCTGAAAAGGAGTTGCTCCAAGATCCTGTGCCGCCTCGATATAGCTGCGATCCATCTTGACCAGTGTATTGTAGATGGGGTAAATCATAAACGGAATGTAGTTATAAACCATACCGAAAATCAATGCCCCCTCTCCCAGCGGTACACGGAAGAAATCAAACAGTGCCACTGTGGCAAGAGTACGAATCAGAATGTTTACCCACATAGGCAGGATGAAAAGCATCACTACTATCTGCGAATAGCCCGACTTGAGCCTGCTCAGAATATACGCAGCCGGATAGCCCAGCAGGATACATATCAGCGTATTTATTATGGCAATACCTATGGAATAGATAAAAGTGTTCACCGCCTCCGGATGAGACATGAACTTACTGAAGTTGGCAAAAGTGAAATCCCCCCTCTCGTCAGTAAACGCGAATACCACAATCAATATAAGCGGAAGGACCACAAAGAATGCCGAGAAGATGATGTACGGCAATGTCCAACTCTTACGCGAAGTAAGAAAAATACGAATGTTACTTAGTTTCACCTCGTTTCCTTATATAGTTAGTTATTAATTTTTTCTGCGTATGGATATGTATTCAGACGGAATGCTGATACCTACATTGTCGCCCTTATCCCAAATATCGTTTGTATCGGCATATACCGGCTCGTCCCAATCGGAATCGACAGTGATATGATAATGGTCGCCCTTGTAAAGGATGAAGCTTATGCTTCCAGTCAGAGTACCGTCCTCCTGATTGTCGTCAAGCACTATTCCGTCGAAAGGTACTTCCACCAGCACTTCCGTACCGGCCTCCATGCCTGAAGTGGCTTCCTTACGACACTCAAACTCACAACCGAGGAACTCAACATGAGTTTCGTCGATGATTTTTCCTTCGAATGTGTTGCATACCCTTTCTTTCTTCATTATATGTATGTCGTATGGCTTCACCAACAGTCCAACTTCCGAACCCACTTCAAAATGATGATAGTCCTGAACTATGAATTCAAATCCGTTTGCCACTACAACCATTTCATAGTGTACACCCTTGAAGATACAAGATGTAACCTTGCCGCGGAACTGTGCGGAGTCATTTACATGGAATATATAAAGGTCTTCCGGACGTATCACCACATCCACAGGTGCATTGTCTCCAAAACCTTCGTCCACGCACTCTGCCTCTACGCCTGCAAAACTTACAAGGCGGTCGTTTATCATCACTCCGTTAAGAATGTTGCTTTCGCCGATAAAGTCAGCCACGAATGAGTTGACAGGTTCATTGTATATATCTGTTGGAGTTCCTATCTGCTGAATTCTTCCCTCACTCATCACTACAATGGTGTCACTCAGAGTAAGAGCTTCTTCCTGGTCGTGTGTCACATACACGAACGTGATACCCAGGCGTTTGTGCATTTCCTTAAGTTCCATCTGCATGTCCTTACGCATCTTGAGGTCAAGTGCTGCAAGCGGCTCGTCAAGCAGAAGAACATCAGGCTCGTTCACAATGGCACGGGCTATGGCCACACGCTGCTGCTGACCGCCGGAAAGAGAGTTTACATCACGATACTCATAATCGCTCATGCTCACCATCTTCAGGGCGTTCTTCACCTTGCGTATGATTTCATCTTTAGGCTTCTTCTTCAGTTTCAGACCGAACGCTATATTGTCGTAAACATTAAGATGAGGGAATAAAGCATATTTCTGGAATACAGTATTAACGGGACGCTTATGCGGAGGTGTCTGGGTAATCTCTTTACCGTTAATTGTTATAACACCTTCCGATGCCGTCTGGAAACCTGCCAACAGACGGAGCAACGTTGTCTTGCCACAACCCGAAGGCCCCAATATAGTTACAAACTCGCCCTTGCGTATGTAAAGGTTGATATCGTCAAGAGCTATCTTATCATCGAAGTATTTTGAGACATGGGAAATCTCAATAATATTATTTACCCTTTCTTGCATTTCAATTAAAACTCTAAACGGCGGCAAAGTTACTGCTTTTTTGCATAAATAAACGTATAAAGGCGATTTTTATGCTAAAAAAATAAGATATTACGTAAATATATACTTAAATATTAAATATATATTGCAAAAAAATGCATGTATTCCCATTTATAAAGAAATACATGCATTTATTATGGTCCTAAACCTGATATTTACTCTTCAACAAGACCTATTGATATCCAGTTATCCAGAAGACGACGTGCATCCTGAAGCGCAACACTTCGTTCGATATCATATCTGTCCAACAATAAATCAACCATTGTCTCCAAATCGAACTCCCTGTTCGAGATATGTTCCCAAATATAAGCTGCCGATGTGTTAAGTGAAACAATCTTATTGAAATCCAACTGTTCCAGTCCTTCTCCGGAAACTATTTTCTCGCCTGCCAACTCGCGCAGTACAAATCCTTTCTTTATTCTCATTTTATTATAGTTTTAAATATTACCTTATTAATATACATTCTCATTTCACTGCATCGTGACATATAAATGCAGCGTCTGCATCAGGAAGACATTCCAGATGAAACACTCCTACGGATTGAATAACCCCTGACAAAGTTTTATGAAGCCCGTCCGCCATCACCCTGTCCCATTTCATTGACGAAGCCGATGGAGCAAGTGCGGCATAAGCCTGAATTCCCGACAATCGTCTGATGGAATTATGTGGAGCCTGACTAAGTCTGACCACAGCTCCAAGAGGAGCTTTTTCATTGCGATAACAAGGTGTCTTGCCACTCCACGGCGAACCATACACCATAACACTGCCATCGTTTTCAATCTTTACTACAGGATTGTCATCATTAAGCAGCCACGCACCGGGAATATTGTTGAGCCAGAGCCTTGTGTGTGTACTTTTTCCGGTTCCGCTCTTTCCCAGAAATACATATCCTTTACCGTCTGCCACTGCTACTGACGCATGGATCAGGAGTGTATTTTCAGTAGATGTAGACAAGGCATATAGCAACATCAGTGCATTATTTAACACGAACTGTCCATGCCTGCCACCATTGCATGCTCCGGCATACAGCTTACAGCAACGATGGTCATCGCCTATTACAAGTACTCCGCCCTGTTCCTTCATCTCACGATTCAGCGATATGAGAAATATTCTTTCGCCATTGCCGCCTGACATAACAGATATAAAGGCGGTGTCATCGTCGAACTCTGCCAATAAATCCGAATTATACATCAGGTCCTTTCCTTCCGATTCAATATCCAGATTAAGACAAAACACGCTGTCGGAAATATCTTCCGGAGAAAAGTTTTCCACATATATTTCACTTTCCTGAAATGGTTTATAATTGTCCAGACAGGACAAAAATCCTGACTTTTCAGGAATACTCAGGTAAAACCTGTGTCCACCTACTATATATGAATAAAGTTTATTCATCTTCTATATGAATTTAATTAAAAATCGTCTGTATATAGCCAATAGATAACGCCTGACAGGCAACATTTGTCGCCAAATACGCCACATAATCATCCACGACCTTGAATCGGGATTGTATCTGCGTCCGCGTCTGATAACCGTTACTGTCTTCCCACAAAGCCTTTCGGAATGACAATGCTCCGTTCCGCAGATGTTTCCATCACCCATCAGTGTCACCATACCAGTATCTGATATAGCGATAATCCGATGTAGCACATAGGCTCCGCTGTCCAGATGCGCCAAAGCAATATCACCTACCTGCGGCTTTCCGTATGGTTTTAGTACTACACTATCCCTCTCACCAACTATAAACGGCAACATGCTGTTACCTTTTGTCATTATAGTGACAGCAGTACCTTGAGAAAGAAGCCTCTCAACTTCTCCCATCAGTATTTCGTTCGGCAATATAAGTTTCTTCATAATCAGGTTCTGCTAACGTGTACCACATTTTCACATCTTTCAGCCATCTCTTTGCGATGAGTGATAAAGACTAGAGTCTTGCCTGTATAGTTTTCCGTCAGTCTGTCCATAAGCTTACTCTCCGTTTCGGCGTCAAGCGCTGAAGTAAACTCGTCAAGAAGCATTATACGACCATCACTGAGCAATGCTCTGGCTATGGCTATACGTTGGGCCTGACCTTCGCTCAATCCCTCTCCACCTTCGCCGCACTTCGTATCCAGGCCATCAGGCAAATCATAAACAAACTCCGCAGCAGCCATGTAAAGAGCATTTCTGATAACGTCATCAGAAAGATTTTCCTTTCCGCCGATAAGATTCTCACGGATTGTTGCACTGAGAAGGCTGTTTCCCTGTGGAACATATACTATTCCGCTCCTGAACCGCGCCGAAGCATCAGCACAACTACCGTCTTCCGCATAAAATATGACATTACCGCTTTCGGGCTTAAGTAAGCCAAGCATCAAACGCATCATTGTACTCTTCCCGGCACCAGTCTCACCCATAATAGCCGTAGAAGTTCCTGGACGGAAATCGTGTGTAAAGTTTCGGAATATCTTTCTGTTTGCATCGGGATAGCCAAATGTTACATTCTCCAGCCTAATTCCGTCAGGAATAAATGTCGGGGCATTATCAGTCGAAGGGATATCTTCCTGCTCGGCATCATATATTTCCATCAGCCTCTCCGCCGAAGCCATGGCATGTATCATTGCAGGAAGACGACGGCTCATGTCGGCAGTAGGACGCTGAATCTGACCTACAAGCTGAAGAAAGGCCGACAACATACCGAATGTGACCACCCCATCCTGCATACTGTGTACGCCCCAGATGAAAGCTGTGAGATAACCGGTTCCAAAACCTGTCATCATGGCTGCACGCGACGACATGCTGAACCTGTTTCTTTTCATCACCTTTTCCATAAGAGAGTTCTGAGAAGATACAAGCCGGTTCATAACATATTCCATCCTGCCGAGAGCTATTATGACTATACGTCTTTGAAGAGACTCCTGCAAGACAGACTGCACCTGAGAATCGGATTTACGTATTTCCGTTGTGAGTTTCTTTATCCGACGTGCCATAATTGCGGCTAAAGCCATAAAAACAGGCAATATACAAAGTATGACCCATGCCAGCACAGGGTTCATGGTCCATAGAAAAACAAATGCCGCCACAAGTTGTACCATAGTGACCAACGCTCCCGGAACAAGGTGACACAATGTGTCGGCAATAACTCTGACATCTTCTTCCAGACGGTTGACCACATCTCCCGTATGCCATCTTTCCTTTCCATTCCATCTGGCATTAAGTGCTCTGTCAAACACACGGCTACGCAAGGAATTGCGTATTCCGGCTTCGGCTCTCACATTAACATATCCCTGAGCCACAGAACACAGAATTTCCGCAACAAGTGCAGAGACCAACAGTAAAGCATATTTCGTAAGGTTTCCGTCGGATCTGACAGCCATATCTATCATCTCCTTACTAATCCATATAAAAGAAAAGGATGCAGCGATTCTAATAACCCCTAATAGCACAGAAGCAGACACCGGGATTCTATATCCTGATGTCTGCCTGTACATCCACGAGGCTGTGGCCATTGCACTGCCCAATATCTTTCTGTCCAAACGCTTCATGTAATAATAAGGTTCACCAACGTGTTATACCTATATCCTGCCAATGATTCATCAACTCAAGAGCCTCCTCAAGAGCGCGTGTATAGTCCATACCAAACTCACTACACAACATACCTGCCAAAGTATCTTCATCGAACTCTTCCTGACCTATCTCCCTGATAAGAAATACAGCCTCATCGCTAAGTGGGGTAAGCATATCATATTCCGAGGCTTCCATCCCCTCACCGCCAAGAACATATCCGTCGGGACCTTTTTCAATCTCTATATCTTTCTTAAGTTTCATTTATCAAATACCCATATTCTTCGCGATGCAAAGTTAGTCATTTTATTCTGATATTGCAAACCGAATATGATTGCCGCTTATGTACGTTTTTTTCCTTTCTCATTCCTTGAAAAAAACGTGGGCAAATTTTAAATAAAACGTGGGCAAATTTAAGATCGAATGTGGGCAAATTTGAAGTTGAATTTGGGCACACCTTAAAATGGGATTGAATAAGTATTAAATCAGTAAAGACAATATAACCGACATAATCAAATTATTGTTCTCTTTTTTTGAAATGAAACTACATTGTAGTACCTTTGCCAAGAATTTAAAACAGCATAAAAATACAACATACAGACATGATATATCCTCTGAATTTTGAGCAGAAAATAGGATTCGACCAGATACGCACACTCATAAAAAACAAATGTCTATGTACCTTGGGACATGAGAAGGTGGACGAAATGAGTTTCTCCGACGATTTCGACAATGTCAATTCATTACTGGACCAAGTGACTGAATTCATTCAGATAATACAAGGCGAGAATGAATTTCCTAGCCAGAATTTCTTCGATGTACGCCCATCACTGAAGAAAATCAGAATAGAAGGCATGTACATGAACGAAGCGGAACTGTTCGACCTGCGACGCTCGCTGGAAACTATCAGAGAGATAATACTCTTCCTGCAGAAATATGACGAGACCGATGATGACGGCAATTACACCAACAGCCACTACCCTAATCTGAGAAAGTTGGCTGAAGACATCATGGTTTTCCCTCAGCTAACTGCAAAAATCAACAATATTCTCGACAAATTCGGCAAAATCAAGGACAACGCATCGCCCGAACTGCTCAATATCCGACGCGAACTGGCATCTACAGCCGGAAGCATATCACGCAGCCTTAACTCAATCCTCAGACAGGCACAGTCAGAAGGATATGTTGACAAGGACGTAACTCCCACCGTGCGCGACGGACGCCTCGTAATACCTGTAGCACCGGGTATGAAAAGAAAAATCAGAGGTATAGTTCACGACGAGTCGGCTACAGGAAAGACCGTATTCATTGAACCGGCTGAAGTAGTAGAGGCCAACAACAGAATAAGAGAGCTGGAAGGTGAAGAAAGAAGGGAAATAATAAGAATACTGACTGAATTCTCAAAAGAGATACGTCCGCACGTTCCTGCCATAATGGTATCATACGAGTTCCTTGCAAAAATCGATTTCATCAGAGCCAAGGCTTTGTTCAGTATAGATATCAAGGCTTCAAAACCTGCAATGGAAAACAGCAGGACTATAGACTGGTTTGATGCAATACACCCGCTGTTGAGAATAAACCTCGAGAAACATAACAAGAAGGTAGTGCCGCTGGAAATCGCACTTAACAGCAAAGACAGGATACTGCTCATTTCCGGTCCTAACGCCGGAGGTAAATCCGTGTGTCTGAAAACAGTGGGACTGCTGCAGTATATGCTGCAATGTGGAATCCCCGTACCAATGAACGAACGCAGCCATGCAGGCATATTCAGCAGCATATTTATCGACATAGGTGACGAACAGAGTATCGAAGACGACTTGAGTACATATTCTTCTCACCTTACGAACATGAAGAATATGATGAAATACTGCAACGACAGCAGTATCATCCTGATAGACGAGTTCGGTGGCGGTACCGAACCACAGATAGGCGGTGCGATAGCTGAAGCCGTATTGAAACGTTTCAACAACAAGAAGACTTTCGGAGTAATAACCACTCACTATCAGAACCTGAAACACTTTGCCGAGAACAACGAAGGTGTGATAAACGGTGCCATGTTGTACGACCGTCATGAGATGAGAGCACTGTTCCAGCTACAGATAGGAAATCCGGGAAGTTCGTTTGCAGTGGAAATAGCACGTAAGATAGGATTACCGGAAGACGTGATATCCGATGCATCGGAAATAGTAGGTAGCGAATACATCCAAAGCGACAAATACCTGCAGGACATTGTACGCGACAAGCGATACTGGGAAACCAAACGCCAGAACATACGAAAGCGCGAAAAGCAGATGGAAGATACCATTGCACGCTACGAAAAGGAAATGGAGGAACTGGCAAAGAGTAGGAAGGAAATCCTGAAAAAAGCCAAGGAAGAAGCAGAGAAAATCCTTCAGGAATCGAATGCACGCATAGAGAATACTATCCGTACTATTAAAGAAACTCAGGCAGACAAGGAGAGAACCCGTCTGGCAAGACAGGAACTTACAGACTTCAGACGCGAAGTGGAAGAACTGGAAAAGGCTGCCATGGAAGAGAAGATAGCCAGGAAGATGGAGCAGCTGAGGGAAAAGCAGGAACGCCGCAAGGAAAAGAAAGAAAAGAAGGCAAACGAAACCAAAGAGCCTGTCATTCCTAAAGTGAAACCTATCAATACCGGCGACTATGTACGCATAAAGGGACAGACCAGCACCGGTCAGGTGATTGAAATAAACGGCAAGAACGCAGTAGTAATGTTCGGACTCATGAAGACAAACGTGAAAACAGAACGTCTGGAACATGCTGATGCACCTAAACCATCTGCCACTACTCCGGCTAAGGCCAGCTTCGTAAGCAGCGCCACACAAAGCACCATGTACGACAAGAAGCTTAACTTCAAGCACGAGATAGACGTAAGAGGTATGAGAGGCGACGAAGCAATACAGGCTGTGACATACTTCATAGACGATGCAATTCTTGTGGGAGCAAGAAACGTGAGAATCCTTCACGGGACAGGTTCCGGAATACTCCGCACACTGATCAGACAATATCTGGCAACAGTTCCGGGAGTATCAAGCTTCCACGATGAACACGTACAGTTCGGTGGAGCAGGAATAACAGTAGTAAATATTTGAAAACATAACAAACAAGATAACAGCAGAGATGAAATCAATAAAAGAACTATATAGAATAGGTACCGGCCCATCAAGCAGTCACACAATGGGGCCACGCAAGGCAGCCGAGATGTTTTTGGAAAGACATCCCGAAGCTGCATCGTTTCAGGTAATTCTGTACGGAAGTCTGGCCGCAACAGGCAAAGGACACATGACAGATGTAGCCATACTGGACACACTTCAGCCACACGCACCTGTGGAGATTATCTGGAAATCGCATGTATTCCTTCCTTTTCATCCCAACGGAATGACATTCAAGGCACTGAATGCCAACAAGCAAGTGACAGACGAATGGACCGTGTTCAGTGTAGGCGGTGGAGCCCTGGCAGAAGAAGGAAAGGGACGAACAGTATCGAAAGATATTTACGACATGAATAGCATGAGCGAAATACTGGCGTGGTGCAAACATACAGGCAAAAGCTACTGGGAATATGTAGAACAGTGCGAAGGTCCTGAAATATGGGATTATCTGGCCGAGGTATGGGAAACCATGAAAGCAGCCATAGACAGAGGTCTGGATGCAGAAGGAGTTCTTCCAGGTCCTCTCAATCTGCCCAGAAAAGCCTCATCATATTATATTCGTGCCAAGGGTTACAAGGATTCATTGCGTACACGTGGGCTTGTATTTGCGTATGCACTTGCTGTAAGCGAAGAAAACGCTTCAGGAGGAAAGATAGTAACAGCTCCTACATGCGGTTCGTGCGGAGTAGTTCCGGCAGTGCTTAAACATTTGCAGGAAAGCCGTGATTTCAGTGATGCAAGAATACTGCGTGCACTAGCCACTGCCGGCCTGGTGGGAAACATTGTAAAACACAACGCTTCTATCTCAGGAGCAGAAGCAGGATGTCAGGCTGAGGTTGGTGTGGCATGTTCCATGGCATCGGCAGCTGCAAGCCAACTATTCGGAGGAAGTCCAGCACAGATTGAATACTCAGCCGAAATGGGACTTGAACATCACCTGGGAATGACTTGCGACCCTGTATGCGGACTAGTACAGATACCATGTATAGAAAGAAATGCATACGCAGCGGCAAGAGCACTCGATGCAAATATATACTCTGCCTTTACCGACGGACACCACCGTGTATCGTTCGACAAAGTAGTTGAAGTGATGAAGCAGACAGGTCATGACCTGCCATCGCTCTACAAGGAAACAAGCGAAGGAGGTCTGGCCAAGAACTACCAACAGATGTAACAAGACCTGAGAACAGAAAATAACAAAGGGTTAAATAGTCCGAGAGCCGAACTGTTTAACCCTTAATTTATGACTTATTAATTGAAATAATAAAGGAATGTAGCCACTCCTTCAAGAGCTTTCTTTTTCTGATCCTTAATCTCTATAGAGAATTTTATTTCTGCCTTGGCAACCCCACGAAGATTAACCAGCGACTGCAAATCAGCAACAAGTCTCACACTCTGACCTGAAAGGACAGCCTGACCGAATTTCATCTTGTCCATTCCGTAGTTAACCATCATCTTGAGGTTGTTCACTTCGATAATTTCATTCCAAAGATACGGAAGCAACGACAATGTAAGATACCCGTGTACTATTGTACTCTTATAAGGGCTATCTACTTTAGCCTTTTCAACATCCACATGTATCCACTGGTGGTCTAAAGTAGCATCCGCAAACTGATTAATGCGTTCCTGAGATATTTCCAACCAATCTGAAACTCCAATCTGTTTGCCTACCAACTTCTCAAATTCATCATAAGAATTGATTATAACTTTTTCCATAATATATATAATTCATTAATATTTAAACATTTAGGCAGCAAAGATACTAAAACTTACCGAAAACGAGTAAAAAAGGAGCATTTATTACACAAAAAAACAGATTTTGTGCAATAAATTCATACATATTTACCACTCAATCTCTTTGGTGAACCATGCCAAGAACATCCCAGACAATATACTTCAGTCAGATCAAACCCCTCCAAACTCTCTTCAGGATACTTAGGCACGACATTGTGATTTTCATCCACATATACCAGCCGGCGTTCTCCACTGGCATTCTTTACGTACATAGATGATATCTTACACTGCGGACAAAGTAGTTTCTTCATAATCAATTCGATGTTAGAATTTTATTTTTTATTACCTTTTTAGTATTATAATAGTTACAGCCGAAATTATAAGTATTATACCGACTGCAATAGTAAAAGTGAAAGCCTCACCAAAAACCGCTATTCCTACAATTACCGCCGTTACCGGCTCCATAGCCCCCAATACAGATGTCTGGGTGGCCCCTATATATTTTATAGCCTCTATTAAAGTCAGATTTGACACGATAGTAGGTATTATGGCAAGCAAAAGCAAGTTACCTGCAGTAGTTAAATCCGGTATAGAATGCAAATTTCCGGTTGACGACATTCCGGCAAGCAATATCACCGTACTGAAAAGAAACACATAAAAAGTAAGTTTCAGTCCTTTCAGGCTCTGGTTCTTGCGCTGACCAACCGTTACAAGATACAATGCATATCCCACTGCCGATATAAGCACAATAATCACTCCCAACATATTAGTTTCGCCTTGCGAATCGGAATACGAAAGTGCATACACCCCTCCTATCGCCATCAGAATAGCCAATGTACGAAACAGTGAATTCTTTTCGTGGAAGAAAAGCATCAGGACTAGAGTAGTTATCACTGGATACATGAAATGTATTGTGGTTGCCACCCCCGACGGCATGAACTTGTATCCCCACAACAGAAATACAGAAGAAATCAGATAAAAAAATGAGAGTAGCAAGAGCGTTGGCAAATCCGATTTTTCTATACTAAAAGGAACCTTCCTGATTTTCAGAAGAACAGCCAGTGCTATTGTCGCAAAAAGGAATCTGTATGAAATGACATTCATAAAGTCCATACCATGTTGCATGGCAGGAATGGCAAAAAGCGGAATCAATCCAAACGATGCCGATGAAATTATGCCATAAAGCAGTCCGTTTAATTTATTCATTTTAAAAAGGGGATTTTCAAAACGGCGGCAAAGATAGTAAATAAACCCGATGGGGCAATTACTTATTATCAAAATGATAATTCAATTTGATTATAATAATAAAATAC
>NZ_JADYTF010000084.1 GCF_021530995.1 Bacteroides caecigallinarum
AAGAACGTATTGAGTTCTGAAATAATATGTGTATTTTTGTTCATAGCTTTTAGTATGAGTTCTTTGAAGGTGGTACTTAAAGATACTCATTTTCTGTGACATACAGAACTAAAAGCTATATTTTTTTACTTGCGAAACTTAAATTAAATATAGACGTTTTTTATCTATTTTTCATACCTTTGCATTATCTGAATTAAAAACATTACGATTATGATTATCGACAAACTTGAAAACATAGGGATGTATGCCTCTGTTAATCCGCTGTTTGCTCAGGCTATTGAATTTTTGAAATAAACAGACCTTAATGCTCACGAACTTGGTAAGGTAGTGCTGAAAGAAGGCGAACTGTTCGTTAACTTTGCAGCTGCAAGACCAAAGACTAAGGATGACGCAAAAATCGAGACACACAATAACTTCATTGATATCCAGATTCCTCATACTGGTACTGAACTAATGGATATATGCCAAGAACAGACCTTGCTGAGGCTGAATATAATGCTGAAAAGGATGTAACTTTCTATCCTGGACATGCTACTGACTATCTGACTGTTAAACCAGGTATGTTCGCTATCTTCTTCCCTGAAGATGCTCATGCTCCGGGTGTGACTGAAGTGGAGTTGAAGAAAGTTATTGTAAAGGTTAGAGTGAAATAAGATATTGGTTCCCATTTACGGACCATTTGATAACGGAAGAATAGGCAAGCATTAGGCTGTCTGCCTGTTCTTCCGTTTTTGTTTTTAATTGATTTCTCTGTTTCTTCATCTTATCTGCAATATTTCCGCTTGTCCTTATCAAATTGGTATCTTTCATTGCTGTTATGGTACATTTTCAGTGTTTATTATGGATTATTTTTGCAGGAAAATATAAGTAATATGACTGTGTGTATTAAATCTCTGATTCAGAATATGAATATTGTTATAGGTTGTACTATAGGGTGTAACTACTGTTATGCCAGGTGTAACTGCAACAGGTTTCATATGACTGATGATTTCTCAAAACCGGAATATATGGGCAGGAAGTTATATCTTATGGATAATCCGAAATCACATGTATGGTTTCTCACCGGAATGAGCGATTTCTCTGATTGGAAAACAGAATGGAATAATGAAATATTCAATCGTATATCTATTAATCCTCAGCATTCTTACATATTACTGACTAAGCGACCTGAACTTATTGATTTCAGAACAGACGATGAAAATGTGTGGATGGGTGTGACTGTAACCAGGGCGTCAGAGAAAAAACGTCTTACAGATTTAAAGAAACATGTTAAGGCTAAACATTATCATGCCACATTTGAACCTCTTTTTGAGGATATAGGCGAAATTGATTTTAGAGGGTTTGACTGGGTCGTTATAGGAACAGAAACCGGAAAAAGAAAAGGGAAAGTTGATGCCAGGCCAGAGTGGGTATTACATATAGCTGAACAAGCAAAAAAATGTAATATTCCTGTTTTTATGAAAGAAGATCTTTTGCCTATTATGGGTGAAGATAACATGATTCAAGAATTACCGGAACAATTTATTAAAAAAGCATGGAAAAAGAAATCATCAGTGAAATAGAGGTGCAAAGCGTGATGACCAAATCGTCTTTGCCGGTTGGAGGATTCTCTGTCAATCCGTACGTGGGATGTCCTCACGCGTGTAAGTATTGTTATGCATCGTTCATGAAGCGTTTTACCGGCCATACGGAGCCGTGGGGAACCTTTCTTGATGTGAAGCACTGGAAACCTATAGCCAATCCGCATAAATACGATGGCCAGAGGATTGTTATCGGTTCTGTTACAGATGGATATAATCCATACGAAGAGGAGTTTTGTAGGACTCGCAGACTTCTGGAAGAGCTGAAAGGTACAAATGCCGAGATAATGATATGTACCAAATCCGATTTGGTTTTGCGTGACCTCGAGTTGCTGAAGAAGTTCCCGAAGGTTACAGTATCATGGTCTATAAATACCTTGGACGAACAGTTCCGCATGGATATGGACCGCGCCGTAAGTATAGAGCGAAGGATTGAGGCTATGAAAAAGGTATATGAAGCAGGAATACGTACCGTGTGTTTCGTGTCGCCTATATTCCCGGGTATTACCGATGTGAAATCCATTATCGGGCGAGTCAAGGATTTTGCCGATTTGATATGGCTTGAAAATCTAAATCTTCGGGGTCAATTCAAGGGTACCATCATGAGTTACATTAAAGACAATCATCCGGATGTCCATGCCTTATATGATGAAATCTACAATAAGAAACGGATGAACTACTGGGAGTCACTCGAAAAAGAGATTTCAATGTTCGCAAAACAAAACGGTTTCCCATACATGGTTAACGACCTCCCATACGGACGTTCCGAGAAAGGAAAACCTGTCATAGTAAATTATTTTTACCACGAGAAGATAAGGTTGAATCAGTAACACTGATTATATAGACTTGATTGATGCCACAAATTCACTGATGGTCTGTCCTGTCATCTGCTTGAAGAAACGCATCAGATGGTTAGGTTCAGAGAAATGCAGGCGGTAGGCTATCTCTTTTACAGACATATCTGAGAAAAGAATATCGTTCTTCACTTCCTGAAGCAACCGCTGTTTCAGCAGATGTACAGCCGACAGACCGAACTCACGCACTACGGCCTTATTCAGTGTCACCCTGCTGACGTTCATCATCTCCGCATAATCCGATACATGTGTCTTCTCTGAAATATGTTTTTCCAGCAGTTCTTTGTATTGGTATGCGTAATTGTTCAGTGGAGGTGCGAAAGGAAGGTTGAAATGCCTGGCATAGAATCTGTTCAGCAACAGCAGAAACTGATACAGACATGCCACAATCATATGATAACTGTCAGCTACAGGATTATGCAGTTCTCTTTTCATTTGTTGCAAGATTGAGAGATATGTCGCCATTTCTTTATTCGGCATATCGAAAAAAGTTGGATAGTCATGCTGGTAGCAATACAGTAGTCTGTACATGAAGTATTTGTCGGACAGAAAGTTGTTTATGAACTCCTCCTGAAAGATTAGAAAAGTATAGTCAAGTTTCTCCAGACAGACGTGCCATTCCTGAAGCTGGAATGGAGATATGACAAGAACCATATTAGGATGCAGCTCTATTTTTCTGCCCGACAACAGCATATAGCCTTCTGCTCTGCGGAAGAAATAAAACTCAAAGAAATCTGTCTTATATCGCTTGTCGATATTGAACCATCCCGGTTTTTCCGAACTTTCCGCCGTATTAAGAAGAAAATCCACTCCGCATGAACTTTTGGAGTATTTCAGTAGAGAAATGTGTTCGGCTGCTTTTGCCGGATAAATACCGTACGATTCTTTATGCCTCATAACAATTGGTTTTTACTGCAAAGGTAGTTCTTTTTTGGTTATTTCTATCAGTGAAGCAATTTCCGGTGTAATGGCAATTTCTGAATTTAGGATTCTATATACCACAGGACTTCCTAAAGGTGCATATCTTACAGCTTCGACTGTTTTGCCTTTTATGAACCCCATTTCCGACAAACGCTTTCTTAACAGTCCTTGCACATAGATTTTTGTTATTACTCCTTTTTCTCCTTTCTTGAGTTCTGTGAGTTTCATTATTTTATGTCGGCTTTGGAGGTAAGTATTTTTCCTGTATCAAAAAGCAGATTTTTAGCCCAGCGTATTATTACGGCAGAACATACAACAGCCACAAGTGTATCAATCCACGTAATATCCCATATCATAGCACATATCAGTCCGAAGATGGCTCCAAGGCTTGTCAACGCGTCAGCCACTACATGCAGGTATGCCGAATGACGGTTATAGTCTTCGTGCTGATGCCCCTTATTATCATGTAATACGAATGCGCATATTATATTTACCACCATTCCTATGGCTGCCACAATCATGGCTTCCGTATATCTAATCTCAATGGCAGGAGTGAAGAAACGTTCTGCCGCCTCTATGATGATGAAAACAGCGAACAGTAATAAAAGGATTCCGCTTGTATAGGCCGAAAGCGACAGTACCTTGTCGTTGTCAACATTGTTTAACTGCTTTTTCTGCAATCTGCGTACTAATGCGTATGCACCCCAACTGAGTCCTATTGCCAATACGTGTGAACCCATGTGAATGCCGTCTGCAAGCAGCGCCATAGAGTTTGAAAATAGTCCGAAAATGATTTCAAGCACCATTGTTATCGCTGAGAATATCACTACAAAAGCTGTTCTCTTTTCACCTTGAGATTTTTCCTGTGTTACAGATTCATGTCTATATCCCATATTTTTATCGTTTTTATTATGGCACAAATTTATGGAACTTCAGTGATTCTGTAATTACACAAAATATCTCATTTTTGGTACATTTTATTCATCATGTTTTTGAATTCATGGGGCGTGATGCCTGTATTGCGTTTGAAGAAGCGTGAGAAATAGGACAATTCATTAAAACCTAACCTATATGCTATTTCAGAAATCTCAAAGTCCGTACGTAGTAACAAACGTTTTGTCTCCAATAACACTCGCTCGTTTATAATCTCTAATGCCGATTTGCCAAGATGCTTTTTTGCCAGTATGTTCAGGTAATTTGGGCTTACTCCTAATTTATATGCATAACTTTGTACCTGACGTTCTTTCACAAAATAACTGTCCACAAGTGTCTTGTACCTGTTCAGTACCTCCGGTATGGTAGAAATCCTGGAGTCGCATTTGCCTATCCTTTTAAACTCCAGCAGTAGGGTGTGCATCTCAGACTGTATTACAGCTGTAGAATTTGCAAGATTGGCATTTGATTCTGTATATATTTGGTCGAACAGTGTTTCTATACGTTTCTTCTCGTACTTATCCAAATCTTTATAAACCGCCATTGTGGCTTGAATGTCAGTAGAGTAGGGTATGATGAAATCATCAGTAAACTGTAATGCGGAATACCTGATTTTACCCTCAGGACAGAGAAAATGTATCTGCTCAGGTTTTACGAAGAAAATCCTGTCAGGTTGTATATTGTATTCTTCAAAATCAATGACGTGAATTCCGTTTCCTTCGTGTATCCAGTAAATGGCATAAAAGAAGTGCCTGTGTGAAAAATTTACTTCCACATTAACATCGTCTGTTATCTCACGTTTTATGCTGAAATCGTGTACTTTTACATGAGAGTGTCCTATTTGCAGACTGTCTATCCTGTTCATGCTAAATGTTCTTGTGCTTCCTGCCGCATTCAGGACATTCGCCCTTGATTACAAACGATACGGAGCGCATTGTAAATCCAGGTTTCAGCTCGAATTCGGGTAAAGGAATATCATCCATGCAGAATGATTTTCTGCATGACTCGCAGTAGAAATGTATATGAGCGTCGGACAGATTGCAAACCGTTTTGCTTGTACACAGCTCATAGTTTAGTATTCCGCGTCCGTCCTCGAACGAATGTACTATGTCGTGTTCCAGAAACAGTGTCAGTACACGGAATATGCTCGATTTATCCATAGTGGCAAGTATGTCCTCCAGGTCGGTAAGGCTCACGGGGCAGGCCTGCTCTTTCAGGGCTTTCAGAACAAGTATTCTGTTTGCTGTCGGTTTTACTCCCTTAAGCTCCAGGCTGTCAGCTAAATCATTAGTTTCCATCGTCTTTTCTGATTGTTTGTTTTCATCGCGGCAAAGATATAAAAAAATAAGTACATTTGTACGCCTGTCCGTTTTTATGCAACCCGGTTGCATATACTCCCGCAAAGTGTTTATGCAACCAGGTTGTATAAAATCCATTTTATATTTGCGTCACGAAACAGAAAGATTTGAATTATGACAGAGAATAATGAACATGTACACGACCATAAGCACAATCATGCGCATAGTGGTCTGAGAGGAAAGATTACTCTTATCGTAATCACCTCGTTGTTGCTCATAGTGGCGGCAATAATTGAGAAACATGGTAACTTGTCAACCTTGCAGTTACTGTTTGTTTATCTAGTGCCTTATCTTATTGTCGGATACGGGACATTAAAAGAGGCATGCGAAGGCATAGCCGGAGGAGATGTGTTTAATGAACATTTTCTTATGGCTGTCGCTACCATAGGAGCCTTATGTATAGGTTTCCTCCCCGGTGCTGAGACTGAGTATCCGGAGGCTGTATTCGTTATGCTTTTCTTTCAGGTAGGCGAGTTGTTTGAGAGTTATGCCGAAGGAAAGAGCCGCGACAGCATTTCGCATCTTATGGACATACGTCCGGATGTGGCAAATGTGGAGAGAAATGGAAAAATCGTTACAGTTTCTCCTCAGGAGGTCAATGTAGGCGAAACAATTGTTATCAGACCAGGAGAGAAAGTTCCTTTGGACGGAATAGTTGTAGAGGGTACATCGTCACTTAACACCATAGCGTTGACAGGCGAGAGTATGCCGCGCGAATTGTCGGTTAACGATGAGGTTATGTCCGGTTGCATAAACCTTACGGGAGTTATCCGTGTTAAGACCACAAAGAGTTTCGGAGAAAGCACTGTGTCGAAAATCATCAGTCTCATGGAAAATGCCGATGCCAGCAAGTCGCGCAGCGAATCGTTTATAACACGTTTTGCACGTGTATATACTCCTATAGTGGTTATAGCCGCACTGTTTCTTGCCGTTATTCCGCCGCTGTTTTCACCGTCGGCCTTTATGGAATCGTTCCCATTATGGCTCCATCGTGCCCTGATATTTCTGGTTGTGTCCTGTCCTTGTGCGTTGGTAATCAGTGTCCCTCTTACATTTTTCGGTGGACTTGGCGGAGCTTCACGCCGTGGTATCCTTATAAAAGGAAGCAATTATATGGACACACTTTCAAAGATTGGTACTGTGGTATTCGACAAGACCGGAACACTCACACGAGGAGAATTTGCCGTTGAGGCTGTCCATTCGGACAGGTTCAACGAACAGGAGTTGCTGCATCTTGCCGCACATGTGGAACATTTCTCCACACATCCCATAGGTGAAGCCCTTCGTTCGGCTTTTCCAAACGAGGCGCACGACGGTTGCCCGGTAACTGACGTGGAAGAAATAGCCGGACATGGAATAAAGGCAAATGTGGCAGGACGTACGGTGTGTGTGGGCAATCAGAAGATGATGGACAGCATCGGTGTGAAATGGCATGATTGTCATAGGATAGGTACTATAATACATGTGGCTGTAGATGGAGAATATGCCGGCCATATCGTAATAAACGACCGTATAAAGGAAGATAGCCCTGAGGCGATAGCTTCACTGAAAAGGCTGGGAATAAGTAAAACTGTGATGCTTACCGGTGACCGTAAAGAAGTGGCTATGGATGTGGCTGGCAAGCTTGGAATAGATATCTGCCATGCGGAACTCCTTCCGGCAGACAAGGTGGAGCATGTGGAGGCTCTTCTCTCGTCTGTAGATAAAGGAAAGACTCTGGCCTTCGTGGGCGACGGAATAAACGACGCTCCTGTGCTTAAACGTGCCGATGTGGGTATAGCTATGGGCGGACTGGGAAGCGATGCTGCCATAGAGGCGTCCGATGTTGTTCTGATGGACGACAAACCTTCAAAAATAGCCGAGGCGATAAGTATCTCAAGGCGTACGATAAGGATAGCCCGCGAGAATGTCTGGTTTGCGATAGGAGTGAAGATAGCAGTCCTTGTACTAGCCTCTGTAGGTCTCAGCACCATGTGGATGGCTGTATTCGCTGATGTGGGTGTTACGGTTCTTGCCGTATTCAATGCCATGCGTGCATTGCGTAATTAATTTTGATATAACATATGATAAAAGCTATATTCTTCGATATTGACGGAACACTGGTGAGTTTTAACACCCACCGTATTCCACAGTCTGCCATAGATGCTATTTCAATGGCAAAGGCAAAAGGTGTCAGAATTTATATCTCCACCGGACGTCCTTTATCTCTTATAAACAACCTTGACGAAATAAAGCATCTGATAGACGGATATATCACAGCCAATGGAGCATTGTGCTTTTCAGACGGCAAGATAATATCATGTACACCTATCCCGAAAGAAGATGTATTGACGGTGTTGAGGTTTTCAGACGATATGAAATTCCCGTGTATGGTGGTAGGCGAGAAGGACCTTACCATGTACAATAGCGACGAGAGGACAGACCGGATATTCCGCCAGATGCTGAATTTACACAATATGAGGGAAGACAATAATGTGGAACAGATTCTGCAACAAAGAATATTGCAGCTTACGCCTGTCATTTCTGTAGCCGAGGAAAAGCAGATTATGCCGTACCTCTCTGGCTGTGTTTCATCACGTTGGTATCCGGACTTCGCTGATATTACTGCCACAAAAGCCAATAAGGGTAACGGTCTTCTGGATATTATATCGCACGAAGGTATCAGCATAGATGAAACAATGGCCTTCGGAGATGGGGGCAATGACTTATCGATAATAGAAAAGGCAGGATTGGGCGTTGCTATGGGAAATGCTAATCAGGTTCTCAAAGAAGTGGCGGATTATGTTACGTCATCTGTAGATGAAGATGGGGTTTACAATGCCATGAAGAAGTTTGTACTTTAAGCCTGAATAAAATCATGAATGACCTTACATTTTCTCTATATACAGATTGTGTTTTTATATATATAGATTGTTTATATAAAAATATAACTTGTATTTATATAAATATAGGTTGTATTTAGAGAAAATGAAAAGGAATTTTGCACTTGTCGAGCCTGTAGAATAAACTTCTGTCAGGCTAATTCTCTGTTATATCATTTGAAATAGCTTTCCCATATTTTCTGATAAATAAATTTTCATTCTTATTACCCCATTCAATCATGGCATCAATAATTGGTATCAATGTCAGGCCTAATGATGAGATGGTATATTCCGAACGTGGAGGTAATTCAGGGTATATGGTTTTCGTGACCAATCCGTCTTCCACCAGTTCTTTTAACTGTAAATCAAGTACACGTGGAGTGGCTTCAGGAAATATTTTATGAAGTTCGCTCGGACGTAATGATTTGTTTCGCAATTCATCTAGGATGCATGATTTCCACTTTGAACCTATAAGGCTGATTGTCAGCCTTAAAGGACAATCCAAGTCTACCGGTATTTTTCTTTCGTACATAAGTCTATGGAACTGAAATTTATTATCACTCAAAAACAAGCGTAAAATTACAAAACTATGATATGATGAAAAAATTTTCATATACCGAAAAATTTTTCGGTACTTGTGGAAATAACAACTACCCTCTAACTTTGTGCCATTATGATTACTGACACATAAACCTATAATTATGAGAGCGAATATAGAGGAATACAAGGCTGTAGAACTTGCGGCCATGAATTTTGTGAGGAGTGTTGCAGAAGGCAACAGTTCGTATGCTAAACATCTTTTTATAGATGAAGCTGTCCTGTTCGGATATTTAGACGGTCAGTTGGAACATGGCAGTATAGAACAATTCTACAGGAATGTAGACAATGTTGGTCCGGACAGCGGTTTCAAGGCGCGTATAGACGTAATCGATGTGGAAGAGACACTTGCTGTAGTTCGTGTTTTGGAGGAAAACTGGGGTGGACGTATAGATTTTACTGATTATCTTCTACTTATGAAGATTGGCGGTGAATGGAAATGTGTGGCAAAAGCCTATAATCAGAATTCAAATACAATAAAAAATAAGGAGAAGTAAATATGAAAATTACTGTTATTACAGGTAGTCCGAGGAAGAACGGAAATAGCCTGGCCATGACACGTGCGTTTATAAAAGAAGCTGAAAAGTGCGGTCATACTATTAATCTCTATGATGCCGTTTCAATGAATATAAGTGGTTGTCATGCGTGCATGACTTGTTATAAGACCGGGAGAGCATGCACGTTCAATAAAGATTTTGATGCTATAGCATCTTCTATTATTGATTCGGATGGAGTTCTGTTTGCCATGCCTGTCTATTGGTATTCTATTCCGGCACAAATAAAAGGAGTAATTGATTGCTTATTCTCGCTTGTAGTTGGGGAGAAGAATGTATCCGGAAAGAAGTGGGGCCTGATTACTTGTTGCGAGGAAAATGATATGTCTGTAATGGATGGTGTAAGAATACCAATGGAGAAGACTGCTTCCTTGTTGAAATGGAATCTTGCAGGTGAAGTTCTGATATCGGATGTCTTAAATGAAGGTGAGATTGAGAATACTGATGGATGTCGTTTGGCTACAGAACTTGCCCATAAATTTTGATTGTATATTAAAGGTAAATGGAATCCTAAAGAAGAGATAACATTTACCTTTTTATATGAAGTAAGATTTGAATTCTGATTAGAACTAATGGAAATATTCTTATTTATTATGTCAGTATAAATAAAATATATTATTTTCTTTGGCATAATTAATGCATTTTTAATAATATTTCGTATCTTTGTACACATATATCATTTAAACTAAATCTTACCTTATGGAAAAAACCACTTTTCACTTGGGATTGATTTCAGCTGCAGCGTTGCTTAGCGCATGTTCCGGTGGCGGTTCAAAGAATCAATCTGAAACCAAACAGAAAAATCCTAACGTAGTATTCCTTATAGCAGACGACCTTGGAATAGGCGATCTTAGCTGCTATGGTGCAACAAAAATCCAGACTCCAAACATTGACAGATTGGCAAGTCAGGGACTTCAGTTCGCAAATGCTTATACTACATCTTCTACAAGTACTCCAACACGCTTTGGAATACTTACCGGTATGTATCCTTGGCGTCAGGAAAATACAGGTATCGCACCGGGTAATTCTGAATTGATTATCAATACAGAATGTACAACTATGGCCGACATGTTCAAGGCCGAAGGTTATGCAACTGCAGCAGTAGGTAAATGGCATCTCGGACTTGGCCCTAAGGGAGGAACAGATTTCAACGGACTTATCAAGCCTAACACACAGGATATAGGTTTCGATTATGAATATATCATTCCGGCAACTGTTGACCGTGTGCCATGCGTGTTTGTAGAAAATGGTCGTGTAGATGGACTTGATCCTAATGACCCTATAACTGTTAGCTATGACCATAAGGTTGGAGACTGGCCTACAGGTAAGGAAAATCCTGAACTTGTCAAGCTTAAACCAAGTCAGGGACACAATAATACTATTATCAACGGTATTCCTCGCATAGGATGGATGACAGGTGGTAAGTCTGCATTGTGGGATGATGAAAAGATTGCTGATATCATTACACAGAAAGCAAAAGACTTTATCGTAAGCAACAAGGATACTACATTCTTCCTTTATATGGGAACTCAGGATGTACACGTACCTCGTGTACCGCATCCAAGATTTGCAGGAAAGAGTGGTTTGGGTACTCGCGGAGATGTTATCCTTCAGTTAGACTGGACAGTAGGCGAGATTATGAATACTCTTGACAGTCTGAATATTGCTGACAATACTATCTTTGTATTCTTGAGTGACAATGGTGCTGTAATAGACGACGGTTATCAGGATCAAGCTCGCGAATTGCTTAACGGACATACTCCTATGCTGAATTATCGTGGTGGTAAATACAGTGCATATGAGGCCGGTACACGTACTCCATTGCTTGTAAGATGGCCAGGAAAGATTAAACCTGCCGTACAGGAAGGACTTTATTCTACTGTCGATTTCTTTGCATCATTTGCAGGTCTGTTGGGTTATGAAATTCCTCAAGGACAGGCTCCTGACAGCCGTAACTATCTGAATACTCTTATCGGAACAGATACTAAGGGATGTGACTATGTAATCCAGCAGAACCTGAACAATACGCTTTCTATCGTTAAGGACGGATGGAAATATATCGAAACAAGCGACAAGCCTGCATTGGAATTCTGGACCAAGACAGAGCTTGGCAACAGTAAGGAAGTACAACTCTATAATGTAGTTGATGATCCTTCTGAAAAGAAAAATGTAGCTAAGGAAAATCCTGAAAAGACACAGGAACTTGAAAAAATCCTGATGGCAGAAAAGAACAAGTTTGAAAAGACTAAGATGTAATTAATCTTTTAATAATCTGAATAAGCAACGCCCGATGAACGTAATATTGACGTTTGTCGGGCGTTCGCTGTATATGCTACCTATTGTGTGAAATATTGATAATATTTATTTTTGTACCGGATTTGAATATTGATACAAATAATGAAACGTATAACGTGGAAAAAACATCATAAATGGTTCGGCCTAATATTCGCATTCTTTATGCTTATGTTTTGTCTGAGCGGGATAATGCTAAATCATCGTGAACTGGTGGCGGATATAAATATTGACAGAAGTTTTCTTCCGGCAGATTATAGATATAATAAATGGAATATGGGGCTTCTGCGAGGTTCTATAAAATATAGGGATAAAGTGTTTATATATGGAAACAGCGGAATCTGGAAGACTGATTCAACCGGACTGCATGTGTCATATTTCAATGCAGGTTTACCGGAAGGTGCTGATTTCCGTAACATCAAGGCTATGGCTCAGACTCCGGACGGCTCTCTTTTTGCTGCCGGACAGTTTGGTCTTTACAGGAACGATGGAAAAGGATGGGAGAGTACACCTCTTGTACTTTTTGCTCACGAACGTATCTCCGACCTCGTATTGAAAGGGGATACCATGGTAGTAGTGGGACGTTCGTATCTCTATACTTCCGTCAGTCCTTATAATGAATTCAGCAGATTAGAATTAAAAGCTCCTGAAGGTTATGACGGCAAGGTTTCACTCTTCCGAACCGTATGGCTTATGCATAGCGGAGAAATGTTCGGTACAGTTGGGAAACTGATTATGGATGCTGTTGCAGTTATACTGATAGTGCTGTGTCTTACCGGAATTACATACTGGCTTTTACCAAAATATATAAAGAGAATCCGCATGAGCGGTAAAACAGCCACAGGAAGCATTCAGCTAATGAAGTCGTCACTTAACTGGCACGACAAACTTGGCAGATATACTTTCATAATACTTCTGTTTGTGGCTTTCACAGGTTGGTGTCTCCGTCCACCTGTGCTTATAGCACTTGTTTCTTTCCGTACTCCGGCTATACCTTATACCGTTGCAGACAGCGATAATGCCTGGAACGATAGACTGCGTATGCTTCGATATGATGCCGAATATGGCGATTGGCTACTGTCTTCATCTGAAGGTATTTTCTCTTTAGCAACACTCCGGTCTGTTCCTGTGAAATTGGAGAAGACACCTCCTGTCAGTGTGATGGGACTTAATGTATGGCAGAAAGATTCCTGCGGCAACTGGCTTACGGGTTCTTTCAGCGGAATGTATGTGTGGGACAGAAGCAAACAGTTTTCTACTGATTATTTCACCGGAGAAAAGGCAGAAGATGTTGCAGGTCCTCCGTTCGGTAAATATGCCGTATCTGGATATTGCGATAATATAGCAGAAAAATCTTTCGTAGTGGAATATTATAAGGGAACGACAGCTCTACATATGCCCGAAAATCTTTCTTCTCTGCCTATGTCGTTATGGAACTTTGCACAGGAGATGCATACCGGACGTATATACACCATCCTCGGAAAAGGAACTCTTATCTATATCTTTTTTGCCGGACTGGCAGTACTGTGGTGTATTTATACAGGCTTCGTTATCAGAAGGAAAAAGCGTGAGTGACAAATGTTTTACAGGAAAATGTATCTATTTTTCTTATAAATTCCGGAAAATCTTTGTTAGTCTGAATCTTATTCGTAATTTTGCGAACAATATTCAAACATACTATTAATGGCGAACAAAAACTATACAGAAGAGCAGGAGAGAATGGCACGTTTTGCCAAGGCTATGGGGCATCCTGCACGCATGGCTATCCTGGAGTTTCTTTTGCGTCAGGAAACATGTTTCTTTGGCGATATCCACGAAGAACTGCCTATAGCCAAGGCTACAGTGTCACAGCATCTTAAGGAGCTTAAGGAAGCAGGTCTGATACAGGGAGAGATAGAAACTCCGAAGGTGAAATATTGCATCAACAGAGAGAATTGGGAACTTGCAGGGAAGATGTTTTCTGCGTTCTTCGGTCAGTCTGTTTGTAAGAAAGAGAGTTGCTGCGGATGAGCAGCATCTTTTTTTGCTTTCATTGTTCGTAGTTTGACGAAATACTAATAATATCAATAAACTAAAAGATATATGAAGATAATTGTATTAATGGCCGTAGCCTGTCTGGCTTTGGTATCGTGCGGAATGGGCACAAAGAATGAGTCGTCTGCACAGGGAGTGGAAGTGGGAGTTCCTGCCCGCGATTGTGTAGAAGTGTTGTACTTTCATGGTAAACAGAGATGTGCCACATGTATGGCGATAGAGAAGAATGCTTCAGAAGCAGTAGCAAAAGAGTTTGCCGAAGAGATTAAGAAAGGAGATGTGGTATTCAGAGTGATAGATATCACAAAAGAAGAGAATGAGGCTATAGCAGAGAAGTATGAAGTCACATGGTCATCACTCTTCGTTGTGGGACATAAGGATGGCAAAGAAACAGTGGAGAATATGACAGACTTCGCGTTCACTAATGCCAGACAGTCACCGGATGAGTTCAAGAGCGGTGTAGTAGACAAAGTAAGGGAAATGCTTAAATAACCGGCCGTTATGGATTGGCTACAGAATTTGCTTGACAATAGTTCGACTCCCGTTCTTACGGCTTTCCTTCTCGGATTGCTGACTGCCATTTCTCCTTGTCCGCTTGCCACCAACATAGCGGCTGTGGGCTTTATAGGCAGGAATATCGAGAACAGGAAACGGGTATTCATCAACGGACTGCTATATACCTTGGGGCGCGTACTTTCATATACTCTCCTCGGAGTAGTGCTGATAATGATTCTCAGAGAAGGTTCAAGCATGTTCGGCATACAGAAGACTATCGGTACATGGGGTGAACTCCTTATCGGACCGATGCTTCTCATCATAGGAATGTTTATGCTTTTCGGTGACAGACTCAATCTGCCTAAGTTCGGTTTCAACGGCAATGCCGAAGGACTTGCCAGAAAGGGTGGAGCAGGGGCATTGCTCATCGGAGTATTGTTTGCATTGGCCTTTTGCCCTACGAGCGGTGTGTTCTATTTCGGAATGCTCATACCTATGTCTGCCACTGCTACTGCCGGCTATCTGCTTCCTGCCGTATTTGCCGTTGCTACAGCCATACCGGTGCTTGTGGTAGCGTGGATACTGGCTTTCAGTGTTCAGCAAATGAGCAGCTTCTACGGGCGTATAAAGACCGTGCAGAAATGGCCGAATGTGATAGTTGGGATACTCTTCATCGTAATAGGAATATATTATTGTTTTGTAATGTTTTTTTAATAAATAAATTTATAGAATTATGGAAATTAAAGTATTAGGACCGGGTTGCAGCAAGTGCAAGACAACCTATCAGGTAGTAGAGAAAGTAATCAAGGAAAACAATCTGGATGTGAAACTTACCAAGGTGGACGATATCATGGAAATGATGAACTACAATATCATGACCACTCCTGCCATAGTAGTGGACGAGGTAGTCAAGATTAAAGGTAAGGTTCCTACAGAAAGCGAAGTAAAAGAACTTTTAGGCATCTAAGTATATGATACAGGATTTTGCCGACTGGCTGGTTTACGGCATATTCGGTCTTGATGCCGGAACATCTCTTGGCGTTGCCGTAAACTTCTTCTTTTACGACACTATAAAGATTCTGATACTATTGTTCTTCATCAGTGTGTTGATGGGGATAATCAACGCTTATTTCCCTATTGAGCGTTTACGAAACTATCTTCTCACACACAAGATGTACGGACTTCAGTACCTGCTTGCGTCTATTTTCGGAGCCATAACTCCATTCTGTTCCTGCTCGTCGATACCGCTTTTTATCGGTTTCGTCAAGGGAGGAATACCCCTCGGAGTGACATTTGCATTTCTGATAACATCACCGTTGGTCAATGAGGTTGCGGTAGCTATGTTCTTGGGCTCATTTGGACTTAAAGTAACAGTGATATACGTCATCAGCGGTATATTGCTTGGCGTGATAGGAGGTTTCGTATTGGGTAAGATGAACCTTTCTCCATACCTCAGCGAATGGGTTAGGCAGATACAGGCCAACTCGTCCGCACAGGCTGAGGAGTGGGAGAAGGATCACACTACTTTCATCAAGCGATTGCCTTCAATCGTACGCGATGCCTGGAAGATTGTAAGTGGGGTACTGATTTATATCCTCATAGGTATCGGAATAGGAGCCTTCATGCACGGTTTCGTACCCGAAGGTTTCTTCGAGCAGTACATGTCTAAGGACAACTGGTATGCCGTTCCGCTTTCAGTTATTCTTGCAGTGCCTATGTATGCCAATGCCGCAGGTATAGTTCCTGTGATAGAAGTGTTTGTTGCTAAGGGAGTGCCTATGGGTACAGCAATTGCATTTATGATGGCCGTTGTTGGCCTGTCATTGCCCGAAGCTACACTGCTGAAGAAAGTAATGACATGGCGACTGATAGGTATATTTTTCGGAACTGTAGCCTTTTTTATAATTTTGTCTGGTTATCTGTTCAATTATTTACTGTAACCATAAACTTTAAAAAAAACTCATATGAAAATATTGATTCTTTGTACAGGAAACAGCTGTCGCAGCCAGATGGCTCACGGTTTCCTGCAATCGTTCGATGAAACTCTGGAGGTTTATTCAGGTGGTACAGAACCAGCCTCACAGGTCAACCCTAAAGCGGTAGAAGTGATGAAAGAAGTAGGAATAGACATAAGCAATCACGTTCCTACCCATGTGAATACTTATCTTGACAGCGAATGGGACTATGTGATAACCGTATGCGGAGGAGCAAACGAGAGTTGCCCTGCGTTTACCGGCAAGGTAGGAAAACGTCTTCACATAGGTTTCGACGATCCGTCGCATGCCACTGGCACTGAGGAGTTCATCAACTCTGAGTTCCGCAGAGTACGCGACGAGATAAAGAACGGTTTCGCCCGTTTCTATATCACCGAGATAAAGAAACAGGAACTTCCGAAATGCTCTTGCGGAGGTAAGTGCTGATAAAAATATCAAATATGGTGTTACGGTACAGATGTATTACTATTTGTGTTGTAACACTTTTTTTTGTTGTATTATTTCACATAAAATTCAGAGTACAGTTCTATCTTCTTATAA
>NZ_JADYTF010000085.1 GCF_021530995.1 Bacteroides caecigallinarum
ACTTTAACTAAATATCCAATTAAGTCTTGTAATCTTGTTAGATTAAAGTTTAATTCTCAATACAATAATTATTTAAAATATAAAATCGAATTTAATATCAATAATATTCCTAACACCATTAATTTGGTTTTTAATCCAATAAAACTTGGTGAAGCTTGGTATCTCACATTAAAAGAGAAATAAATATTATCAGTAGGTACAAAGTGTCATAAATACTTTTTACAATACAACAAAAAATATCATATTAATTTGTTATATTGTAAAATATTTACATAAAACACGAATAAATTCTTATATTTTTGGCCTATAATTCAAAATAATCATTAGTTTTGTATCCAAGAAGTTATTAACCAAAATACTTAAATCAATGAAACTAAAATTTTCTTTTTTATGGTTGCTGATGATAATCAGTGCCGTATCGTGTAAGTATGACGACAGTGAACTTTGGGACAGAGTTAATGACTTGGATGATCGTCTGACAAGCATCGAAAGTCAATTGACTAAAATGAATTCGAACATTAACTCAATCAGTCTTATTGTCAATGCGTTAGAGGGCAATGTATATGTAACCAAAGTAACCGAAACTGCTGATGGCTACATTATTGAATTCAGTGACGGAACTACTGCAACTATTGCAGATGGTGAGGATGGTGAGGATGGTAACGCAGGAAAGGATGCGCCTGTTATAGGAATTGACAAAGATACTGACGGTAATTATTACTGGACTCAGACCATAGACGGTCAGCAAACTTGGCTTACCGATGAATATGGAAACAAAATCCCTGTTACGGGAGAAGATGCCGTTACTCCTCGTCTAAAGGTAAGTGCAACTGGTTACTGGATGATTAGTTACGATAACGGATTAACATATACAGAAGTATTAGACGAAAATGGAAATCCGGTTAAGGCTGTAGGTGAAGATGGTGAAGATGGTGAAGATGGTGAAGATGGTGAGGATGGAAATGACGGTGCAGCAGGTTCAAATGGTGATTCATGGTTTGACGATGTGCGTTATGACCCGAATACCGGTATCCTGACACTTGTAATTAACGGTGAAACCATTCAGCTTACTACCGGTGAACCTACAGGGATTCCTTCTGATGCACAGGCTGGGGTTCCTCCTACAATTAATGCAGGGGATGAAACGTTCATAATGCCTACCAGTATTTCTGCATTGTCTGTAGACCCTGAAAATTCAAGAATAGGACGTTTTAATCTCGCCGGAATTCAAACTAATGGCAAGTGGCTAGAATTATATGGGACAGGCGCAACTAACCAAAATGTATGGGTAGAAATTAACGGGATACAGAAAGGAATAAAAGTAATAAACGGTAATGAAGTGGCTTCACGCTCACGTTCAAACTCTCCGGTATCTAAAGCAAAAGCTGATGTAATATTTCTTGTAGATAATTCTGGCAGTATGTCACAAGAAGCCAATAAAGTAGCCGATGAAATTATCAGATGGTCTAATGAGTTGTCGCAAACAATGGATGTAAAGTTCGGATGCGTGGGAATTGACCATTGGAATATAAATGGAGCAATAAACATTACTGATGTAACTACTTTATCTGATTATTTGAACCAAGGTTATGGAACGTCACGAACTCAACATTTTGGTAAAAATATGACAACACCACCTGCTGATTGGCAACAACTTGAAGCAAAAGCCGCTGCTTATAATAATGCCGGTGGAGAATGTGGAGGTATCATGTTGCATTTTGCAGATGAGAATTTCGCCTTTCGCGATGGTGCCAACCGTTTCTATGTATATTTTACAGATGAACCTAATCAGCCGGGAGGAAAAGCTCCATGGTCTGTATTGTCTGTAAAAGAAGATTCAGAACATTATAACTGGGATGCATCTAGAGGAGTGATTTATACTGTATATAGTAGCTATGATGATCCTCATAAATATCAGAGTTGGTTATACGATGAAGATCCGACTTTGTTCTCTACTTACACAGGTGGACAAATCTTAAAGACTACCGGAGATTTCAACATTAGCTTGAGTGAATTGCCGGTTACAGGAGCAATCACACAATCATTTATTATTCAGTTCAATATCACTCCTGATTTGACTGTTGGCGGAACTTATGATGTTACTATCATTATTTACTCGCCTGATGGAACAATTAAATCGCAGTACACATATAAAGGAATAAAGTTCATTGCATAGATTATTGAAATAGAAAAATAGCTGATATTATTAGTCCCGAATGGAAAAGAATCATAATGATTCACATCCGATTCGGGACTAATTATTTTATTTTGTATAAGCACTGCAAGTTCTGGAATTACCGCTTCTGGTGTCATCTATACTGACATATATATTCTTTAGTTTCGCAAGGCCTAATCCTATATCGTTAGATGCCGTAACACGGTAATTACCAACGTTTGTTTCTATAATTGCAAAAGCGGCGCCTTTCTTTATGGTTTGATGTGGTATTACCGCTTTATAAGACTTATTACCGTTTGAACACATCACCACGTCGCCTTTTGTGGTCAACGTGGAAACAGTATTCTCTTCAATATTAAGATTCGCAGCATAATTCACGTCCGTAAGGGTTACACGATACACTTCAATACCAGAATATTCAAGATTAACAACAGCTTTAGATAGTATATGAATAAATTTCAAGCTGACTGACTGGCTGCTTGTAGATTCATCATTATATGCCACCATCAAATCGCTGAGTGTATAATCAGTGTAATCGCTTTGATCCTGTTTGCACCGGAATGTAAAGTCTGTTTGCATATCAGAGCTGTATGGATAGACTGCATAATAAAACAATTTGTCATTTTTATCTTTCAGCTCAATTCCTTCACTCATAGCCGTGAATTTGCTACCGTTGTATGAGTAAGGTACATTATGTGCATAAGGGTTACTGCCAATGCTGCCGGAGGTATTATATCCGTTGTCGATTTCAGCAAAAACGCTTATTTTGTCGTTTCTGTCAAAAGTGGTATCTGTGGCTCTTGATCCGTTGACAGCGGGACTGAAACTTATATACTCCGGTGAGTGTTCAGGCTGGTCAACTTCGGAACACGCGCAGAAACCTAAGACAGGCATTAAACCTAGAATTCTGTAAAGTTTCATATAAAACCGTATTTTAATGGTTCTGATTATTTCATATTGCTAAATACTGAATAGTAATTTCTGCTGTTAACCTCTATATTAGAGCTTCTGCTTCTTGTCCATGATGTATTTACTGATAGTCCGTCCTTATCTTTGAAAACTCTGAATACACCTTCCTCCATCAATTTATTTTCAGGGTCATAGCCTTTCTCTACCAATATAAACGCATAGTACAAGTTTGAAATTCCACTACTTGATTTTGTTCCTGAAACAACCAAGGCTGTTTTTGTACTTATGCCATAAGTTGAACCAGTAACATTGAAGAAAGCAGTGAAGTTATTTCCTGAACCGCTGATGAAGGCTCCATTTCCTGCTCCTACAGCGTCACCCTCCTCATTCCTTTCGTTATAATCTACGGTATTGTTAGAAGTATTCTGATTGCTGAATTTGATAATATATGACTCTACAATAAAGCCAGGTTCGTATTCACCATCCTCACAATAAACAGTTTCGAATGGATCAATAAAATAAGTACCTTCCACTATCGGTGGATTAACTCCTGAATATATAGGAATCCAATCGTCAAGTTCTTCGCGTATATCATCAGGCACTACATCTTCAAATCTGTCATCTTCCTCACCCCAAGGATAAATATCACCTGTAAACTCAACTGTAACGGCATCATTATTGTATGTCAGTGAAATCTCATACTGCATACCGGATTTCATGTTAAGAGAATTACTAAGTGTAACAGGATAGTCTTTACTTCCAATAGATAATGTTGCAAAGTTATCTTTTGCCAATATCTGTGGAGGAAGAACAACCTTATAACTCATATTACCGTTTGCTGCCATAATTACTTCACCTTTTTTATTGCCGTATGTGAAGTTCATCGCATTAAGATCAACAGACGCATTAGTGTAAACGCTGTTCAGTTTCAAAGTATAGTTGCCGCTAGGCCAGTTGCCACCTTCCAAATTAACTATAAGCTTAGATAATCTATGTCTGAATTTCAAATCAACAAGTTTTGAGGAAGTGGCAGATGTATGTGCTGTACACAAATCACTAAGGGTATAATTCTTTCCTGTCTGATCTTGTTTAATACTGAACATAAAATTATCACTAGCATCTGCAGTATATGGATATACCGCATGATAATAATATTGGGTTCCGTCTTCATCAATCTCTATACCATTAGAAGATGTAAACCTTGAGCCATTATAAGTATACTTCACATTGTCTGCATAATTTCCGGAACTTAAGATAATCCCCTTATTGTCATTTCCGTTTGATTTTACTGCAAAAACACCAATATTGTCCTGAATATCGAACTTTGTGTCCGTAGCTCTGGAAGGTGCATTGATTTCAGCACTGAATGATACAAAATTGTCTTTCTGCTCAATGTCCGGATTCTCGTTATCCGGGTCATTTTCGTCAATCTCTGCTTTGGCACATGAATTAAGAGCCATAATGCCACAACAAGCAATAATCCCTAAAACAAATTAAACTTTCTCATGTCTTGCATAGTTTTAATAATTAATAAAAATCATTTGTCTGATATATTTCATAGAATAGTTATTTCATATTTTTAATCATCACCGGTTCTCCCAGAGGAATAAAATTTTCCGGCATATTTTCACTTCTTGAGCCGGCAGGTTTGTTTACGACATCATTTTCCATAAAATCAGAAATAGAGAAGTCTGTACCCGATATAGTCATAATTCTCTTGACGATACTCCATCTGCTTTGTACATTAAAATAAGGTATATTATTATTCATACAGCTGTTTTCTTCCGGTCTCCACACTCCATATTGATATTCATATCCACCTTCGAATGCTCCCACATCAGAGTATTTTGCATGTCCGACAAAATCTTTCCATCTTATTATTTCAAGATTGTCAGTGAAATCCAGATTATGATAGAATCCCAATTCCTGCCATTCCTTTATTTCCTTAACCCGGCTTTGCGGCATTTCTTTATCATAATATACATACTCATCGCATAAAAGTCCAAACGCATGCCCCCCTGCCTCATGATGGATAATACCCTCAAAATCATAAGGCGGCAATTCAGTACTCATAGGACACAGTGCAATGGAATTACCATTTCCGTACATATAGGCCGTACCTGCATATTTGTCAATGTTCAAGGGGACAATCACCGTAACAGGTTTATCTTCATCAATATACTTAACATTTTTCACATACTCGAACACCATGTCATCATTACAGCTAATAGCCGTACCGGTGCCGAATCTTGTTTGAAATTTAGTCTTACCTCCTCCTACTACATCAGTCTCTGACTCAGCAACAACAGAATACACAGAAAAATAATCCCTATAGCTGGAATATGGTTCTATCGAGAAGAAATATTCCATTGACTGTTTCATTATCTCTTCATATTTACCTCCAATACTCATATCATCAACTGTAAATCCGTCACCCATTATAAACAAGTTCACAGGATTATTTATTTTCGCTTTTTGAATTACGAAATATTCTCCGTCAGTATAATACAGTTTCTCACCGCTAATCTGATTAATGCTTATTGTATCAGACAGATTAAACTTCTTATTAAATATAACTATATAAGCACTACGCACATTACCGGTTCTATTTTCCGATATATTAAGAACTATCTGCTTATCAGTGAATTCTTTTGCCATCTGACTCTCTGACGACTGACTATACCCATCAATATCTATCCAATCTGCATCACTATTTATATCAACTATATATGGAACATTCTTAAGTATATTAAGCGAAATTACAGTGTCATTCTCGTTCAGAGATAAATTTTCTTTTTCAGAGAATTGAAGAAATTCATTTCCAGATTGTGTTATATTTATGACATTTCCACCAGAAGGATACTCAAAATACATCTGGCATACCCTTGATTTATCAGAAGTATTTTCAGTCAGTTCAAACATAAGGATTGATTTGTCATCATCCGAAGCAATTTTATTTACAGAAATCCATTCCGGAACTTCCGAAGCAATTTTCCAATCCGAATTACTGTACACATCAACTTGCTTTTCTCCACCTTTTGAATCAAAAGACAAATACTCTGTAGAAAAATTAAGATACACTTCTTCCACAGTTGTTTCATCTTTACAACCAATTATTATTGTGAGAAACAGGATAATAAAACACTTGATAGCATTCATAAACGTAGACAAAAAAAGGGAGCATATAAACTCCCTATTGCAATATAAATAAAATTATTTAGTCTTTTTTCCCGTAGAAGGAAGTCATTGTTCCAGCATCATTCAAGAAATTGATTGTAATATTCTTACCGTTTATTGTTATTGTTATTCCGGAAGAAGTATCGCTCTTCAAATAATACTGATCATTGGAATATTCCACATTATAATTTTCCATACCGTCATCATAAAATTCTGCTGCTACAGTCACTACAGTCGATGAAATTCTGGCAATAGTTATGTAGTAAGGATCTTCAATTACAGTATTGTCCACATAAAGCTTTCCTGTATAAACGCCCTGCACCTGAGTAGCATAATCAGAAATTTCTTCTACATCTTCTTTAGAACTACAGCTTGTAAAAGCAACGTTAATTGCAAATAAAAAACAAAATACCGAAAATAGATTTTTCAACATTTTCATAATAAAAATTTTTAATTGTTCATATTCTCCATTCTATAAATCTCTCAAACATCAAAAAAAGATTTTTATAATCTTTAATGTTTTCTATCGCAAAGGTAAAAAAAAATGAGAATCCCAAATTTTTAAAAGTGGTTTTTTTATAAATATTTACATATCGCAATAAATTTACGAAAATACAAATATTTGATTAGTAACAGTTTAATAAATCCATAATGTATTTAGACATGAATAATGAATATTTATATACAATATATTCAATTCTTCTCTTATTATTGGTTATTTTTACCTATTTGCAAAAAAAATATATTTCTCAAGAATATATCATAAATAAAAAAACATATATTTGCAGTGAAATCAAACAAATATTTTAATACAAATTATTTAATAACTTAAAAACTATTGTTATGAGAAAGAAAATGATCAAACTGGCTATGGCAGGTATGGTAGTATTCGGAATGTCAAGTTGTGCTTCAATGACTTTCACTCCTGCCGGTAGGGGAACATTGTACACAAGTGTAAAAACCGACGGACACGTTACATCTAATTCATGCGGAACTAAAGTAGGTACAGCAACTGCCACAAACATCCTTGGTTTGGTTCTTACAGGTGATGCATCAGTAGAGACAGCCGCTAAATCTGCAGGCATAAAGAAGATCAGCCATGTTGACAGAGAAAACATGAGTATTTTAGGAATCTATGGCACATACAAAGTTATTGTTTACGGCGAATAATCAATCAGACATGACTTATAAATTGTGGGGTATATAATAAAATTATATACTCCATTTTTTTATTTTTCCCTTATGAATAAGATTTTATCAATATTAGTATTTTTGGTAAGCTTTACCTACATCAATGCCCAGGACATTACAAAGTTCTACAAGCAAAGCATACACACAGAAGGATTATTATATTTTGTATATCCGCAAAAAATGTCAATAAAGAAAGGCGAATCATCAAATATATGCAAAAAAGATTTGAGTTACGATTACACCTATCTTGATTCAAAGGATTCCGTAACAATCCTTATGACAATAACCACATCCGTGCCATATAAGCCTGACTGTATTGAAATCACATATAATTCAGGAACACAGAAAAGTTCTGTTTCCGGGAACACAGAAATATTATATGTAGAATCTCAAAAGAAAAATTGGAGAACCAGAGTACGTACAACTATTGGATATAGCGAATGGGTAAATATATATAAAAGCCCAACTCCAATAACGGTATCATTTTCATCCGATACCGACAAACAGAAAATCGAATATATGGACAGTCAGAAAAGATGGAAGAAAGTATCTATGAAATTTATCCGTCTTTTCCAACTGATAGACTATAATAACTGAAAATCCGGTCATAATACTTCCTCCATCAATTAATAAGGCATGTGTTGATTAGGGATATTCAGTAAATGTCCTTAAAATATATGATGGCATATGAAGATGATATAACATAATAACTCCATATGCCATTTTTCTTGTACTTTTTCCATATTTTCTCTCTTGATTCTAACCGTTAAGACATGCCTCTCCGGAAAAAGTCTGATAACCTCTTCTGATTCTTGGTTATGAAAATCATGTCATGCCGTTTTAGCTGTTCTATTCCTGATTTTGTCTATCATCAGTACTGCATTGGCTGTATGTATTCCGAAGAAAATCCACAGGATTTCCGTGTTCATGTTCCGTGCCTTTATCCTTGATAGTGAGTAATGTTGCTTTTGAATTCCGAAACTTCCTTCAAGTCTGGTGGTTCTTTCCCTTGACAGCCCACTTCTGAGAACCTTTCTCAAGTGTTCATCCTTTGCAGCTCTTCATTTGCGTACGAAGGAAGTGGATATACTATATTTAGTACAATATTTTCTGTTGGCATTATTGGCATATATGGAGTCACCTGCCGCACATGTCACCCTCACTTTCATGAGGTTCTGCTGCATACGGATACAGTTCTTCAGGCGTATACCCTCATTGAAAGCCTTGAACGAGATGTGTTCGATAAACGATATGCCGTCTATCTGTATGTTGTTAACCTTTGCACCGAACTCGACGGGTTTGGTTTCCTTGCCTCTTACGATGGGACGTACATAATGACGGTCAATACTTACAATACGGTCACTGACCTTACGGCCTTCAAACATTTCCTTTTCCTGTACTAGATTGTTGCGTGGGCGTCTCATGCCAAGCTCCTTACAATTCCGGCAGATATGTCTGTAAAGCCATTCAAGACATTTCCAAAGGAGCTTCATGTCTGTAGGGAAACGCATATGGCTCTTATAGCAAGTGGCATCTGTCATGCACACGTGAAGATTCTCAAGATATGGTTTCCAGTGTGTGGCCAGTATCTCCTGAAGGGATTCAATGTAAAGACGGGCTGCTATCTCGTTACGGATGGCGCTGACTATCTTGTAGTTGGTTATGGGGAAAGACGGGTCTATCATGATTCCACAGAACATCTGGTAATGTATGTTGCCGTTAAGATGTTCCACAAGATGTCTGTCAGAAAGTCCGGTATAGGCCTTCAGGATCATAAGGGCAATCTTTGCGGAAGGACTGAATATCTTCCTGCGTCCAAGACGATTTTCAGACAGCCCAATGGTTTTTGCCATAACTTCAAAAGGGAACACTGAATGAAGCCTGCCAAGCTCACTCTCATTAAAACTCTTGCGTTATTTTTCCAGAATATCAAATTCTGTAAAACCCAAAGTAGGGTGAATTTCCGAAATATTTTGTATCTTAGCCATATCTTTATTGGGGGATTTCCCCCGTTTGGGCCGTCAAACCTTATTTTCGGGGGAATACCTAAAGATACAAAAAAGCCAACTAATTCGCAATACTTTGTGTATGAATTAGTTGGCTAATTTTATAATATTTACTGAATGTTCCTAATTATTTGCATAAAAAAGAGTTCGGTTACTACCGAACTCTTTTTCATTATAATATTACATTAATAATTACTGTTTCTTAAGTGTTACAGGGATTCTAACCTTAACTACTGACAGCTTTGTAAATTTAACTGTTGCTTCAACCTCCAAATTATAATTAGACTGTAATAAGGAACCTTCGTTCTTCCAAGTAACTACACCTGTGTTTGGATCAACTAACAAGTCACTACCATCACTCTTATTGTTAATGATAGTATTGTAATCATTATTTTCTACAAAAGCATAAGTTATTGTAGGCACTTCAACTTTATATACACTTGTTGCTTTAGAAGTCAATGCCTTATCCTTCCAAATATAAGCATTTTCGGTATCTAATACAAGTACTTTATCAGCAGTTTCCACTGTTCTAGGACCAACTCCATCAGTTAATTCAACACCTTCAGCATTGCCTGCAATGAATGGATTTACAAATACAATATTATATAAGTAATCATCACACACTTCACCATTAGCAAGGGTTGTAGTATATGTCATTTTCTTACTTGCATAAGGTTTTGTCAATTCACTTGAAAGAGCTACTGTATTATCGTTTGCAGTAATTCCACCGACAGGAGCAGTAACGCCAGTTTCTCCAACAGCCCAATTAAACTCAATAGAATTTACATTAACTGGTAAGTAATCACTTCCATCAAAAATGTTATCTCCCTGAGCATCTTTCTTGAAGTGTTCAACAACAGCTGTTGACATTTCCCACTTATCATTCTCATTCAACTGACCCTTAACTACAATATAATCACCTGCTTTGCCATCATAAGAATTTACATAATACAAAGGATTATATTCATATGTCTTGCAATCCTCTTTAACGTAGAATTCCTGTGTCAAGATTACATCTGGATATGCTTTCTTATCATCTGACTTAATTGTAATAGTAACTGTATATTTAGCTCCCTTACCATTAACATCTGTATAAGTATTCTCTGTCTCGATTCTATTATTGATTGACAATTCTACATTTGAAGTAATCTGATCATCAGCATTGAGATCTACTTTATACTCAATACCTTTAAATGTATCTCCAGTTCCATTAGCTACACCAATTTTTGTATATATTGGGTTGTTGATAGCACCTTCTGCTTCTATCTTGACATCATAAGTATCATGAGCTCCACCATAGAATTTCCAGAATGATTTTGCTGTTAATCCAGTCTTACCGTAAATCTCAGTATTAACATCTTGCCATGACATTACACCTACTTGTGTATCGTATGCAGCATTAAGTGTATAATAATCTTTTTCTTTTACTCCTGATATTTCAGCTTTAATAGCTTCTTTATCAACATCAGCAGTTCTAGTAATAGCGACTTTAATATAAGAAGAAGCTACCATTCTTCTTACACCGTGATTATCAACCATGAAAGCATCTACTCTAACAACTGGGGTACGACCAATTGCAGGTGTAGGATCAACTTCTTTATTTTCATTTTTAAAGTGTTCTCTATTAACCTTAAGAACACCATCATTCAAAGTTACGAACCACTGTTGATTTGTCTTCTGCTGGTCATCTGCTAAATATTCGTTTGGTAATTCGAACTCATATTCCATTCCATAGAATCCTAGATCTACCAAATAATTATCTTTCAAATTAGAATACAAACCTACTTTGTCTTTCAAATCAAGACCATTTGCATCGTTGTAAACCAAATCAAAATTTGCTTCAGCAGCTAATGCGACAAATTCCTTAATAAATTCACTTGTCTCACCCTTATCACCTACAATAGCTTTTTTTCTTGGGTAGAATTCAATAGCATCGTTACCAACTTTTGTTTCAGTTGTATCTGCAATTACCACATCAACAGCTTTAGATGTAATATGAACAAAATCTGAAGTAACAACAGATTCCTGACCACTAACAACCTGAAGAGCTGCGAGAGATTTGTCTGTTAATTTAGACGCATTAACTAAAGCTTTAACAGTTGCTTCACCATTTTTGATCTCAGAATCACGTACTTCCATCAATGATGCCAAATCACCTGTAGCTCTACTTACAGCTCTGTTAACAAAGCTTACATATGTATCTTCTCCTACGTATGTATCTTTTGGATTTAAGCGATATAGCATTTCAACTACATTAGATTTATCATATGCCTGTCCAATAAAAGTTTTGTCAGTTTTATATTTAGTTTCATCAATATAGTCTTTTATATGATAAAAATCTTTAGTAGTTGTAGGATAAGGTAATGTTTGACTTATTCTTTCCGGCAAGAATGCTACAGAGCCTAAAGCTTCACCTAATTTTATTTCAACTTTACCGCCCTCTACACCCTCAACATTAGCAAATGTAAGAGTATTACCATTCTTTATAGCAGTAACACCAGCTGCTTTCCAGCTGATTTCTGTAGACTCTACAAGTTTACCATCTTGATAGATATCAAAATATCCTGTTTCTGTGTTAGGAACGTAATATTTACCATTTGTACCATTAGTACCATTAGTACCATTAGTACCAACAGCCTTGTATTCTGTTTTATTATCATTCTTATACCAGTAACCATCAGAGCCAATAGTCCAAACATCAGCATCTTTACCTGCTGTACCATTAGCACCATTAAGGACATCGTAAGTTTTACCATCACTTGTAGTAATCTTAATACCGCCATTACCATCTGTAATAGTTTCAACTTTTGTTATTACAGTTCCAGCCTTCACTAGCGTCTGTAATTCTTCCAATGAGGTCTTAATTCCATCGACCTGTTCCTGCAAGTTCTTGATATCATCATCATAGTCCTTACAAGACGTAAAAGTTCCTGCCGAAGTAACCAAAAGGGCTCCGAACAGAAGTGCACTTAAATACTTTTTTCTCATGATAAAAAAAATTTTAATTTATAAATTAAAAGAATTAAATAGTTATAATTCAATCCGTTATAAACCAAATATACAGAAACAGGAGGTAATGAAAATAAAGTTTAGTACAAGGGACACACAAGGGACATAAAAAGACAACGATACGGTATTGCAAGCCCATGAAACATGCCCCAGAAGGCTCTGTAGCAATGATTGCGAGTGATGTAAGTTGTCGCCCCGACAACAATACCTTATCATCTATCCCTAGTATCCATGCTTTTTCACCTTTCACATTAATACCTATTTCAAAGAACCGTTTGACCATTCATTCACCTCCGCGTCTCCGGATGAACAACAGCGGTAAAAGAATTTACAAACTTTATAAAAACCATATAAATATGATTTCTACTGAGCAAATGTATATACTTTATTTGAGAAATCAATCTTTAGTGAGTAGAAAACTATGTAATATTAACCTTTTTTAATGGTAGATGAAAAATCATTACAATATTTTGTAACACTTTCATATAGTATATACATATAAGCAAAACTTATTGAAAACCCTAATAGAGCTCTAACAGAGCACTACAACCGATAAACAAAAGAGAGCGACCCCAGCAATTTGGAGCCGCTCTGTTATAATTAAAAAATGTATATGGGGGAAATTACAATTTTGGACCAGCTGCTACAAGAGCCTTACCTGCTTCGTTTCCTGTGAACTTAGCGAAGTTCTTGATGAAACGTCCAGCCAAGTCTTTAGCTTTTTCTTCCCACTGGCAAGCGCATTCGTAAGTATCGCGTGGATCAAGGATCTTAGGATCTACACCCGGCAATTCTGTAGGAACTACGAAGTCGAAGAATGGGATAGTCTTAGTAGGAGCCTTGTCGATAGAACCGTCAAGGATAGCATCGATGATACCACGAGTATCTTTGATAGAGATACGCTTACCTGTACCGTTCCATCCAGTGTTAACCAAGTATGCCTTAGCACCAGTCATTTCCATCTTCTTAACAAGTTCTTCAGCATATTTAGTTGGGTGCAAACTCAAGAATGCAGCGCCGAAACATGCAGAGAATGTTGGAGTCGGTTCAGTGATACCACGTTCTGTACCAGCCAACTTAGCAGTAAATCCTGACAGGAAGTAGTACTGAGCCTGAGCTGGGTTAAGGATAGATACTGGAGGCAATACACCGAATGCGTCAGCTGACAAGAAGATTACCTGCTTAGCGTGAGGACCCTTAGAAACCGGCTTAACGATGTTTTCGATGTGGTTGATTGGGTAAGAAACACGAGTGTTTTCTGTTACGCTCTTATCAGCGAAGTTAATCTTACCGTTAGCATCAACTGTAACGTTTTCAAGAAGAGCGTTACGCTTGATAGCGTTGTAGATATCTGGTTCTGATTCCTTGTCAAGGTTGATAACCTTAGCGTAGCAACCGCCTTCGTAGTTGAATACACCTTCGTTGTCCCATCCGTGTTCGTCGTCACCGATAAGTTTACGTTTTGGGTCAGTAGAAAGAGTAGTCTTACCTGTACCAGACAATCCGAAGAAGATAGCTGATTCAGTTTCGTCCATGTTAGTGTTAGCAGAACAGTGCATAGAAGCAACACCACGAAGTGGGTTGAAGTAGTTCATCATAGAGAACATACCTTTCTTCATTTCACCACCGTACCAAGTGTTAAGGATAACCTGTTCCTTAGTAGTCAAGTTGAATACAACAGCTGTTTCAGAGTTCAAGCCAAGTTCTTTGTAGTTTTCAACTTTAGCCTTAGAAGCGTTGTAAACGATGAAGTCAGGTTCGAATGATTCAAGTTCTTCAGCTGTTGGGCGGATGAACATGTTAGTTACGAAGTGAGCCTGCCATGCAACTTCCATGATGAAACGAACTTTCAGACGAGTACCTTCGTTAGCACCGCAGAAACCATCAACAACATAAAGTTTCTTGTTTGACAATTCTTTAGCAGCAAGTTCTTTCAATACATTCCAAGCTTCTGTAGTTACAGGCTTGTTGTCGTTTTTATATTCTTCTGAAGTCCACCATACAGTGTTTTCACTTGTAGCGTCTTTTACCAAGAATTTATCTTTAGGAGAACGACCAGTGTAGATACCAGTCATAACGTTTACTGCACCAAGTTCAGTTACCTGACCTTTTTCATAGCCTTCCAAACCGGCTTTTGTTTCTTCAGCAAACAATACTTCGTATGAAGGATTGTGCAAGATTTCTACGGTACCCTGGATACCGTATTTGGTAAGATCTAAATTTGCCATTGTTCTAATGAATTAAATTGGTTATTATTTTAGATATATTTATTTCCTTTTTGGCGACACAAAAATACAACATTTTATTTTAATGCGATTAATAATTAGAGAAAAAAATCCGTAATAATGAAATATTTATACTTGTGTAACACATTTGCAAGGTTAATGTTGCAAAACATAGTTTTAACACTTATATAGTATACATATTTTAAAGTTGTTTTTCTAGGTTATATTCGGTTTTTGGGATACATTTGCGGGACGGCGGACGGGTGTCGGAATATGGATGTATGCAGATTAGGATTGCGACATGCCGTCATCCACGGCGTAAAACTAGAGTGCGCAGAGCGTAAAACTATAGTTTGACGTGCGTAACACTATAGTTTGCAGTGCTTCAAACTCCAGTTGTACGACGCAGATTTCAAGCCTTTTCTTGTCAAATTTATTATAACATAAGACCTTATGGACAAAATTGAATATGATTTCTATGAAAACCCCAACAGCAAGAGCGACAACTCAAAATCGAAATACCATATCAGGATTTGCAGGCGTCAGAAGATTTCCACCAAGTCGATGGCGAACAGGCTTTCGAAGTACACCACACTTACTCCGACCGACATTTACGCTACCATAACCGCACTACAGGATGCCATCTCGGGAGAGCTGGGCGCGGGAAACATCGTGGTGCTGGACGGTATCTGCCAGTTTGAAATAACACTGGGCACGGAAAGCGGTGTTGTGGACGGACTGGAGAACGGCAAGAATGTGGTTCTGAAATCGGTGAACATCAGGCCTCTGCCCGAATTTGTGGACATGGTGAAGGAGGCGCTCAAGCCTAGGGTAAAATCGAGGGGATTCCACTCGTCCAGGATTTCCGATGCGGAGATTGAAGCTTCTCTGACAGATTATTTCAAGGAGAACGAGAGTATAACCCGCAGCATCGTGGAGCAGAGATTCCGCATAAACAGGACCAGAGCCGCACAGATACTGAAACGGCTCGTGCAGGAAGGGAAGCTGCGGAATATAGGGTTCAGCAATCATCCCAAATATGTACCGGTGGAGGATGAAAGAGCTTTAGCTACATCGTCCGCATTTTAGGCACAATATTTTCAGGATAAGACATAATTAAAGGTGAGACAATTTTGTATTTCAACTGCTTTATATTAAATTTGCATAAAGTGAGGAGAGAGAGTCGGTTATATCCATCAATTAAAAACGGTTGCGCATGAAATATCCCATCGGAATACAGAGTTTTGAAAAAATCCGCATCAACGGATATGTTTATATAGACAAGACGGAATATATCTACAAGATGGTGCAGGAAGGCTCTGCATATTTTCTAAGTCGCCCGCGACGATTCGGGAAAAGCCTGCTTGTGTCGACACTGGAGGCTTACTTCAAGGGGAAACGTGAGCTTTTTGAAGGGCTAGATATAGAGAAAGAGGAAAGAGAGTGGAAGGTATATCCGGTGCTGCATATTGATTTGAATGCAGAAACTTATTCTGAACCTTCGGATATAAAGACTGTATTGGAACGACACCTGAATGCATGGGAAGACAAGTATGGAAGGGACACACGTGAACAGACACTGTCCGACCGTTTTTATGGCATTATCCATAGGGCGTATCAAACCACAGGTTCCCCTGTTGTAGTTCTTGTGGACGAATATGACAAGCCTCTGTTGCAAAGCATACACAACGAACCTCTGCAACAGGAATACCGTGCCATTCTGAAAGCGTTTTACGGTGTACTGAAAAGTACAGACGCATATTTGAAATTCGTTTTCCTGACAGGTGTGACTAAATTCGGACAGGTCAGTGTGTTCAGCGACCTGAACCATCTGAAGGACATAAGCCAGGATGCAAGATACGGAAATCTGTGTGGAATAACTCCCGGGGAACTGCAGGAGAACTTTCCGCAAGAACTTGTTGAGTTTGCCCAAAAGGAGAACACGACTGTGGAGAATCTTTGTGCAAGGATGAAGAACATGTACGATGGTTACCGTTTCAATCATACCATGCAGGGGGTATACAATCCTTTCAGCCTGCTGAATGCAATGGATGCAATGGAGTTCAGAAGCTACTGGTTTGCTACGGGTACACATACATTCCTGATTGAGCTTCTGAAAAAGAGCGACTACGACCTCCGGCGTCTGGAAAGCATAGAGATAGACGAAAGCCAATTCACAAGCTACCGTGCGGGAAACTCTGACCCTATCCCGGTGATATAC